>NZ_JAMGSI010000002.1:322125-644251 GCF_023516715.1 Akkermansia massiliensis | reverse complement strand
TGCCTTTTCCGAACGGAAAAAGGAAAAGAGGCGTTTTTCAGGTCGCCTCCTTCCCGATTGAAAAGTGTACCGCTCACCGGTTCCGGGAACGCCGGAAGACGAGGGCTCCCAGGCCAAGCATTCCCAGAGATGCGGTAGCCGGTTCCGGAACGGTTTCATAGGATACTTGGATGTTGGCAAGCGTATAGGGGGAGGTGGCGCCGCCCGCGCCGCCGCGCACTCCGGCAACCAGCTTGTATCCTTCCCCCCACGCCAGGGGAGAATCCGCCATGTCCAGGGAAACGGTCGTCGTTCTTGAAGTGGAATCAAAGGTAAAGCTTTCCACGGTGGAAAGGTTCCGGACCAACGTTCCGGCGGAGTCGTAAACCGCCAGCACCATGGTGTAGCTCGTGATGACGGAGGTGGGCGTGTCACAGGAAAAGATGATGGAGGAAACAAGCTCTCCCTGCCGGGGGCCGCCCAGCACCATGGCAAAGGAGTCTCCGGCCACGCCGCTTCTGCCGCACAGGATGATGGAACCGACGTCATCATGGTTGACCCAGGTTCCCTCCCCATTCTGGGGCCAGTTGGCCAGGCTGTTGTTATTGCCTCCCGCATAGACGCCAAATTCACGGCCTTTTACTTTATCCAGCAGCTGGTTTCCCGTTTGCGGCGCCATGGTCGCGGTTTGCGACAGATTGGCTGATTCGGGCAGTTCGGCAATGATGGTAGCAGCATTTGCAGCCAGCACACTGGCGCAACTTATTAATACAGCACAATATCTATTTTTCATAAGTTACACACCATAATAAATTTATTATGGTGTGTCAATTTACATTTAAGAAGAAAAGTCTTTGAATTTTCAGATTTTTCTGAAATCCGGCGCATCTTCTTGAGGTTGAATGGCCGAGCCGTTCCCCGTAATTCGCCGTTGCTGGATTTTTCTTTATAACCCTATTAAAATACCTATTTTACGTGGAATTAAACTTTGGAATAAGGAGAACATGAAATGAAGTTATTTTTCTGCGGAGTTTCCGCAGGTTTTTACAGGAGCCGGGAGGCCCCTGCTGCCGGAAACGGTCTTTCCCCAGCGGGAGCATATGCCTCGCCCTCCCGTTTGCCGGCGCTCTTTTCCGGAAACATTCAATACGCCGGGCCATCCCGGCTTTTTCACCCGTCACCCACGCAGAACAGCCGCTCCGCGGACATGCGCGGAACGGCTGTTCGCACGAGAAAGGAAAGACCGGTTTAACGGATGGCTTCCAGAGCCTGCTTGAGGTCCGCAATGATGTCTTCCGCGGCTTCCGTTCCCACGGAGAACCGGATGAGGTCCGGCCGGACGCCCGCCTCCATGAGCTGCTCATCCGTCAACTGGCGGTGCGTATGGCTGGCGGGATGGAGGACGCAGGTGCGGGAATCCGCCACATGGGTTACGATGGCGGCCAGTTTCAGGCTGTCCATGAACTTGATGGCGCGTTCACGGCCACCCTTGATGCCGAAGGTCACCACGCCGCAGGATTGCCCGTTGCGGAATTGCTTCCGCGCCAGGTCATGGTATTTGTTGGACGGCAGGCCCGGATAGTTGATCCAGGCCACATCCTCCTGCCCTTGCAGGAATTCCGCCACCTTTTGCGCGTTTTCACAGTGCCGCGGCACGCGCAGGTGGAGGGTTTCCAGGCCCAGGTTGAGCAGGAAGGCATTCTGCGGGGATTGAATGGAACCCAGGTCGCGCATGAGCTGGACGGTCGCCTTGGTGATGTAGGCGCCCTTGCCGAAGCTCTTGCTGTAGGAAAGCCCGTGATAGGAAGGGTCCGGCTCCGTCAGGCCCGGGAATTTGTCCCTGTGGGCTTCCCAGTCAAAGTTGCCGCTGTCCACGATCACGCCGCCCACCGCCGCGGCATGGCCGTCCATGTACTTGGTGGTGGAGTGGGTGACGATATCCGCCCCCCATTCAAAGGGGCGGCAGTTGATGGGGGTGGCGAAGGTGTTGTCCACGATCAGGGGGACGCCGTGCGCATGGGCGATGTCCGCCATTTTGCGGATGTCCAGCACGCAGAGCGTGGGGTTGGAAACGGTTTCCGCAAAGAGGGCCTTCGTATTGGGACGGAAGGCTTTGGCGATTTCCTCCGCCGGGGCGTCCTGGTCCACAAAGGTGACCTCAATGCCCATTTTCCGGAACGTGACGGCAAAAAGGTTGTACGTGCCTCCGTAAATGGACGCGGTGCTGACGATGTGGTCCCCCGCCTCGCAGATGTTGAAGACGGCAAAGAAAGAGGCCGCCTGTCCGGAAGAGGTCAGAATGGCGGCCACGCCGCCTTCCAGTTCGGCGATTTTTCTGGCAACCGCCTCATTGGTAGGGTTCTGGAGGCGCGTATAGAAGAATCCGGCTTCCTCCAGATCGAACAGTTTGGCCATTTGTTCGCTGGTTTCATACTTGAACGTGGTGCTCTGGTAAATGGGCAATACGCGGGGTTCACCCTTTCTGGGGGTCCAGCCCGCCTGCACGCACAGGGTTTCCGGTCTCAATTCCTGACTCATGATGCAGGGATGCTATGCCATGCCGCCTCCCTTGTAAAGCAGGGAAAGGAGGCATTTCCAGCCGCTCCCTGCCTCCCCGCCTTCGCGGTTACAATCAGCCGCGTTCAAGTGCCGGGAGGCTCTTGTTCCCAAAGACGGCCTGAGGAATATGCCACCGTATTTGGAGCTTCTTCCGGAGAAGGGAACAGCCTGCGGATTTTACCTGATTTCCGGCAGAGGGGTGGAAATTTCCTCTTCCGTCAGGTAGCAGCCGGGATCGGACCCGTACCAGTGCCCGTTGGCAAATGCGGCGCGCGTGCGGAAGCCACCGCCGCACAAGGCAAAGTGCACACAGCGGCCGCAGCGGCCTTCAATTTTTTTCTGCCGTTCCAGGGGATTGTCGGACCCGCGCAACTCAGGCAGCATCTCCGCCGCGGCCCCCGCCTTGGCGTCCCACAGATCGGAAAACAGGTTGTTCTTCACATTGCCCAGCGTGACGGATTGCCAGAATTGGTCCGGGTGCACCACGCCCTGCGTGTCAATGTTGGCGATGCCGCGGCCGGAGCTGTTCGCCCCGCCGCCGTTCCATTGAAGAAGGTTCAGGGTTTCCTTCGCCAGCGGGGAGCCTTCCCGGAGCTGGCGCAGCAGCAGGTAAATGCCGTCCGCTGGCTGGGTGACGGTCAGCACTTCACGGTTTTTGCCTTCCGCCTTCCATTCCTCCACGCGGGCAATCAGCGTATCCATGGCGTTCCGCGCTTCCTCCTGCGTCAACGTCTGCACTTCCACGCCGCGGCCCGTGGGCACCAGATGGTAGAAGCAGACGCGCTGGATGTCATTGGCGTCAATGAAGTCCAGAATCTGGTCCATGCACTGCACGTTGTTGCGGGTCAGCGTCAGGCGCAGGCCCGTCTTCTGCCCCACTTCACTGCAGAGCTTGAACCCGCGCACCGCCTGTTCAAAGGAGCCTTTCACGCCGCGGAACTTGTCATGAACGGCGCCGATGCCGTCCAGGGAAATGCCCACGTACGCCACGCCCAGTTCCTTGAACCGCGCGGCGGCCTCCGGCGTGATGCGGGTGCCGTTCGTGGAAATGGTCACTTTCAGCCCTTTTCCAGTGGCCCGTTCCAGCAGCTCCATGAAGCGCGGGTGCACCAGCGGCTCCCCGCCGGAGAACAGCAGGGCGTTCACCTTGTAGTCCGCCAGATCGTCAATGACCGCGCAGCACTGGTCCCAATCCAGCTCCCCTTCAAATTTCCGGGCGGAGGCGTCCGCATAGCAATGCACGCACTTGAGGTTGCAGGTGCGCGTGATGTTCCAGACCACAATGGGCTTGCGGACGCGGGACGAAGCCGGAGCGCAGGATTCCACGGCGCCTCCCGCGGAGCGGCCGTGCCCGTGGCCCTGCCCGTATCTCAAATGGTCCGCGGGCTGTTCCGCCCCTGTCCAAAGTCTGGTAATGTTAATCATGGTGTTGTGAAAGCCTGGGCTGGTAGGGGCAGAGGTTGTCTTCCGCCATCATGTCTCCGTAAACGGCATAGGCGCGGGAACGGGAGCCGCCGCAGACGGTGCGGTACTCGCACCGGCCGCATTTGCCTTCCAGTGCATTGTCATCCCGGAGTTTGAGGAAAAGGGGGTGCGTGCGGTAGATTTCCCCCGGATCATCCGTCCGCACGTTTCCCGCCGTAACGGGCAGGAATCCGGAAGGCTGGATTTCCCCGGTATGGGAGATGAACATGATGCCCTTGCCGTCCCGGGTGGGAACGGCGCGGCGCGCGGGCTTGCTCCCCTGCGCGCGGGCTTCCTGAAGCGCCACGCGGCGGTAATGGTGCCCTTCCGTGGTCTTGACGCCGAAGGGGACTTCACGGCTTACCTTGCTGAGTTTTTCCCAAACGGCCTCCACTTCTTCCGCCGTGGGCATTTCATCCATGGCGGCCCGGCCCGTAGGCACCAGCAGGAACACGCTCCACATGCCCGGCTGCATCTTCTTCATCAGCTCCACAAAGTCGTCAAACTCGCCCAGGGTGCTCTTGGTGATGGTGGTGTTGATTTGCAGGTGCATCCCCGCTTCCTTCGCCATTTCCGCCGCGCGCAGGGTCCGTTCATACGTGTGGGGAACGCCGCGGAAGGCGTCATGGGTGGCCTCATGCGCCCCGTCCAGGCTCAGGGACATGCTTTGAACCCCCGCCTCCTTCAAGGCATGGAAGTCCGCATGCAGCAGCCGGGCGGTAGCGGCGGGGCTCAATGCCACATGCAGCCCCTTGCCGGCCGCCGCGCGGATCAATTCCAGAATGTCCGGCCTCATGACGGGGTCCCCGCCCGTCAGCACCAGCATGGGAGGGCGCAGCTCCGCCAATTGGTCAATCAGGCGCAGGGCTTCCTCATGGGTCAGTTCATCAGGATGGGGCCGCGGCTGGGCTACGGCGCGGCAATGCTTGCACGCCAGCGCGCAGGCGCGCGTCACTTCCCAGAAAACCAGGAAGGGGCGTTCATTGAGATCTGTTTCACTAAAAATCGGTCGCATTCCTCAGGACAGCCACTTTAGAACAATTATAATTTTTGACCAGTCCAAAAGAGGGGCATTCCCCCAAAAAGTTCACTTGGCCGCCTCTTCACGGATTTTCTGAACTTCCTTGGGCAGTTCGGAAAGGGAATTGAGGGCCTCCTTCAAATTCCTGGAGGCATCCGGAGAGAGCATGATGGCCGTCACATGCTTGACGATGGGCTGCATCATTTCCACAAGCTGCTGCTGCACTCCCGTCAGCTTGGCCTGCTGGTTGCGGGTGAGGGGCGGCAGGGCGGCCTGTTTCTTGGCGATGTCCAGCAGGGCGGCCCGGTAATGCCCTATCTGGTCCACAGCGGCCTTGCTGGTTTCCTCATCCTTCACCCTGGACAGGGATTCATCCAGGTTTTTGACTTCATCCACGGTTTTTGCCAGCAGGGTTTCATGCGTGTTGCCCTCCGCATCCTTCGGGAACGGCTCCGCCTGCGCGGCCTTGTCCCGGGAAGCCTGCGCCAGTTCCGTCTGCACGGACTGCAAATCCATCAGGGCCTTCTGCAAATCGGGCGTGAGCAGACCTTCCTTTTTCAAGCGCGCAAGGGATTTCACCAATTCACCGGAAATTTTCTGCACTTCCGTCATCTGGGCGGAAATCTGCGCCTGCTCCTGCGGCGTGGCGCCGGGAAGTTCAAGCTGCCTTTTTCCGAGGTCCACCAGCTTTTCACGCACCTTTTTGACCGTTTTCACGGCGTCCGCCGCTCCGGGCTCGTCCGTCACCTTGTCCAGCGCCGCCGTAATTTCATGCATGCTGGCAACGCTCTCCTTGGTCAGGGAAAGATGGGTGTCCTGGGCAAATGCGGGGGCCGTCATGCAGACGGCAGCGCCCAGGCCGATGAAAGCAACTGTTTTATTCATGATATGGAAGCCGTTTCGTCACGGAAAGATACTTCTTCCTTCATCTCCCGTCAATCGTGACGGTCGTCACGAAGGACAACCCCTTCTTTTCTACATACGGTCAGTGGCAGGCAAGCACTCTTTCATGCCTTTGTAAAAGCCATTTCCCCGCTTGGGCAGGGCTCTCTTTTCACCTGCAAACGCTACAGAGATGATAGGGACTCAACCACTAATTAATACGATATGGCTCAATTAACAATACAACAATTTCTAGGATACAACCCCGACGATAGAGGTCGCTTCATCGATCATATGGCCCGGTTCGGACAACACGTTGATACCGTTCTCGGCAGTGTCGCCAGGACTGATTACCCCTGGGATATTCCCGGCGGCTGGGAGGGCTGGTTCCAGGTTGAATTTGCCACGTACCTCACCATGAACAATATTGATCATGAACGGGAAAACGGTATCCAGGGATACGGAACGCCTGATTTCCTTTTTTCAAATGGCCCTTATCTTGCCCCCATTGAAATCAAATGCCATCATCCGGGCAGCAATATTACGCAAGATGCATTAGCGGATGTGGCTAAACTACAACAATCCGGGATGAATTCCGGACTCGTCATCGCTGTTACTCCCAGTGGACCACCCAATGGGAGTTTCCACCATGCCCATACCCTTACCGGAACCGTGGGTGGAGTCAATCCTCCCAATATGGAAATTTACTACTGCGGGCAATAAGGCTTTACCACATTAAAAAGGGCTGTCTGCTCCATTGCAGACAGCCCTTTTGAAATTTTTAACAGCCGGATTTTAGTCGCGCTGCTGGCGGGAGTACTTGTAGTAGCTCTGGAAGCTGAGTTCCGCAGGGAATTCGCTCAGGCCGCCGTTGGGATTGTATTCCTTAAGGCCGCTCATGCCGCAACGTCCCTGATAGGGGGGCTTGTACGTGCACTTGTAGGTGGGAGCCCAGAACGTGACAAGTTCATAGATGCCGTAGCCCATGCGTTCAAGCATGGTGGCGGTGCCATCAACAATGCCCACGGAAAAACCGGCATAGTCACCTTCGCGGCTCGTCCAGTTGATGATTCCCAGGGGAATTTCTTCAACGGAGTAAATGATGTTGGCGATGGCGCGGCCCAGCTTGCGGGTGGGGGTGTATTCGGAAGCGGGTGGAGCCTGAATGTCCGCACTGGCGACACCGATGGCGCCGGCGGCAAAAAGAGCTGAGATGATGGCACGTTTCATACTGATTGTTTATATAGTATAATTTGTCGAGGGAAAGCAACTCAAAAAAACAAAAAATCAATCTAATTCCGGGCGGGGGTCCCGCGTCATGAGCTCCACAAGCGCTTCCATGGGCGGCTTGGATTCATAAAGAACGGAATAGACGGCGTCAATCAGCGGCGTCCTCACTCCCAGCTTCCGCGCAATTTCATAGACGGAGAGCGTGTTGGGCACCCCTTCCGCCACCATGCCCAGGGCGTCCAGAATTTCCTGGAGGCTTTTTCCTTCCGCCAGCCTCCGCCCCACCGTCTGGTTGCGGGAGTGGCGGGAATAGCAGGTGACGATGAGATCGCCCACGCCGGAAAGGCCCATGAAGGTTTCCCTGCGGCCTCCGCTGGCTACGCCGATGCGCGTCATTTCCGCCAGGCCGCGGGTCAGCAGGGCGGCCTGGGCGTTATCTCCCAGGTTCAGCCCCTCGCACAGTCCGGCCCCGATGGCAAAGACGTTCTTGATGGTTCCCCCCAGCTGCATGCCGATGATGTCCGTAGCGGAATAAACGCGGAAGGTCTTGGAGGCGAATATCTGCTGCACCCAGTCCGCATATTTCGGATCCTCAAACCCGATCAGGGAGGCGGACGGGAGGCCCAGGCAGATGTCTTCCGCATGGTTGGGGCCGGAGAGCACGCCTATGGGATTGGAGGGCAGATATTCCTGAAGGATTTCCGTCATTCTTTTATGGGAGCCCTGTTCAATGCCCTTGGTGCAGGAGACGATGACGGCGTCCGGCCTCACCGGCAGGTCACGCAGCCGCTGCGCTACGGAACGCATGGCTACGGAAGGCACCACCACCACGATGAGCTCCGCGTCCTTCACCTGGTCCAGGTCGCAAGTGGGATGGATGTTGGGGGCCAGGGGCGCGGCGGTTTCCGACAGGACCGGGCTGCGCCTGGTTTCAGCAAGCTGCCGGGCCTGCGCTTCTTCCGGCGTCCACAGGACGACTTCACATTCCCGGGTCGCCAGGACCATGGAGAGGGCCGTACCCCAGGAACCGGCGCCGATGACTGCTATTTTATGTAACCGATTCATCATCTTACTTGGACTTTTTGGAATAGAAGGAGTGTTCCGTTCCGTTGAGGAGCCTCACGATGTTGGAACGGTGCTTGAGAATGACCAGAGCCCCCACCACCGTGAAAAAGGCAATGTAAAGTATCTGGGGAGAAACGGCCCCGCCCTGGCAAAGCGGGTAGAACCACCATCCGGCGGCGATCATCGCCACGGCAGCCACCAGGCTGGCCAGCGACACGATGCCGGAGATTCCCATGAATACCAGCCACGCGCCCAGGGCCACGCAGGCCACCACCGGATTGAGGGCAAACAAGACGCCCGCAGTCGTCGCCACGCCCTTTCCGCCCCTGAACCCAAGGAAACAGGTATAGGTATGGCCGAGCACCACGGCGAAACAGACGAGGACGACTACGGCGTTGAAGTCCCAGCCGCCCGCATCCCCCGTCAGGAACGGCAGCCAGTTCAGGGCGCCGAACACGGGCACGAACCCCTTTAAAAAATCCAGCGCAAAAACGGAGAGGCCCCACTTCCAGCCCAGCACGCGCCATGCATTGGTAGCGCCTATGTTGCAGGAACCCTCCCGCCTCAGGTCAAGGCCCCTGATCCTGCCGGCAAGGTAGCCGAACGGAACCGCTCCAACCAGGTAGGAGGCTGCAATATAGAGAACTATCCAGGCAATCATGTCGTGCGGAGGGTATTCTACCCCCCCGCCCGTCAAATGACAATGGGGAAATCGTCTCCGGGACGCTTCTTTCCGGCGGCCTGCTCCCGCGGAACAGCGGAACGTTCAACGGCCTTCCCCGGCACCGGATTTCCAGAAGGCTTCCTGCACCGCCCCCGTCCGGAGGAAAGGCCCTCTTTTAAAAAGCGACGCAGTAAAAACGGCACAGGCTCGCCCCGCGCTCGTGGGGAAGATGCCCCCGGTCTTATTTTTCCTTTTCCGGAACGGGTTTATTTACCGTCCGTGCAGGGTTTCCGCATCACGGCGGCCCAGACGGAGGCATTGTCCTGCTGCGGTTCCAGCATGTCCTTCACCTGCTCCATGATGGTTCCCACCAGCTCCCGGCTGGAACAGTCCCTGGCCTTTTGGAGAGCCAGGAAAGAAGGCTCCCTCAGCAGTTCGCTCCAGACCTGCAAGCCGTCCGAGCAGGCCAGCACCGCATCCCCCGGATGCAGAAGCAGGGGCATGGCGCTGATGTCCACCAGTTCCATGGGCCCCCCCATGACGGCGGACCGCAGAACGCAGCGCTGGCGCAGAGCGCCCTGGAGGGACATTTCCCCCTTCCGGTAGAGGCAATCCGCAATGGGCCTCATGGAGTGGTCTTCATTCAGGCGGTCCATGCGGAAGCTGTCCGCTCCGCTCCATAAGTAAAGGGGGGAATCCCCCACGCTGATCCACCACAGGGAACGGTCACGGATGAAGACGGCCAGCAGCGTGGTTCCGGATTCCTCCGGCTCCTTCTGGATGGCGGCCAGCGCCCGGTTGGCGGCATGCAGGGCTTCCGTCAGACGCTCCGGAATATCCTCCACGCCGCTTTCCGCAAATACTGCGGCAAATTCCTGCGCCACCACGCAGGAGGCGCAGTCTCCGCGGAGATGGCCCCCCATGCCGTCGCACACGATGCCCAGCATCCCGCCGGCGGCGGGAAGGCTTTTAACCACGTCTTCCTGCTCACGGCGTTTGCCGATCCATTGGGCGGAAGCGCAGTCCAGGGTATCCGGGGTGGGGGGGGCCATGCGGCTGGGGGGCTGAATTAACTGTCCTTCCGTTTCAGTTGCGGGAAGAGCAGGACGTCGCGGATGGAAGAGGCGCCCGTCAGCATCATGATGACGCGGTCAATGCCGATGCCGATGCCGCCTGCGGAGGGCATGCCGTATTCCAGCGTTTCAATGAAGTCGTAGTCCACGCGCTGGGTTTCCCCGGCGGCCTGGTGTTCCAGGCGCTCTTTCTGCACGTCCGGATCGTTCAGCTCCGAGTAACCGGGGGAAATTTCCTGCCCGTTGATTACCAGTTCATACACGTCCACCACGTCCGGGTTTTCTTTGTTCAGCTTGGCGAGGGGAACCAGGTCCTTGGCCACATGGGTGACGAAGCAGGGATTCATGGTTTTTTCCTCCACCAGCTTTTCATAAACCTGCTGGGAAACGTCCACATCCTTCATGTCCGGGCTGATTTCCACATCCAGCTCCTCACAGCGGGCGCGGCGCGCCTCGGGAGAAATGTCAAACCAGTCCTGCCCGGCCACGGCGCGGATCAGGTCCTGGTAGTCGGCGCGCTTCCAGGGGCGGCTGAGGTCGATCGTGTAAAGCACGTTGCCTTCTGCATCCTTGTGGTCTATCTGGAGGCCTCCGCAGAATTTTTCCGCCAGGTGGCAGATGAGTTCTTCCACCATGTTCGCCATGGTTTCAAAATCCCCGCAGGCGCAGTAGGCTTCCAGCATCGTGAATTCCGGATTGTGGCGGCGGTCGATGCCTTCATTACGGAAGCTGCGGTTGAGTTCAAAAATCTTGGTGAAGCCGCCTACCATCAGTCGCTTGAGGAAGAGTTCCGGAGCAATGCGCAGCGTCAGCGGCATGTCCAGCGCGTTATGGTACGTTTCAAACGGCTTGGCGGCGGCGCCCCCGGCCACGTCCTGAAGCATGGGGGTTTCCACTTCCAGATAGCCGCGTTCCTGGAGAAAGCGGCGGATTTCCGCAATCATGAGGGAGCGCGTGACGAACAGGGACGCGCTTTCCTCATTGGAAATGAGGTCCAGATGGCGCTTGCGGTAGGTGACCTCCTTGTCCGCCAGGCCATGCCATTTGTCCGGCAGGGGACGGAGGCTCTTGGAAAGAATGGTCAGGCCGGAGACCTTCACGGTGGGTTCTCCGGTACGGGTCAGGAAGGTGGTTCCTTCAATGCCGATCCAGTCTCCGCGGTCCAGGAGCTTCCACAGCTTCCAGGTGGTTTCATCCACTTCATTCCTGTGCAGGAACCCCTGGATTTTGCCACGTACGTCTCCAATGACGAAAAACTGGGATTTGCCCATGTCGCGAATAGCCAGCAGGCGGCCGGCCACGGCTACCTGTTTGTCTTCCTGGAAATCGGCTTTCAATCCGGCGGGGGTGGTGGTCACGTCAAATCTTGCGCCGTAGGGATCAATCCCCAGCTCGCGGATTTTGGCGAGCTTGTCGCGGCGCACGGCAATAAGTTCGGATTCCGTCGTATTCGGATGTGCCTGCTGTTGTTCGGACATAGTGCGGGGATTTTAAAGGCTTGCCTCCGTTTTGGCTAGTGCATTGTCAGGCAGGGGGCATTTTTGGCGGCCTGTCCGGAACCGGGGACCTTTTTGCCCTCCTTTCCGGAGTCCAAGCGCCGGGGGACGCACCCGCGGGGGTGGATGCCCGTCCGCAGCCTCTGTAAAAAGGAGCGGGAGAACCACGCAAGGCACGATATTCAAAGGAATTGAAAAGAAACTGGTCTTATTATTAAAAAATAGCCGCCAAAACCCCACATACGCATAATTGCTTTTACCTTCGGCGTCAGACATGTTATAAATAACTCCGTTAAGGCGCACCTTATTTATCAATTATATACTATCCGTGCAGACTTATGAGTGATCAGACAACCGTAACTTACAGCACGATTGACGCTAACGAAGCCGTAGCCTCCGTAGCCTATCGTTTTTCTGAAGTCATTGCCATTTACCCCATTACACCGTCCTCTCCGATGGGTGAATCAGCCGAAAGCTGGGCCGCTGTCAACCGGAAGAACCTGTGGGGCACCGTTCCCTCCGTGGTGGAAATGCAGAGTGAAGGCGGCGCGGCAGGCACCGTTCACGGCGCCCTCCAGACCGGAGCCATGGCAACTACCTTCACCGCATCCCAGGGCCTCCTGCTGATGATCCCGAACATGTTCAAGATCGCAGGGGAACTGACTCCGGCCGTGTTCCATGTGGCCGCCCGTTCCCTGGCCTACCAGGGCCTCTCCATTTTCGGCGACCACAGCGACGTGATGAGCGCCCGCTCCTGCGGCTGGGCCATGCTGTGCGGCTCCTCCACGCAGGAAGCCGCGGATTTTGCCGCCATTTCCCACGCCGCCACGCTGGAATCCCGCGTTCCGTTCATGAACTTCTTTGACGGCTTCCGCACGTCCCATGAAATCGGCAAGATTGCAGATATCACGGACGATACGCTGAACGGCATGATCAAGCAGGAATGGGCGGACTCCTTCCGCGAACGCGCCCTGACGCCTGACGCTCCCGTGCTGCGCGGCACCGCCCAGAACCCGGACGTTTACTTCCAGGGCCGTGAAACGGTCAACCAATTCTATGAAGCCACCCCCGCCATCGTGCAGAAGGCCATGGACAGGTTTGCGGACCTCACGGGCCGTTCCTACCATCTGGTGGACTACTCCGGCGCCCCGGACGCAGAACGCGTGATCATCCTGATGGGTTCCGGCGCGGAAGCCGTGGAAGAAACGGTGGAAGCCATGATCGCCCGTGAAAACGCCAAGGTGGGCGTGCTCAAGGTGCGCCTGTTCCGCCCCTTCCCCGCCGCGGAACTGATCAAGGCGCTCCCCGCCACGGTCAGGAAGATCGCCGTGCTGGACCGCACCAAGGAACCCGGCTCCCAGGGCGAACCGCTCCACCAGGACGTCATCCAGGCCCTCTTTGACGCCCAAGGCTCCGGCACGCTCCCCTTCACCAACGGCATGCCCAAGGTGGTAGGCGGCCGCTACGGCCTCTCCTCCAAGGAATTCACTCCTGCCATGGTCAAGGGCGTCTATGACAGCCTGGAACAGGACGCTCCCAAGAACCACTTCACCATCGGCATCAACGACGACGTGCTGGGCACCAGCCTTCCGTATGATGAAGATTACTCCACGGAAGCGGACGACGTGACGCGCGCCATGTTCTTCGGCCTCGGTTCCGACGGTACCGTGGGCGCCAACAAGGACGCCATCAAGATCATCGGCCAGCACACGGACCTGTACGTTCAGGGCTACTTCGTGTACGACTCCAAGAAGGCCGGTTCCTCCACCATCTCCCACCTGCGCTTCGGCCCGCGCCCGATCAAGTCCACGTACCTGATCACCAAGGCGAACTTCCTGGCGCTGCACCAGCCCACGCTGCTGAACCTGTTTGACTTCCTGAAGAACGCCGCCAACGGCGCCACCTTCCTGATGAACAGCCCGCACCCCGCGGACAAGCTGTGGGACACGCTGCCCGCCCGCATGCAGCAGCAGATTCTGGACAAGAACCTCAAGCTTTACACGATTGACGCCTTCTCCGTGGCCCGGAAAACGGGCATGGGCGGCCGCATCAACATGATCATGCAGACCTGCTTCTTCAAGCTGGCCGGCGTGATTCCCGCTGATGAAGCCATCGGCTACATCAAGAAAGCCATCGCCAAGACCTACGCCAAGAAGGGCCAGGAAGTGGTGGACAAGAACATCGCCGCCGTGGACGCCACGCTGGAAAACCTCCACCAGGTGGACACCACCGGCAAGACCATCACCGGCCATGCCATTCCGCCCGTCATGTCCGCTGACGCTCCGGACTACGTCCAGAACGTCCTCGGCAAGATGATGTGCGGCGAAGGGGACAGCATCCCCGTCAGCCAGATGCCCGTGGACGGCACGTTCCCGAACGGCACTTCCCAGTACGAAAAGCGCAACCTGGCCCTGGACCTCCCGGAATGGGATCCCGCCCTCTGCATCCAGTGCGGCAAGTGCACGGCCGTTTGCCCGCACGCCGCCATCCGCAGCAAGTTCTTCTCTCCGGACGCCCTCTCCGGCGCGCCGGAAGGCTTTGAATGCCTGGATGCCAAGCATCCGGACTGGAAGGGTGAAAAATTCGTCATCCAGGTCTCCCCGAACGACTGCACGGGCTGCACGCTCTGCTCCGACGTCTGCCCGGCCAAGAGCAAGACGGACCCCACCCACAAGGCCCTGACCATGGTGCCCACCCTGAAGATTCACGACAAGGAGGAAGCCAACTGGGACTTCTTCATGAGCCTTCCGGACGTGGACCGCACCAAGGTAAGGACGGACAACATCCGCTCCATGCAGGTGCTGCGCCCGCTGTTTGAATTCTCCGGCGCCTGCGCCGGCTGCGGTGAAACCCCGTACGTGAAAATGCTCTCCCAGCTCTTCGGCAACCGGCTGGTGGTCGCCAACGCTACGGGCTGCTCCTCCATCTACGGCGGCAACCTGCCCACCACCCCGTGGTCCCATGACTCCGAAGGGCGCGGACCGGCCTGGTCCAACTCCCTGTTTGAAGACAACGCCGAATTCGGCCTTGGCTTCCGCGTCTCCCTGGACAAGCAGATGGAACACGCCATTGAGCTCCTCCATGAAGCCGCCGGCATCGTGGGCCAGGAACTGGTGGACCAGATCCTGACCAACCCGCAGAAGGATGAGGCGGACATCGCGCAGCAGCGTGAAAACGTCGCCGAACTCAAGAAGAGAATCACTGGCAAGCCGGAATGTGCACGCCTCCTGACCATGGCGGACAAACTCGTCCGCAAGAGCGTCTGGATCCTCGGCGGCGACGGCTGGGCCTACGACATCGGCTACGGCGGCCTGGACCACATCCTGGCCAGCGGCAGGAACGTGAAGGTGCTGGTCATGGATACGGAAGTGTACTCCAACACCGGCGGCCAGTGCTCCAAGTCCACCCCGCGCGCTGCCGTGGCCAAGTTCGCCACGACCGGCAAGCCCGGCGTGAAAAAGGACCTGGGCCTCATGGCCATGACCTACGGGAACGTGTACGTGGCTTCCGTCGCCCTCGGCGCGAAGGACGAACATACGCTGAAAGCCTTTGTGGAAGCGGAAGCCTATGACGGCCCCGCCATCATCATCGCCTACTCCCACTGCATCTCTCACGGCATCAACATGGCCAAGGGCCTGCAGCAGCAGAAGGCATGGGTGGATTCCGGCCGCATCCTGCTCTACCGCTACAATCCGGACCTGGCCCTCCAGGGCAAGAATCCGCTGATCGTGGAAGGCAAGGGACCGAAGGGCGACCTTCGCGACGTGCTTCTCAGCGAAAACCGCTTCAAGCTTCTGGCGAAGACCAACAAGGAAGGATTTGAAAAACTCCTTGAAGAAGCCCAGAAGGACGTCTGGCACCGCTGGAACCTGTACCAGAGCATTGCCAACATGGGCGCCGACAAGTCCGCGGAATAAAGCGTACAGCCGCTGAATTTCAACGCCCCTGCACGGTTCGTCCGGCAGGGGCGTTTTTATTCATTCAACAGGAGAGAGCTCTTTTCTGCGCGCCGGATACGGGCGCCTTCCGCGCAGGTTCACAGAACCCTTTTCTTCCACAGCTTCAGTCCCACGGCATGTCCGGCCACAAGACCCGCGCAGGCCGCCAGGCATCCGAGCGCGTCCGTCCACAGCCACCCGTTCTTCCAGTCCCGGAACAGCAGCAGGTGCACCGCCTGCCCCGCGGTGACAGCCGCGAGAAACCACGCCAGAAAGTAGCCGCAGCTCCATGCGCCACGGAACAGCAGAAACCTTTTCAGGGAAGGTCTTTCACATCTGCGGCCTTTCCACGGATTTCCGCACTGGATGAAAATCATCACCAGCTGGAAACAGAAGCACCCCGCAAACAGCAGGGAATCCATGATCAAATACCCCTTCGCGGAAAAGCAATGAGCAGCGTCCGGCTCCACCCCCGGAACGATGGATGACAGCAGAAACAACGCAAGCAAAACAATATTTCCGTACATGGGACTTGTCTGAATGCATCAAGCATAGGTGCAGCCTTTCCTCCCCGCAAGAAATAAACCAATCCCGGCATGCTATCCGCCGGGAAGAAAAACGGTCCCAGGCATCTCCTTCCCCAGGCGCGGCCCGCGTGAAGGAAGAACGCTCCCGGAGCAGGAATACTGCTCAGGACTCCTGGAAATGGTGCATGCCGGAGGAAGAACATACCATTCCGGAAGCCGTATCCGGGAAGTGCACCACATCGGGCATGAAGCGGGTACCGACATCCGGAGAGAGCGCATCCCCTTCTTCAGATTCTTTTCACCCTCCGGAGTACGCACGGCGGCATGGTCCCTGATGATGTAAAATACTTCTTCACTTACTTCATGATAACGGTGGCCGCAGGCAAACTGCACCGGTTGCACTGCCACGAACCCGGGCGCGCATTTGCGCTTCATGGAAGAAAATGGCCTGCTTACGTGGAAAGTACATGCGGAAGTACCTCTTAACTCTGTGCGCGGAATGTACCCATTCTGGCCCCATGTCCCCGCTGGGGAAAGCCTATCAGCAAATGAACACGCCAAGCCCGCAGATCAAGGACATTTCTGTTTTACGGTTCTTCCCCGCCCATGGGACTGCCCGGCGGCGTTTTATCATCTTTCAATGCGGTTTCAGCCGGAGATTGGAATAAGGGACAATTTTTTACCCCTTGGGGATTCTTCACGTTAAGAAACGCATCCATAGCCTGCACGGCTTCTTTCTGATTCCATTTCCGGGATTGCTCAAGGGCAGGACCGGAAATTTTCCTCCATTCTTTTTCCGCCTCTTTTAAAGAAACCGCCTTAAAACATTTCCACTGGGGAGCATCCTGTGTAAGAAGTTCAAAGAGGGACACAACCCAAACCGTTTCAGAGGGCATGTCCTCTGCCAATTTTTCCTGTTCAGGTGATGCAGGCGATTTTGTCTTTTCTTTTACTATTGTTTCAAACGGATCTTCACCCTCGGTTTCCTGGGAAAGAGGCACCCGGCGGCTGCCTGGGGAAAGGGAGCATGTTTCCTTAATGACGCCCGTATTTACATAAACGCTTTCCGTCTGCTCCATGCCGCTTTTCCAGCGGGTTCCATCTTTGGGATTGGTCTCTTCACAGCCGCTCCATTCCAATACCCTGCCATACTGTTCCGTCAGTTCCCATTGCTTCCATCCATAGATAAAGCGATACCTGTTAACATACCTGTCAGGACAAAAATAATAAGCTTCTTCACCACGAAAAACACTGCCGATTTTCTTCCCGTGCAGGCAGAAGGAAGGAACCGTATAAAGATAAGAGTTATCCGCATTGCAGATAAACCTTACATGTTCATCCTGCGGGGGAGGAGTTCCAGCTATTTCAGGGTTCCGGTACAGGAAAATTCTTTCTTTTCCATGGTCTCCCACAAGATCAATTTCCTGCATAAAAACAAGGCCGCCGTTGGGGCCGTCTGAATTCTTTAATGCAGGATTCCAGCCCGTCCATGATTCAATAAGATCGCCCTGTCCGGAAACCTGTTTGCGAATATTCCACTGGAGAAAAGAAGGAAGCTGGGAAAAATGAAGGGAAAAAACAGGCGGCTGCTCTGCCGCCTTTAACAAGGCGGCAGAGCAGCATAAAAAGCATAATCCTGTGATTAAAGCATTCATTCTAAATTTGATTTACCCTGGACAGAACCCTGTCCACATAATCAAAATTATTGCTATTATATCTGGAAATGCACCATTGTCTAGAAGTATTCATCCAGGCGCAGTAGTGGCCGCTTTTTCCGGGATCATAAAGAAAACCGGGGGAGCGCACCTTGGTGCCGGGTTCGTTAATCTGCCGGGAACATTTGGAAGCTCCGTTATATGCCTTAAGCGTGCAAAGCTGGGCGATGGTACAGGCCGTTCCTTCCGCAAATGAATAATCATACGGAACCCCCTGGCCTGGATTGGTATCGGCCGCACGATAAACCGGGAGAGCACTTTCAGGCGCTTCCGCCTGCTGCTGCTGGAGTTGACGGAGCATCCACCTGTGCGCCTCATTGTATTTGACAAGGATGATTTGAAGGGCTGCCTGGATGTTTTTCTGCCAGTTCCATATTTGCTCCCTTGGGATGGCGGTATATATGCCGTCTCCCCCTGCCGTTCCCGTCACTTGAAAAATGCCGTAACCGCCGGCGCCGGCGGTATCCTGGCTATGAAGCGGAATTCCTTCCGCCCCGGGCTCCCTCCGGTACTTGCCGCCTCCGGCCAAAAATTGATTGTACAAGGATGACGGGGCATTACTCCAGGAGAAGGGGTAATAAACCGCCTCGCCGCCATATCCAAATGATTCGCTTTTGCCTACGGCGGGAAGACACCATTCCATGGAGGCCAAAGTATCCGGATACATTTGAAGCACGTAGGACTGAATATACCGGGTGCACATTTGATCGTCCGGATTCTGCCCTCCGATGCGGAAACGATAGATATCCGCTCCTGTATAGGAGGAGTGGCCGTTTTTGGATTTAATTTCAAATTCCAGACTGGCATTTCCTCCAAAAAAGCCTTCATTCACCTCTTCAAGCCAATCCGTATCCTCCGCAATATTCCATAAGGACACTGGCTGTTCTTTCCAATTTTCCTGAATGGAAGGGATATGTACTGTATCTTTATCCAAAACGGCCCGGTTGCGATCCCGGGTTCCGGCAGGGGCATCTGCATATTGGATCGCCGGGCGGCTGTAGCTTACCGTCAGCCTGGTTTTCCAGGAAAAACGCCCGGCATCCAACCCTTTTATTTCAAAATGCAAACTGGGCATTCTAGGACTGCTTTCCTGGCCGGAACCTGTCTCTGCATAATCAATCCATGCAATCGTGTCAGTATTCCTGCCGTCCACATATCCCAGCGCATCGGAATGATCATCTTCCTGCGGTACGACCAATCTTTCCGATACTCCAAACAGCGGAGCCGGAAAAGCCTTCAAGGTGACGGGATGAATATCCACTTCCGTAATCAGAGTTCCAAAAGTTCCGCCTTCCTCACATTCCATGGAGAGCCATATGTCCTCCCTTCCCGTATTGAATTCCTGGGAACGCTTGAGGCGCATCAGCAAGCATCTGTCTCTCCATTCCCCCGGGATAATTTCACCCTCCTTGACATTCAACGAGGCGATTACTTCTCCGGTATTCTGCGACGGGTCTCCCAGCGTGACTTTAACATGGTAACTATTGTTAACCTTGTTGCCATCATCACCGCGCCTGCCCCGGTCCTTCCACGAAATTACATAAAATCCCGCGGCATAATCCGGAGTGTCAAACGAGTCCCTGTCTTCAAAGAACATGATCCTTTGTTTGATGCCTCCGGAAGTTTTGTCAGAATCCAGCTCTGCACATGTAACATGATCACTTTCTACGGACCAGTATTCTATTTTTGTTCCGCGGAGGGCATACCATTTCCGGATTCTGGAAGCACGGTCGGAAGTTCCTTCCGTGGAAGAAATGAATCCATATTTAAATTCGACGCCTTCCGCATATCCCTGATCGTGTTTCTGATTTAATGCTCCCGTTGAACCCATCTTCCCGTTTTCAATCTTTATTTCATGCCGGGAATCACCGTTATTTATTGAAATTGCGTTATTCATTGCATTTAGTATTTTTATGGAATGCCATCGTAAATATCGGTTTTTTGGGATTCAACCATTACTTGACGAATTAAACACGGACGATACGTGCCTCTACTCCCTCCTGTTGAAAATAAGCAAATTCCATAAATGCTGCCACTACGGGCGGAAAGTCCAAAGGACTACCCAAACTGCTCGCTCCCAGAGGCGGAAGAACAATAAATAAAGCTTGCCCGTTGTCCCCCAGCAACCTGAAAGACAAGGACAAGCTTTTTATAAAAATAAAGAATCGAAAACGCGGAAGCTATAAAATCATCTAGCGGCTTCCGCCGTTTTACGGATGATTTCACGGGCCTTGCGCACGTCGTCCTCATGGGAATCGCCGCGGCTTCTTTCCACGGTGAAGAGCTTGGAAAGCTCCTCATCCATGCGGGCCACGGCGGCTTTCGCCTTCGGGTTCTTCGCGGCGCGGGCGCGCAGGATATTGACCTTTTCAAATTCTTCCAGCCCGTCTCGGAGTTTTTCAAACCGCAGGGAACTGAGGTTGCCGGGATAAACCAGGTAGCAGTCTCCCGCGGGCCAGTTGCCGAAGTCCGTCTTTTCAAACGGATTGCGGTTCCAGGAGTTGTAGGCCCACCTCAAAAAGCCGTCCAGATGGTTGGCGGCGGCAAAGAGGGGCAGCCATTCCGCCTCCGCCAGCGGGGAGATGGTAAAGGTGTTGGGCTTTTTGGGATGGACGCAAACATAGAACGTCGTCTTCTTCCCCTCTTTCTTGCGCTGCGCCAGGAGATCGCCCGTGACCGTGTCCGCATGGTCGAGCACGGGAGAGACGTCATACACGTCCCGGGTCATGGCGGTAGGCCGGTTGACGGCGGAGACGATCTTGAATTCCGGAGCATACTTGTCCAGCACGTTCTTGGCCGCCTTTACCATGGAGTCCGGCCGTTCATCCAGCCCGATGCAGGTCTTGTCCAGCCATCCCTTGCTCTTGACATGCTTGCGGAAATCCGTCAGGAAAGGCCCCCAGATGGCTTCGTAGGAAGGGTCGTTCGGCTTGAGGTCCAGGAACTTGTATTTTCCGGTAGCTTCATCCAGATAACGGACTTTCATGTTCCACGGAATCATGGTGTAGCAGGATATCTGGCCCTTGACGCCCACCTCGTTGATCATGAAGGAAACCCATTTGTCAAAGTTGGCGTAGTTCCAGCGCATGGTTCCGTTCTTGCCCTTGATCCATTCGATCATGGGGGGGAACCAGTCGTAGGTCTGGGCGTTCCAGGCTTCATCAATCAGGGAGCAGGTAATGGCCTTCTGCCCGGCATCCGCCAGCCTCTTCATCACCGGCTTCATCAGCGCGAAATGTTCCGGAGACCACGGTTCCACATCATGCCAGCGCGCCACAGCCTGCGGATGCTGCCAAAGGTCCAGGTGAACCTGCCAATTGGCGGGCGCAGGCAGAGATTCCGGAGCCACTTCCAGAACTACGGGAACGCTCACGGGAGAGCCGCTTTCCGCGGAAACCACTATTTTTCCCTTGTACACGCCGGGTTTGGCGGACGGGGGAATGTTAACTTCCACCCAGACGGGACGCACGCCCCCGGCCTGCAGGTCACAGCTGTTTTCACTGCCGATGATATCTGAAATGAGCCTGTTGCCTCCCTTGGTGTAGCGTATCATGGAGGTCCGGACGGGAATGACCTGTCCGGCAGCATTTTTTACCCCGGCGCAGGTAGCGGATAACTGGGGCTGCGCCTGGGAAGACCAGACGGCAATCTGTCCGGCGGCGCGTTCGCCCCTCCAGCCGGACAGGCGCACGGAATCCTGAAGCATTTCCTGCCTGGGAGCGCCGCTGTAAGGGATGCGGTCATAATCCTTCACCGCCGCGGCTTGCAGGTTCAGGGCGGCATCAGGGCCGTAGCCCTTGATTTCCACCAGGTGCCCTCCCTTGTCATTGCCGGCGTTGTTGCCCAGGAAGGTGATTTTGACGTACCGGACCGTCTGGGGATTGAATTTGAAGGGGACGCCTTCCGAGGTGGCCGCAATGCTGTTGGAAGACTGGTCCGCCAGCATTTTCCAATTTTTGCCGTCTTCCGAGCCTTCTATTTTATACTTGTAAATGCGGCCCCCCTCCCAATATGGCCAGACATGCAGGGCGGAAAGCGCGCGGGGCTTCCCCATGTCTATCTGAAGCCAGACGGGAATGCCCTCACATCCCCAGTATTTGCCTGCGTTGTTCGCCTGGCCGTCCACGGCCAGTTCCGGACGGTCGTTGCCGTAATGCCCGGAAGCGGTGACTTTGGCCCCGGCAAACAGGTTGCCCGCATCACCCGTCGCTCCGGCGGAAACCAGGGCGGGTTCATATAGCGGGTGCCTGTCCGGCGACTGGGCCTGAACAAAAGACGTTAAGGCAATAACGGAACACAGAGGAAAAAGAAAACGGCGCATGCGTATATTACGTGCAGGAATTCCGTTTTCTCTCAAGAAAAAAGAGTGTTTCCGCTATTCCGCCAAAGGACGCACCGGAATGCCCCTGGAGGCAAAGTAGGTTTTGGCTTCCGGCACCGTGTATTCGCCGAAGTGGAAGATGGAAGCCGCCAGCACGGCGTCCGCCTTGCCCTCCACCAGCACGTCCACCATGTGGTCCAGGCTGCCCGCTCCTCCGCTGGCGATCACGGGAATGCGCACCGCCTCGCTGACGGCGCGGGTCAGTTCAATATCGTACCCGGTTTTGGCCCCGTCCGCATCCATGCTGGTCAGCAGGATTTCCCCGGCACCGCGGCGTTCCGCCTCCACGGCCCATTCCACGGCATCCAGCCCCACGAATTTACGGCCGCCATGAGTGGAAACGCCCCATTTGCCGGGCGCCTGCCTCTTGGCGTCAATGGCTACGACGATGCACTGGCTGCCGAAGGCCGCCGCGCCTTCATTGATCAGTTCCGGACGGTTGATGGCCGCCGTATTCAGGGACACCTTGTCCGCGCCCGCCAGAAGCATTTCACGCATGTCCATTACGGAACGGATGCCTCCTCCCACGGTCAGCGGCATGAAGCAGCAGGCCGCCGTGCGGCGCACCACGTCCACCATGGTGGCGCGGCCGTCGGAAGAAGCGGTGATGTCCAGAAAAACAAGCTCGTCCGCCTGCTGGGCATCATATGCCCTGGCGCATTCCACCGGGTCACCGGCATCCCTCAGGTTGACGAAATTGGTCCCCTTGACGACTCTGCCGTCCGTTACGTCCAGACATGGAATGATTCTTTTTGCCAGCACGGCCTTATCAAGCCATCACCGCCAGCAAAGGGAAAGCCTAAAATACGGCTTGCCGCAGGATGCCTATGATGGGAAAAAACGTCTCTTTCCTATAAATATCCCGTTGCAAGCTTTCTTTGTCATCTCCATCAAATTTGAAGACAATTCCTTGAATTTCAATAAATGGATAAATGTATAGAAAGCATTTTACACACGCTTTCCTCCTCCTGTTCAATAAATGTCTGCGGATTAAGAATCCGCAAACAATAAAAAATGTTAACAATTAATTTACTGTACATTTTAATACATTGAAAATACTATCATTATAGTATTCCTGGTCTTTTTTGAATTCATCCTTTCCATACTTGCTCCGCAAGTTATACAAAATTTGTATTTCACATAAAAAAACCGGATTCTTAATCCGGTAAACGGGTGGAAATACTTCCTTCCAGTATTTTTGACTCAAAAGTTTAATAAAATGAAGAAAACACTTTCTCTTCTGGCCGTCACGCTCCTCGGCATTTCCGGCGGCCACGCCGCCGTCACCCTGGTTTCCGGATTTTCCCGGTTTGACCAGACTTCACCGGACAGCGGCACCGCTGTTTCTGACCTGGGAACGAAGTCCCTCAGCTGGACGCTTAACGACGCTATCTGGAATAACGACGGAACATGGACGTCCAATGCGACCAATTCAAAGAAAAACGGGCTTAATGTTTCTTCCCTTCAGCTTTCCGGAGCTGCCGGCTATACGGTGAACATTAACTTCTCCAGCGCCGCCAGCCTGGACAACACGGATTCCCTCTTCTGCGCTTCCATTGGCGGAACCGGTCTTAATTCCATTGTAGGACGCTATGAAAGCGGCAAGATAGGCATCGCCAACAATGGCGGCAGCTCGGGACGTCCCGCAAGCGGCTTAAGCAGCACCGCCATTGACTTCAACAGCCCGTTTTCACTGACTCTCTCCGTTCAGGCAGGGGGAGCCTACAGCGTGTTCATTACGCAGAACGGCACCACTCAAACCGTATCCTGGCCCAACATGGCCCAAGCCGGAAATCTGGACCAGCTCTATATCGGCTGCTGGGCAACCTTGAACGGGAACCAGAGTTCCCCGACGGTATCCGGCCTCAGCTTCTGGGAAGGCGCGGCAACGCAGGATGACCTGGCAGCCATCATCAACGTTCCGGAACCGGCCACTGCCTCCCTGAGCCTTCTGGGGCTGGGCGCACTGCTCCTGCGCCGCCGGAGAAAGTAAAATTTCCTCCTGTCGGGCCGCTGGCGGTTTCATGCAGCCAGCGGCTTTTGTTTTTTATCCCTTTGAATCCAACTGCCATGAAATTTTCATCACTTTACCGCAGTCTGCTGTTCATCCCCATAACGGCGGCTTTCATCGGCGCGGCAGAAGCCAAGACGCTTCAATTATACATCCTGACAGGACAATCCAATTCCCTGGGAGCCGTCAAGGGGTCTCCGGCGTCCGCGGAGCTGCTGGAACAGTACAGGTCCGATGGAAGCACCAAATTCTGGCACAATAATTTCAACAAGATCACCGGCAGTTCCGTAGACTGCAATCCGCCAGCTTCCTCTTCCTGGGGTTCTGTCGTACCCCAGGTGTGCGGAACGGAGTCAAGCAATTACAACTGCATGGGGCCGGAGTACGGCTTTGCCGCCATGATGGAGCGCAAGGGATGGTCCCTGGGCGGCCCTGGCTCCGGACATGCGGACATGGGAATCGTCAAGGCTACTCTGGACGGAGGAGGCAATTCCTATTGGAACAAAGGCACGAACGCCTATAATGCCATAGTGGAGACCGTCAGGAAGGCTTGTGAAAACGCCCTGGCCAACGGTTACGACAAGGTGGAGATCATGGGCGTAATGTACCTTCAGGGAGAGTCCAATACAGTCACTGACAGCAGTAATGCCGCCAATTCATTTTTAACGTTTCTGGACAACTTGCAGGGGGACCTTGCCCGGGATGGAGTGGACACCGGCCCTCTGGCGGCACATCAGGCCATTCTGGGAGAACAGGCCAAGTGGGGCACAACCAACGTCACGAATGCTGAAACGGGGGACGTCACCGGAGGATTCAACGGCAATGAAGGTTCTTCCGGAACAACCCGCGACCAGCAGGAAGCCCTGGCCCGGGCAAACGACAACATGGGCTGGGTTCCGACACGGGACCTCGCCAAAATCACCTCCGGCGACAACATGGGCGTCCATTACGACGGAAAGTCCCAGATCACCATCGGAGCGCGGTATCCCTATGAGGCGGCCAGGCTGGCCGGGTACGATACGGGTACGGTCCGCAGCGGAAATTACGACGCCGCTCTCTCTTCCACGGAAGCCTGGATGAACGGCAAGCTCCCCGTGGACAGCACGGCCGTCTGGGACGCAGCCTCCTCCGCCAAGGATAACATGGTGAGTTCCGCCGCCGGAACCAACGCCGTGCTTTACGGCATCAGGATTGAAGATACATACCTGAACACCATCACCATCCGGGGCGTGGCCGTTGACGGCAGTTCCGCTCCCTCCATGCAGGACGGCCATTTGATCCTGGGGAGCGGCGGCATCGACATCGCAACCGGAAAAAACCTGAACATCGCTTCCGTGCTGGAGCTTCAGGGCGACCAGCAATGGAACCTTGCGGGAAGAAGCACCCTGTCCATCCGGGGGAGCAGTTCTTCCGGCAACCATCAGCTCACGTTCATCACGGGAACGGGAGACGTCGCCATCCGCAATTCCACCCTTGCGGCTGATCCCTCCGGAATCGCCAGAGTGGAGGTCAGCGCCTACGTCAATACGGATGCCGCCGCTTTTACGGGAAACTGGACCGTCGGTCCGGGAGTGGAAGTAACAATGAACGGCACGGATACCAAGACCGCCGGCTCCGGCTGGGGAACGGGCTCCGTCACGCTCCAGGGGGCAACCGTCCTTGCCGGCTGGGAACACGTGACGTCCAATACGTGGAGCAACCGTTTCATTCTGGAGGAAGGCACCGTTTCCTCCTTCGGGAGCTCCACCAACGCCACCGGAAAAGTCCTGACCCTGTCCGGCGGGATTTCCGGAAATGGGGCCTTGTCCAAGACCACCGGCAATACGCTGGTTCTGGCCCATGCCAATACCTATGCGGGAGGCACCCAAATCCGGGGAGGCACTTTGCGGCTCGGAGACAAAAGCGCCCTGGGCACGGGAACGGCGGCCGTTCACACGGGAGGAACGCTGGATTTGAACCGTTATGACGTTTCCAACACCATCCGCCTGTCCGGAGGGGAGGTGCTGAACTGGGGCACCGTTGCGCGCGTGGAAATCGGCCACCAGGTGGTCTGGGCGGACCAGCACCTGGAAGGAACACTCGCCTTGTCCAACGGCTCCCGCATCCTGGCCGGCAATTCCATGACGCTGGGAACGGGCGACAGCCTGGCGGCGGGGAATTTTACCGTGGAGCTTTCATCCATGAACCTGGTGGAAGGAGGCGAAGGGCTGGCCTCCATCATCATGACGGGAGGCGTCTTGAACCTGCTGGACGGCCTGACTCTGGACGTCAGCGGCATCCTTGCTCGCTCCGGCACCATGTCCTTCAGGATTACGGATATTTCAGGGGGTACTCTGGAAGGGCTTTCCTCCGCGGAAGATTTTTCCCTGGCAGAGGCCGCCCATGGCTGGAATGTGCTGGATTACGACGCTTCCACGGGAATCGTGACGCTTTCCGTGCCCGAACCGTCCTGTGCCCTGCTGGGGCTCCTGGGCATGGCGGCTCTGCTGGCAATGCGCCGCAGGGCCTGACTTTTCCCCCTGCTCCCGAAGCCAGCAGGAGCGCCGCCAGCCTTTGCGGCGCTCCGTGACCGGACCTGAACAGCCCGGGGATTTAACTGGAAGTTATGCCTTCCTCCTCCCAGCCGCCTTTCCTCTGCGCGCGTTGGAAATAACCGGAGTAAACAGGGCGAAATGGGGCAAACGGCTTAATAGCTTTTCTTTCCATGTCCAGGTGCTAGACTCCGCGCAAGGCATCTCCACCCATGACAACCACACGCTCGGGATTTACCAAACTTGCAGCTATCTGCATTGCCATCCTTCTGGGGGCCGTCATCTGGGAGCTGGGGTGGCCCCTGACGCATGCGGAGCATGAATGGTCGCGCCTGATTGCGGCCGTCGCCACGCTGGGCCATTTGACGGGCGTGCTGGGCTCCTTCTTCCGGAAGGAGATCAACCGCCCTTCCCTGAGGCTGCTGATTTTCCAGATTATCTGCTGCCTGCTGATCTTCCTGCTGATCGCCAGGGAGCAGCAGGAGGACAGTTACATGAGGTTTACGGAGCTTTCCCGCCTGGTGATTACGGCAGGGCTGATCGCCATCCCCACGCTGATGTCCCTGACCAGGATTTTTGAATGGCTGCTGGGCAAGCAGAAAAAAGGGCGCCCGCTGATGGCTCCCGCCATGCAGTTCGTAACCTCCCTGGGAGTGGTCATCCTGGCGGGCACCGGGCTGCTTCTGCTCCCCAATTCCACGTATCCGGGCATCACGCTGAGCTTTACGGACGCCCTGTTCACCAGCACCAGCGCCGTGTGCGTCACCGGTCTGAACGCCGTGGACTTCGCCAACACCTTCACCCCGCTGGGGGAAATGTTCACGCTTGCCCTCATCCAGATCGGCGGGTTCGGCATCATGACGTTCGCCTACTTCGTGGCCATGGTGGCGGGCCAGGGCTTTTCCCTGCGGGACCGCGTGCTTCTGACGGACCTGCTGGACGAAGGGAACCTGGGGTCCGTGGTCTCCTTCATCACCACCATCGTAGTCAGCACGCTGTTCATTGAACTGTGCGGGGCCGTCCTCCTGTACTTTTCCTGGGAAGGAAAGGATATCAACCTGATGGGGGAACCCCTGTGGTGGCACTCCCTCTTCCACTCCGTTTCCGCCTTCTGCAACGCGGGTTTTTCCACGTTCCCGATGAATCTGATGGAGCCGGGCATCCGCCTGTGCTACAGCGGGCAGGCCGTCATCATGGCGCTGATCGTATGCGGCGGCCTGGGATTCGGCATTTACAAGGAAATCAACTCCCGCCTGGTCAACCGCTTTCTGGCCAAGCACCGCCGCCTGCGCATGCAGTGGACCCCGTATTTCAAACTGGTGATGATCGCCACGGGCATTCTGCTGGCTGGGGGCGCCCTGTCCATTTTTGCCGTTTCCGCCCCCCACACTTCCGAACCGCTGGGGCAGCACCTCTGGAGCTGCCTTTTTGACAGCGTCACGGCCCGCACGGCGGGATTCAATATCAGCGACTACAGCCGCTACCTGCCCGCGGCCAGCCTCATCATGTGCGGCCTGATGGTGGTGGGCGGCAGCCCCGGCGGCACGGCGGGCGGCATGAGAACCACCACCTGCGCCATTGCGGGCGCGGAAATCCTGCGCATCCTCCGCGGCCGGGACCACGTGGAATTCTTCCACCGCCGCATTGACCAGCGCACCGTGGCGCGGTGCGTGATCACGGTGGTGGTCTCCTGCGCCTGGATCGGCTGTTTCACCATTCTTATTTGCAGCCTGGAGCCCGCCATGAGCTCACTGGATATCTTCTTTGAAAACTGCAGCGCTTTTGCTACGGTAGGCGTGTCGCGGGGAATCACGCCCAATCTGAGCGACCCTTCCAAGTATCTTCTCATCATCAACATGCTCGCCGGCCGCGTGGGGCTTTTCGCCTTCCTCATCGCGCTGGCCGGCACCCCTACCCCGCGGCATTACCGCTATCCATCCGTCAAAATTCCGTTAACCTGAACATACCATCATGAGATATACCGTTATCGGCCTGGGCCAGTTTGGACAGGAGCTCTGCACGGAGCTTTCCGCCCGCAACATTGAAGTAGTGGCCGTCGCCTCCACGGATGAAGAACTGGAGCAGATCAAGGACCTGGTGACTTACGCCGTGGTGACGGATTATACCAATCCGGCCGCCCTGCGGGAACTGGAGCTGGACGACCAGTCCGCCGTGATCGTCGCCATCGGGGACAGCTTTGAAGAAAACCTCCTCGTCGTCACGCACCTCCAGAAAATGGGCGTGCGCTACATCTACGCCCGCGTGATGAGCCCGGTGCACGAGCACATTTTAAGCCAAATGAACGTGTACGCGCTCATCAACCTGTCGCGCGTGGCCTCCAAGCAGCTCGCCAGCCAGCTGGAATCCCCGGAATTCCTGCGCGTCTCCCCCATGGATGAGAACCACAGCATCGTGGAAATAGCCGTGCCGCGCATCTGGGTGGGCAAACGCCTCCGGGACGTGGGCCTGCGCACGGAGCACCATCTCAACCTGCTCACCATCCGCCGCGGAGAAGCCCAGACCCCGCAGGGGCGCCGGGAAATTCTTTCCATCCCGCGCATTCCCGTCATTGGCACCCCTTCCCCGGATCTCGTCTTTGAAGACCACGACATCCTGATCCTGTTCGGCAAGGAGACGAACCTGATTGAATTCGCCCAGTTGTCCAAGGGCCTGTAAACCCGGACCAGTCCCATTCCGGAAACCGGTCTTTCAGGACAGCTCTTCAAAAGCGGTCATCAAGCGCTTTTCAGAGATACGGCCCTTGACGGAGATAGCGGGGGCGAAGACGGCCAGGCGGTATTCTTCCAGCAGATAGCCGTACTGCGTCCAGCGCGGGTCGCCGTCATGTTCCGGCAGGGCCTGATGCCAGGGGAGGTACACGCGTTCAAAGAGGTCCAGGCGTTCCAGCTCCCTGGCCAGGGGCTGCTGGCCGATGCGCCTGATGCGTTCCGCGATGCCCTGCATGTACCGTTTCAGGTCCGGCAGGCGTTCCGCTCCATGCGCCCACAGGAAGCGGGAGCGGAGCAGCCAGTCAAGCTGGCGCCGGAGGTCAGCCGTGATGCGCTCCGTATGGCGCACGCCCTGCTGCGCGGCCATAAAGTCCCTGGCGGCATGCTCCGTGGCCGCTATCAACTCCCAGACGTCCGCCACGCTGTGGGCGGCGTCAAAGAGGTTCTGGCGCAGGCTCATTTCCGCAGCGGCGAATTGTTCCGCCGTGCGCGGGAGGGGGCGGCCCATGGCGATCTCCGCGGAGACGTCCACCAGGTCGTCCGCATTGGTGGACGGGTCCCTGCCCAGCATGTGCAGGGAAAGCTTCCCTTCCAGTTTCAGCGGGAATTTCTTGCGGAGGTGGTTGAGCTGGTCCGTCTGGCGCAGGCGCATGAAGCGCAGGCAGCCTCTCCGGTGGGCTTCTTCCGCGCGCAGTTCATCCTCAAAAACGCGGACGCCTACAGACGGGCCTTCATCCACCAGGGCTACGTAACCCGGCCTTCCCGCCACGTCCACCGTGCGCTCCAAATCTCCGCAGGTCCATTCCTTCATTCCGGTTACGGATACGATGTCCGCCGCTGTTTCCCGGAACCGGCGGGAGAGCTTTTTGCCCAGCCGCGCATTCAGCTCCGCAACGTCCGTACCCATGGCAAGCTCTTCTCCTTCGTCGTCGCAGACCCAGATTTTCGTGACCAGCTCCGCCGGAATGCGGTTCATGTCAAAGAAGGAGGGAGCGCAGAAACGCCCGGTTTCCGCTTCCACGAATTCCGCCAGCTTCTGCGCCAGCGGCCCGTCCGGCTCCAGGCCATGCCGGAGTTCCGCAAAGTAGGCGGCCTTCTGGCTGATGGGCTGGAGAAAGACGCGCAGGTCCTTGGGAAGGGTGCGCAGCAGGCATTCCGCCCGCTGGGCCAGATGGCCCGGGACGCCCCATTCCGGCAGCCATTCCGGCACGTCCGGCAACTGGTCAATATGGACGCCCAGCGTCACGCCGTCATCTTCCGCGCCGGGGTCATTCTGGTAATACACGGCGTATTCCGCGCCGCCGCAGGAAATTTCATCCGGAAAGCCGTCCAGAAGGTCCCTGCCCCAGAAATCATACATGGCCTCCTGCGGCGGAACGTGCAGGGCTTCCGGGTTGTCTTTTTCCATGCTTCCGGCCCAGCGCAGAAAGGCCCTGGCCGTGCAGCAGTCCTGCGGAATGAGCCTGTCAAAGAATTCAAAAACGCCTTCCTCGCACCAGACCTGGTCCGGGCGGCGCAGCTTCAGTTCTATCTGCCGCACTTCCTCCCGGAGCGTTTCCAGATGCCTGATGCATCCGGGTTTCGTACGGAAGCCGCCGCCCAGCAGTCCTTCACGGATCATGATTTCCCGCGCATGGGCGGGATTGATGCGGCCATAGTGGACGCGCCTGTTGTCAATGATGCGCAGACCGCCGCACACCACGCGCTCCACGGCGTAAACCGCGCCCTGCTCTTTGTCCCACCGGGCTCCGGAATAATGGGATTCACAGAGATGGGGAGCCACCTGTTCCACCCATTCCGGCTCCAGCCGGGCGGCGCGGCGCATCCACAGGCGCGTGGTGTCCACCAGCTCCACGCCCATCACCCATTCGCTCCGCTTCTTGCGGCGGAACAGGCCGGAACCGGGAAAGATGCCGAAGGAGCGTCCCCCGGCGCCGCGGTATTCCCGGTTGTCCGCATCCCAGAGGCCGAACTGGCGCGGAACGCCCGCCAGGATGCTCCGGTGAATCATGGCGAAGGAAGCCTGCCGTTCCACTTCCGCCTCCAGGGGGGGGATCCTGCATTTCAAGGTTTCCTTCAGCAGCCGGGAAAGGTCTTCCCACAGGTTGAACCATTCCATCATGCGGTTGAAATTGAGGAAGTTTTTCCCGCACCATTTCCGGAGCTGGTTTTTGTGCCAGCGCCGGCCTTCCCGGAACTGCCACGCAGCCTTCCACAGTTTGAGCAGGGACAGGAAATCGCTGTCTTCATCCTTCCACTGCGCGTGGGCCTGGTCCGCCTTCTGCGCGGCATCCGCCGGACGTTCCCGGGGATCCATGATCCCCAGGCCGGCCACAATCACCAGCATCTCCGGCAGGGCCTGTTCATGCTGCGCTTCCAGCAGCATGCGGCCCAGCCGCGGGTCAATGGGCAGCCGCGCCAGCTTCCTGCCCACGGGCGTGAGCTGCCGGGCCTTGTCCAGGGCGCCGATTTCCCGCAGGGTGCGGTAGCCCTCCGTGACCAGCTTGGAGGAAGGAGGGTCCGGAAGGGGGAATTCCGGCATTTCCGGAAGACCCAGGTCCTTCATCCGGAGAAGAGCCCCGGCCAGCGCGCTGCGCCTGATTTCCGGGTCCGTGAAGTCCGGCCTGTCCTCCCAGTCCTCCTCACTGTACAGGCGGATGCAGACGCCCTCGCACACGCGGCCGCAGCGGCCAGCACGCTGGCGCGCGCTGGCCTTGGAGACGGGTTCTATCTGAAGCCGCTGCACCTGGCGCGCTGGGCTGTAGCGGCTGACTCGCGCCAGGCCGGAGTCAATGACGTAAATGATGCCGGGAATGGTCAGGGACGTTTCCGCCACGTTGGTCGCCAGCACGATGCGGCGGCAGCTGCGTTCCGGATGAAAAATCCTTTGCTGGTCTCCAAGGCCCAGCCTGGCAAAGAGGGGGAGGATGCGCGTATTCCTCAAATTCCGGCCTTCCAGCTTTTCCGCCACTTCACGTATTTCACGCTCTCCGGGGAGGAAGACGAGCACGTCCCCGCGGTCGTCCAGGGTGTCTAGCCAGTCCACGGCGCGCGCCACATGGGCGGGGAGCTCTTCATCATCACGCAGAGGCGGCAGGTAATGAAGGTCCACCGGATAGGTACGGCCTTCCACCTGGACGATGGGGGCGCCCCCGAAGAACTCGGAAAAGCCACCCGCATCCAGCGTAGCGGAGCTGATGACCAGCCGCAGATCCTTCCGCCTGTCCAGCAGAAGCTTCAGGTAGCCCAGCAGAAAGTCGATGTTGAGGCTGCGTTCATGGGCTTCATCCAGAATCAGGGTATGATACTGGCGCAGGTCCGGATCATGCTGCGTTTCCGCCAGCAGAATGCCGTCCGTCATGAACTTCAGGCGCGTGTCCGGCCCGGCTTTTTCCTCAAAGCGCACCTGGTAGCCCACCAGGCCGCCCAGTTCGCAATTCAGTTCCTCCGCCACACGGCGGGAAACGGAAGCCGCGGCCAGCCTTCTGGGCTGGGTGCACCCTACCCTGCCCCGCGCCTCCCCGGCAAGCTCCATGGCCATTTTGGGAAGCTGGGTGGTCTTGCCGGACCCGGTTTCACCCACCACCACAATGACCTGATGCTCCCGCATCGCCGCCAGAATGTCGTCCCGGCGGCGGGAAATGGGGAGGTCCGGATAAGTGATGTTCATGATGGAGGGGAGAAAAAAACCCTGCAAGAACGTCCTGCAGGGTTGATGGAAAAGCCGGAAAGGATTTCTTTACTGCCGGGGTTTGGGAAGGGCGATGCGGCCGCTCCGGGTCAGCATCTGCACGTCGTAATCCTCAATGAGAGACAGGAAGCGGTCAATCTTGTGCTCACCGCCCGTCACTTCAATGGTCAGGGCGTCCCGCGTGACGTCCACGATGCTGGCGCCCAGGATCTGGCAGAATTCAATGACTTCATGCCGCGAAGCGGAATCCACGCCGATGCGGGTCAATACCGTTTCCCGGTACACGTTGTCCGTGTTGCGGAAATCCACTACTTCCACCGTGTTGACGAGTTTTTCCAGATGCTTGATGATCTGGTCCAGAACATCCTCCTTTTCGCGTACGACGATGGTCATCCGTGAAAAGCGCGGGTCCTGGCTAGGGGCAACGTTCAACGAATGAATATTGTAGCCCCGTCCACTGAACAAACCGGCAATGCGGGCAAGCACGCCAAATTTGTTTTCAACAAGTACGGAGATAGTATGACGAGTCATAAGTTTAATTTCTTAAAGGTGATGCATTATAGGCGCTTTTGACTGCCAGTCAAGCCCGCGGCATAAGGATGCCGGAAAACGCTTCTCCGGATGCGGTCTTCCGCAGACGCCGCACAGGCGGAATTCAAAGCTCCCGCGGCATGATGGCGTTGCTCTTCGTCGCCGTGGGAATGCGGGGCAGCAGCGTCTTTTCGGAAACCGGGCGGGCATCCACTTTCACGTTGAACTGCTGCCCGTCACGGGAAACGGTCAGCAGGGCCGGCCCCTCCCTCAAAGCCCTGACCAGTGCATCCATAGTGCTGACGCTCTGATGATTCACGGCAAAGACCATGTCCCCGGCCTGGAGGATCTGCCCCACGGATTTCTTCGGATTCACCTGGATGACCAGCAATCCCCGCGCGCCGATGGACTGTTCCTCAGCGGTGAGTTCACGCAGGTGCATGCCCACTCCTTCCATAAAGTCCTCCCACGGAGAAGGAACGTTCTTTAAAATGCTGTCCCCCACTTTCAGGGTGACGTTCATTTTTTGTCCCTTGCGCCAGATTTTCAGCCGGAATTTGTCGCCGATGGAAAGATTTTCAATGTGGTCCTTCACATCCTTGTCGGTCTGGATGGGAACTTCATTGAAGCTCAGCATCACGTCTCCCGTCTGAAGGCCCGCCTGCTCCGCCGGGGAACCGGGCTTCACGATGTTGACTACTGCGCCGCCTGCTTCATGGTAGTCCAGGAAACTGCGGAGCGGGGGAGTATTGCGCACAATGTCCAGCCCCAGGTATCCTCTCATGGGGCGTCCATGCCTGCAAATCTGCTCAAAGCTGTGCACCACCAGATTGGAGGGAATGGCAAAGCCGATGCCAGCGTAGTTTTTCTCCACATTGGGAAGCACCGATTTGTTGATGCCGATGATTTCACCGCGGATGTTGATGAGAGGCCCTCCGGAATTGCCGGGAAAGATGCTGGCATCCGTCTGGATCAGGTCCAGGCCGGAATCCACCAGCTTGCGTTCACGGGCGCTGATGATGCCGCGGGAAACCGTCGTCCCCAGTCCATAGGGGTTGCCGCAGGCCAGGACGATCATGCCGGGTGCAATCTCGTCACTGTTGCCGAACGGAAGAGGCGTGAAGGCCATCGGGTTTTCCACCTGCAGCACGGCGATGTCCAGCTCCGGATCCACCCCTACCAGGCGCACGGAAACGCTTTTCCCGTTGCTCAGCGTGACGCGCAGCGCATGCTTGTTCTGAATGACATGGTAGGCGGTAATGATATGCCCCTCTTCCGTGACGATGACGCCGGAACCCAGGCCATGGACCGCCAGCCTTTTTTCAATCATGGATTCGCCGTCTTCGGAAGGCTGCGGCACGCTGGTCACGCCCGTGGTGTCTATGCTGACCAGCACCCGTTCCACCAGCCGGGCGACGCGTGAATATTCTTCATTGAGCTGGTGCAGGATGGGAACGTCCTCCTCCTTGAGTTCGGACTGCTGCGCCATCGTAAACACCTCAGACCGGAAGGAAACGTTCTTCTCCGTAACGCGGCTGTTCCACCTCCAATAGGCAACGGAGACGACGGTCATCATAACCGTCATCATGATGACAAGTAAAGCCCGTGTCCATATAGTCGATCTCATGGAAATGCCCTGCCGTAGTAACGATCAAACGGTTTGCGGCTTGATCACGAGGAGATGCCTGAAAAATGGACCTGGAAGACTCCAGCCGCTTTTTGACATTCCGGTTCTATTGATACTATTTAAGCCTATTCTCTTCAAATGAAAAAACTTTCAAATGACAAATACGTCTTTTAACGAGGCATATTTTATGATACCGTATGGGTACGGTTTTATGGGTACCAGCACTTTACAACAACAAGCCATTCACCTCGTTTTCGGTACGGACGAAGGAATGGTGCGTGAAAAGGCTTCCGGCATCTTTGCCGCCCTGACGGAAGGCACGAATGAATTTTCCCATGAAATCCTGGAAGCGGCCTGCGGCGATTCCGATGAAGCGGACCAGGTGACGCGCCAGGTCATGGAAGCCCTGCGCACGCTGCCGTTTTTTCCGGGCCGCAAGGTGGTCTGGATGAAGAACTGCAATTTTCTGGGGGATTCCGTCACGGGGCGTTCCTCCACCACGGAAGCGGCTCTGGACTCTCTCAGGCATCTGCTGGAAGGGGGGCTGGGACCGGACGTCCTGCTGCTCATCTCCGCCTCCGAATTTGACAAGCGCCGTTCCTTTAACAAATTCCTGCTCCAATCCGCCGCCGCGGAGGAACTGAACAAGCCGGACATCACCAAGGCCGGCTGGGAAGGCAGCCTGATGCCCCTTATCAACAAGGAGGCAGGCGCGCGGGGCATGAACTTCGATTCCGCCGCTCTGGAGTTATTCATTCACCGCGTCAGCGAATCCTCCCGCCAGATTATTTCCGAAATTGAAAAACTGGACCTTTATCTGGGCGCGGACAGGCGCACCGTGATGCCGGAGGATGTGGAGCGCATGGTTCCGCTGACGCGCACAGGCGTTATTTTTGAAATTTCACGTGCTCTGGAAAACAAGAAGAGCGACGCGGCCATCTCCCTGATTGACTTTCAACTGGAACGCGGTGAAAACGCCGTCACGATCATGCGCGCAGCGTTTATCCCCACGCTGAGAAATCTGCTGGCCGCCAGGCTTTTATGTGACGCGTTCAATCTGAAGCCCACCAACTTCAAGGAATTTACGGCCCGCATCTCCTCCCTGCCCTCCTATGCCGCGGCGCTGATTCCCCTGAAAAAAGACGGCACTCCCAATGCGTACCCGCTTTTCCTGGCGGCGCAGAACGCTTCCAAATTCAAGACGGAACGGTTGAAGCAGACTTTAAAGGAATGCATGAAGGCGGACAAGGCCCTGGTATCTTCTTCGCTTGATCCGCGGCTGATTCTGCACCGTCTTGCCATTTGCTCCGCATCCTGATGAATTCCTCTCCTTCCCCCGCCTCCTCCCTGTTCGACGTCCTCGTCGTCGGCGCCGGGCACGCAGGCATTGAAGCGGCGTTGGCCGCCTCCCGCCTGGGGTGCTCCGTCGCCGTTCTGACCCACAACCTGGATACCATCGGGCAAATGTCCTGCAACCCGGCCATCGGGGGGCTTGCCAAAGGCCACATTGTCCGGGAAATAGACGCCCTGGGAGGGGCCATGGGACTGAATACGGATGCCACCGCCATCCAGTTCCGGATGCTGAACGCCTCCAAGGGGCCCAGCGTGCGCGCACCCCGCGCCCAATGCGACAAAACGGCCTACCGAGCACGAATGAAAATGGTTCTGGAAACCGCCCCGGGCATACGCCTGTTCCAGGGTGACGTGGTCAAACTGCTCGTCAACGGGGAGCAGCAGGTGACGGGAGCCGTCACTTCCCTGGACTACACCATCTGCGCGCGCAGCGTGGTCATCTGCTCCGGTACATTCATGCAGGGGCTGCTGCACGTGGGTCTTCAGCACATAACGGGCGGCCGCATGGGCTGCGCTCCTTCCAGCCTTTCCACCGACCTCGCCGCGCTTGGCTTTCAAGTGGAACGGCTTAAAACGGGCACCTCCCCGCGCGTCAATGGAAGATCCATTGACTTTTCCGTTTGTGAAATGCAGCCCGGAGACGCGCCGGAGGCTCTGTTCAGTTACCGTTCCCGCGACGTACTGAAACGCGCTTCCGAACCTTTCTGCACCCTGAACACATGGGGAGACGAAGACTTCCGCATGAAGCAAATGCCGTGCTGGATTACCTACACCAATCAGACCACCCACGACATTATCCGGGACAATTTAAAATTCAGCCCTCTCTATAGCGGCATCATTGAGGGCATAGGCCCCCGGTACTGTCCTTCCATTGAAGACAAAATCGTGCGCTTTGCGGAAAAAACCAGCCACCAGGTCTTCCTGGAGCCGGAAGGCCGCAGTACGGAGGAATTCTACCTCAATGGCGTTTCCACCTCCCTGCCCTACTCCGCGCAATGCGATTTCATCCACACCATTCCCGGCCTGGAAAACGCCCAACTGATTCGTCCGGGGTATGCGGTGGAATATGATTTCTGCCCTCCCACGCAGCTGCACCCTACTCTGGAAACCAAGCTGGTGGAAAACCTGTACTTTGCAGGACAAATCAACGGTACCTCCGGCTATGAAGAAGCCGCCGCGCAAGGTCTGATGGCGGGAACAAACGCCGCTCTGAAAACTCTGGGCAAGCCCTCCCTGGTGCTGCGCCGCGACCAGGCCTACATCGGCGTCATGATAGACGACCTTGTCACCAAGGGAACGGACGAACCGTACCGCATGTTCACCAGCCGGGCGGAATTCCGGCTGCTGCTGCGCCAGGACAACGCGGACCTGCGCCTGGCCCCCCTGGCTTTTGAAACGGGCCTCATCACCCGCGAAACGTTCAGGAAAACGGAAGACAGGCAAAACGCCATTGAGGAAGGAATAGCAAAAGCAGCTCTGCTTAAACATGAAGGCGTTTCCCTTTCCACCTGGCTCAAGAGGCCAGGCAATGACTGGACCCTGCTGCCTGAAGAACTGAAAAAAATGTTCCACGTGGAACATTTGGATGCCATTGCCACGGATATCCAGTATGAAGGCCACATTGAAAGACAGAAAAAACAGGCGGAAAAAATCACCCGGATGGAAAGTAAAATCATTCCTGCCGACATTGATTACGAACGCGTTCACGCCCTGAAAAAAGAAGCGGTCATCAAGCTGGGCAGCATACGTCCTGCCACTATCGGGCAGGCTTCCCGCATTCCGGGCATTACTCCGGCGGACATTGCCCTGCTGCTTGTTCATTTGCAAAAGCGCGGCAGGCAGCAGGCATGAAAGCCTGCGCCGTTTTCATGCCGGGGCTTTAAATTTGAATACGGCCCAACTCCTGAATGCTGAAAACTTGCATGCATGCAAGGTAAAAGCCTCATGCTCTCCCTATGACCCGTTTTCCACTCCCTGCAGGCTCCGGTTTATAAACGAGGGGAGGGGGGGCTTTTTCCTGAATATTTTCCCCTGTATGACCGATACGCTTCCGGCTCGGTTCATGCCATCCGGCTTGTCTTAAAAAAGGGACACGAACAGAGAGGATGCACAATGATGAGAAAAACCGCCGAATGGCAGGCTCACCGGTAATTAAAGATGCTTTCCCGGTTTAAAAACAATCCGGAAGGCGAATGAATAATTGACTGTGCCCGTTACCGGTAGCTTACGTCGCCCCGGATGCACACATCGCTTCCAAAGATGCTCACAACCGGCTGCTCAAGAAAGGCTTCACGTTCCAGGAATGAACCGCCCGTTACGCCGTCTGCGCCGCCGCCCGTTATGATGGGCGCGTAAAATCCCACCCATTCATCCACCAGGCCGGCTTTCAGGAATTCCCGGACCAGGCAGCCTCCCGCTTCCAGCAGGACAGTCCCTGTTTTTCTTTCATTATACAGATTTTTTAATAATTCCAAATAACTTGAAACGTTCTCTACAATCAGGGTCCGGTCACGGAATTCATCCGTCAGGCAAACGGAATCCGCAGGAATGGATGCGGCGTTGTGAGTCAGGATAATGCGCCAGGGCTGTTCCTTAAGGGAAGAAACGGGACGGTCCGGTTTTCTGATGGTCAGGGACGGATTGTCCAGGCGCATGGTATTTCCTCCGGTAAGAATCGCATCGCACTCAGCCCGCAGGGTATGTACGAAAGACCTGGATTTTTCATTCGTCAGCCACTGGGACCGTTCCGGACTGCGTGAAATGCGGCCGTCCAGGGACATGGCGCTCTTTGCGATCACCCATGGGCGCCCCTCCAGCATGTTCAGCCTGAATCCCCGGATTAAATGATCGCATTCCTTTTCCAGAATTCCGCGGGTGACTTGGATGCCTGCTCTCCCAAGAATATCAGCCGCGGCGCCGCGGTGTCTGGGATTGGGGTCTTGAGAGCCATAAACCACCCGTTTGAAATGGTGTTCCAGAATGGCTTCCGTACAGGGTGGCGTTTTTCCGGTGGTGCTGCACGGCTCCAGAGTAACGTACAGAGTGGAATCCGCAAACAGGGCCGCGTTGCCTCTGGCCGTTCCATCGGCAATAGCCTTCCTTTCCGCATGGGGCAGGCCGGCTTTTTCATGAAAACCGGAGCCGATCACCTGGTTTTCATGCACGATGACCGCTCCCACGCAGGGATTAGGACTTGTCAGCCCGACCCCTTTTTCGGCCAGTTTTACGGCCATGTTCATCCAGCGCGTATCTTGGTCCTCCGTGTTCATGCCGACCTTGTAGCACGAATGCGCGAGAAAGGACAATCACGTTGTGTGATTGAAGAATATTAGATTTAACAATATTAAATTCCTTCTTCTTCTACCCTGTGCCCAGTGTGAACAACGTTTTTACCGCCTGGGAATGAATGGATTGAAACCATCCGACAGTGTGAATAAATTCGGTTCATAAAAATGTGGATAACATCTGAATAACTTATTCACACCATACTCACAGTTAATTGACTTATCCTTTCACAGGGTTATTGGCAAGTGGAACCGTGAAACGGAGCCGCACGTTCCGTCTTGCGGAAGCGCCGTAAGAAAGCATACCATTCCTCCATGAGGGTTGCCAGATTGATTTACATTCCGGAAAGGGACCATACCTTTCCCGCAACGAGCCCTGAGAGGCTCTTCCGCGGCTTTTCCGTGGCCGGGGTGAGCGTAGCCGCCTATTGTGCCTCCCGGCTCCGGGAAGCGGGCTTTGAGGCGGTTTTTAATCCGGAAGCCGCCGTTACGGAAAGTGCGGCGGAAGTGGTAGAGGTGTCCATGCATGATTTTTCCCCGGAAGCTGCCGCATGGCTTGCTTCCTGCGGGACAGGGGAAGTACGGAATGAAGAAGGGCGGCTGCTGGCCCGGAAAGGGCCGGGGAACGGACTGTCACGTGTTTTTTCCGGGCAGGAGGCGGCTGTGGAGCGCCTCGTCTATCCCTGGGACCTGCTGGACTGGCAGGAGAGAGTGATGGAGGGAATGGAGGGAGACGATTTTTCCGGGCGGCCGGGCGTTTACGTCCTGGGCAGTCTCCGTGTGGGAAAGGGCACCGTGGTGATGCCTGGCGTGGTGGTTGAGGGCTCCGCATGGGTGGGGGACGGCTGCCGTCTTGGGCCCAACTGCCATTTGAGAGGATATGTGTCCATGGGAAACGGCTGTGTAGCGGGGCAGGGGGTGGAACTGAAGAACTGCATCATCGGAGACGGGACGTTTATTCCCCATCTGAGCTATGCGGGTGATTCCATCATTGGCAGCGACGTCAATTTCGGGGCTGGAACGGTGTGTTCCAATTTCCGCCATGACGGCGGGGAGCACAGGATGATGGCGGCCGGGAGGCTGGAAATTACCGGAAGGAACAAGCTGGGAGCCGTCATTGGGGATCATGTGCGCCTGGGCGCCAATACCGTTGTTTTGCCGGGCAGGGTGGTTCCGCCCGGCGCCTGGACCATGCCGGGGGAAACATTCACGGGAACATGAATTCCGGGACGGAAGTGCCGGAATACGGAAAAGGCCGCATGCGGGGGAACCCTTCCCGGCATGCGGCCTCTTGCTGGATAACGGCAAATGCTTAGCAGCTCCGGCGGCGGCGCATCAGCAGGGCGGCCAGGCCCAGCAGCCCCAGGGAAGCAGTGGCCGCTTCCGGAACAGGAAGCACAACGCCGTCGTAAAATTTGATGTTGTTGACATCTATGGTTCCGTTCATGGGACGGGTGTTTCCAAAGGAAGCTCCAAATTGGGAGCCTGTCAGGGCAGGGGAGGACGGATTCCAGCCGGTGATCGTACCTGCCAGGGTGCCGTTGACGTACACGGAGAGAGTCTGGGAGGAAAGATCGGAAACGATGCTCAGATTGTTCCAGTTGTCCTGCTGGAGGTCCGTCCAGGTCAGGCCTGTATTGATGTTTCCGCCGGATTGGCCTCCAAATCCCTTGTTGTAAAAATAAAGTTCCCCGGAAGCATTGAATTCCAGTACCATGCTGTTGGATTCTCCGGAAACCGTTCCATTGGAATACAAGCTGAAAACGTCTTTCCAGGCGTTGTTGGTGGAACTCAGGTTTTTCAGGTCGAAGCTGACGGTGAAACTGCCTGAAATTCCCGCTATGCCAGAGTTGTAGGGCGTGCCTCCGCCGGAGCCGCTGCCGAAAGTGGCATAATCGTTGCCGGTTGTATAATTGAATGAACCGTTCCAGCCGGGAGCAGTTATTTGCGTTCCTTCAGTGGTCCACTCCCAGGAATAAATGGGAGAAGCCGCATGGGCCATGCCTCCCGCAACCAGTAAAGACAAAATAATGAATGAACGTTTCACAGAAATTCTGAAAGTCTTTGTTGTTTAAAATCGCCGAAGCTTGGCTGAAAAGTAGCGGATTTCGAATCCGGATGCCGTTCTTTTTCCTCTGGAAAGCGGCAAATTCATTGAACATATACACGATCCGGAAGAAGCGCTGTTTATGTTTCCTTTCATGCTTTTATTTTTCCGTGATCTTTCTTTTTGTTAACCGGCTTGTTCTTAAAAAAATAATTTGACCCCGGATTCGAAATCCGCGTGCGCGTCAACCGGGAATTGTTCGCCGGAGAACGGACTTTTAAGAATACTTAAATAATTTGAAAAACCGTTTCATGCAAGATATGCCCGGAGAAATAGCATATTACTACATATGGTATGCTTTTAAAAAAATACTGCCAAATATTAGGGTTTGACGGAGAAATGGCTTGAATCACAGGAGGCACTTGTGAGAGGATGCGAGGCAGATAAAAGCACAGACACATGAAGTTTACCATTTCCAAGCAAGTATTTCTCGACGGTCTGAGACAGGTTGCCAGCGTGGTGTCTTCCAAGACGACGCTGCCCATTCTTTCCAACGTCAAGATTGAAGCTGAAAACGGCCAGGTACGTTTTACGGCTACGGATCTTGACGTATGCATCACCGGCGTAGTTCCCGCGAACGTGCTGCGCGAGGGCACCGTGACTCTTCCCGCCAAAAAGCTGGTGAGCATCATCAGCGAGCTTCCTGAAGCCGAAGTCCAGGTGGACGTCAACCAGCGCAACCAGGCGACTGTGGAATGCGGCCGCTCCCAGTTCAAGCTGAATGGCCTTCCGGCGGACGAATTCCCCGAACTGCCGTCCTTTGAACAGGCGACCGTGTACCAGGTGGACCAGAATTTGCTGCGCGACTGCATCCGCCGCACGGAATACGCCATCTCTACGGATACGACCCGCTACGTGCTGAACGGCATTTCCCTTTCCTTCCGCAACGGCAAGATGACTCTGGTGGCTACGGACGGCCGCCGCCTGGCCCTGGCGGAAACCGCCCTGGAATTCCCGGAAGAACAGCAACTGGACGCCATTCTGCCCACCAAGGCCGTTGGTGAACTCCGCCGCCTTCTGGATGAAGTGGGGACCGTCACCGTACGGTTCACCCGCAACCAGGCCGCTTTTGAAATCAATGACACGCTGCTGATCAGCAAGCTGATTGACGGCAATTACCCGAACTACCGCCAGGTAATCCCGACGGACTGCAAGGAAAGCATTGAACTGCCCTGCGGGGAACTGCTGGAAACGGTGCGCCGCGTGTCCCTCCTTTCCGTGGACAAAAGCACGAACATCAAGCTGAACTTCCGTGAAAACGAACTCGAAGTGGCTTCCAGCGCGGAAGGCGTGGGTGAAGCTCATGAATCCATGACGATCACTTATGCCGGAAGGCCGCTTTCCATCTCCTTCAACCCGGATTTCTTCATGGCTCCCCTGAAGACGATGGCCGGGGATACGATCATTACGTTAAACCTCATTGATGAAATGAGCCCGGGCGTATTGAAGATAGGTGATGAGTTCCTGTACGTGCTCATGCCAATGAGATCTCCCAACTGATTTTGATGGTACAAAATCATTCATACGAGAACAGGCGCCGTGCTGTCACGGCGCCTGTTTTTTATTGATTGAAAATGAAAGTGATGACTGGGTTATTCACATGAATGTTCTACGTGGAACATTTTTCATTTTCCACCGTCGGCAATAAACCGGACGGTGATTTCCGGGGGAGGGATAAAAAAACAGGCGTGCCGGCATGGCACCGGAAAAAACGCGTATAAACACCTTCCGGCGCCGGGAACGTGCGGTTCAGGCGCAAGGGAAGGCACGGAGTGCCGCAGCGGGTCTAAGGAGGCTCCGCCGCGTCATTCGCTCAACAACCCCGGATCGGCGAACAAATCCGGAGCAAGATGGAAAGGATAGGAACCGGAGGCTTGCAGAATGGCTTCCCGTACGGGAGGCAGGGAACCGAAGCAGGAGGATTCCACATCCAGAATACGGCCGTCTTTCAGTTCAATCATCAGTCCGGGTTCAGATTCATGATCGGGCGTACATCCTATGCGCTCAATCAGTTCCCATGGAATTTCCTTGCGTGAAATGCTGTTGCCCCAGGAGATGGAGGAGGAAGTGATTGTGAGAAAATAAGGTCTCCCCAGAATGACGGGAAGCCACAGGAACAAGAGAAGAGCGCCGAGGAGAAAGCTCCACCATCCGGACCCGAAGAATGCCCAGGCCAGGCCGCACCCCAGGGTGCCGAGGAGTCTCCCTCCCAGCCGGTAGCTGCGGTAGGAATAATAAGTGTTCATGAATTGCGAAGTCAATGAAACGTCAGGCCGGCCAGGGAACGCGAAGCCCCCAGCCGTACTCTGTACGATACTCCTTCATTCCTGCAAAGACAAGATGATAAGTCAGGAAATCCAGTCCAGCATGTCCGGCGGCAGGGAACCGCGGGAGCGGATCAGGGAAAGGAAAGCTTCCTCCATTTCCGGAGGCGGCGGAAAAATGCCCGGCATGGCGCGGCCTGCGGCAAGCTCCACGGCGCCCAGGTTATGGAGCGCCAGGGGAGGGTCTATGTAGCACATTTGCGTAGGGTCCGGCAGAATGAAATTAAGGGGGCGGCCTCCGTTCAGCAGGCGGTTCTTCGGGATCTCCGGCCCCCATTCGTCCTCCACGCCCATATTGGCCAGCAGAACGCCGGAGGAGCGGGTCACAGCGGGGTCAATCACTCCTGACAGGGCATGCCGCCGCCCTGTGGCCGTGACGGCGCAAAAGGCATGACTGACTGCATTGGTAAGAGCTTCTCCATCCGTTGCGCGCACGAATGAGGCGGAGGACAGAGGGAGAGGTTTTTCCTCCACATCCGCCACGATAACGTTCAAGCCCCGCCTGAGCGCGTGCAGAACGATTCCGCGGCCCACTTTTCCGTACCCGATGACTACCAGGGTCCGTCCCGGGCCACTCTCAATTCCCAGCGCTTCCAGCGCGCGGAAAAAGCTTTCCCCGGTTCCCAGGCAGGTTTCTATCTGCTTGATTTTTCCGGCGTCCACCATCCACACGGGCTGCGTGCAGCGCGTATAATGCTGCGCTCCGGACCGGGTCAGTTCCACATACCCGCAGCGGCTGGGAACATGGCTGAGCGCCCCGGCGCAGTCCATCACCACATCATAGGGTCCGTCCGCCCGTTCCGCCTCCACCACGGGTATTCCATACCTGCCCAGCAGCGCGACCGTTTCCGGATCGTGGGGCATCACCGGAGAGACCGCTGCCGTCAACTCCGCTCCCGCCGCCAGCAGGGCGGCGTATTTGGCGCAGGTATTCCGGAATACGGGGGAGGCGTCAATCACCCGGCATCCCTCCAACGGACGGCTTTCCGCCCACGTTTCACACTGGTGCAGAAGCACGGGAAATTCTTCCTGCCGGTAGAAGGGGGACAAATCTTCTAGAATGCGCGCCGGAGATACAGGCATGGCAAAAATTGTAAGGGTTCTACGGATGGAGGGCAATCTTTCTCCTCCCGTTTTCATAGAAAAACTTCGGAAAAGATGTATTTTTTGTTTAAGGGTTTTCAGAAGTTGCGGCAAATTCGAAAAGACAAACTACTGAATCATCAACCATTCTTTCTCCATGAGAGAGACATTTTTTACAGGAATTTGACTGGCGCCAAGCAGGAATGACATCCTATTGTGGATTTTTTCTAACAAATAGATAATATTAATGTCTGTAAAAGGAAGGTACTGAGCGTAATAATTATTATATTATTTTTTGATGGAAAAAATCGTTATGTTTCATAGGCAAACAAAAATTTGCAAATAAACTTTATTGACACTGGCTCTGGATCATGCTACTGGGAAAATGATCATGGAGGATTGCTCTCCTCTAATTTCATCATCAATCCCAGTTCTTTAATGCCTTATGAATACTCCAACTACTTCTTCTGCCGGCACCCCTTCTTCCATCCCCGCTTACCGCAAATGGTACTTTGGCTCTACGGCCAAACCCATGCCGCGTGGCATGCGCGCCTCTCCGGAGCCCGATCCGCTACCGTTCGAGGAAATCCACGAACACGATGAAATTACCGTGGGACCGCCCAGTACGTCGGCGGATGGACACAGTGCTCACGGTTACTTTACCATTCCGGAAGGAGCGGACGGTAAAAAGCTCTACGGCACCTGTTCGCTCTTCCTGGGAGTAGACGACTGGGGGAGCCTGGAAGTGAAGGACTCCAGCGGCAGCGTGGTGGCGCAGGTGGACCTGAAGAAAGACTCGCAGACGGCAGGCAAGCAGGGCGGCCATAAATACCACACGGGGACCGGCGGGGCGCAGCTGCCCTCCGGCTCCTACATTTGGGAAGTCAACCAGACCAACATCGACTACAAGCCTGAAAAAGACAACGTCTCCATCTGCAACTATAGCATCGACGTGGTGCCGACGGAGCCGGGAGGCAAGGAGGAGCCCGAGAAGTGCCCGTGCGAGGGAGACACGTGTGATAACAGCGGCGGAACGCCGCCTTCCCCGTCGCTGGCCCGGTCGGGCTCCGCGGTGGGGAATAGCACGCTGGGAAACTACTCCTCCGCAGGGTGCAGTGTGAGTGCGGAAAGCACGGCCACCCTGATGTACTGGTCCTGCAACTTCGGAATGTTCCGGGGACTGGGAGGGATTCCTGCGGGCCTTGTGGAACTGAGGGCTGAGGAAACTGTCTCCGGCCTGGAAAGCCCCTCCTCACTGGCCTACAACCATCCGTTGAACAGCCGCCTGGACGTGCCCGAAGGGGGAATTGTACCCGGAGTGCGTTTTGATCTGGTGCAGGGAGACCGGGTGATTGCCATGCGCTGCTATATGAACGGGTCCGTGCTGCCCGTTGGCGTGGACACGTCGGGCGGAGGACGGGCAACGCTGGACACGGTGGAAGGACAATCCTGCCTCCGCTGGATCGTGGAAGACGGCAGCCAATACCTCTTCTCGGCGGAAACAGGAATGCTCCTCTCCTACACCACCACCGACAAGCAGGTCATCTCCAACGCGTCATCCTACCTGGACGTCAAGCATGCCGAAGACGGCTCGCTGAGGCAAATCTGGAACCTGTGGGACGGCCTGCTCAACGTGGAAAACGTCACCTCCACGGGCTACATCATCGCGCTCTACACGCCTGGGCAAATCACCGGAACGGACGAACAGGGATTTTATACGGTCACCGGGACACCCTTTAAAACATTCAACCTTTCCCTTTCCGCGGACGGCCACTTCACCGTCACGGAACAGGCGCCGGCTAGGCAGCCCTACGCCGTCACCTGGTGGAACGACGGCCTGGCGTGGAACATGCGGCAGGGCACGGGGGAAGACGCCGTCACGACCATCCGCACGCGCACGGAGCTGGAACCGGAAGACTCGGTCTGGCAGCTGGTGACGGAAATCTCCAAAGGAGGTATCGTGGCAGAGCGCACCTGCTCCATATATCAAACGACGGACGTAGGCGATCTGCTGCTCACTCAAGTGGAAGGCTATCAAAGCCAGGAAGCCCAGACCACGCAATACGCCTACGACCAGTGCGGACGGCTCAAGACGGAAACTGCCCCGGACGGCAGCCAAATTCATTACGCGTATGACCTCTACGGACGCCTGCTCTCCCGCGACGAACCGTGGGCGGAAAGCGGCAGGCGCATCACGCGCTACACCTATGCCTATTCGGGAGAAGCCGACTTCAACGACGAACCCGCCACGGAAACGGTAGACCTGCTTCCGCTGGAAGGACACGTCAAGACGCTGACCACCATTGCCTACAAGTACACGACGGCCAATCACGTCAAAAGGACGGAAAAGCGGGTCACCGGACTGGGAGTAACGGGCACGCGCCTGACGGCCACGGAACAATGGCTGGCCGGCGCGCCCGACGTCTATGCCCGCGGACGCACCCGGATGACCCGGGACCTCACCGGCGTGCAAACCTGGCACGACTACGCGGCAACGACGGAGCACGGCGCCCTCTACACGGAAACGTTGGAAACGCGCGTCAACGGGGAAACCGTGCCGGGACAGAGCACGCGCACCACGACCTGGATCACGGCGGAAGGGCAGCGCGTCAGGGAAGAAAGCTACGCCCTGCTCACCGGCGGGGAATGGGCGCTCACGGACAGCGCCTCCTATGAATTTGACACGCAGAACAGGTGGGTGAAGCGGACGGCGGGCAATGGCCGAATAACGGAGCGCGAGCTGATGTGCGACGGGCGCCTGTTGTGGGACATTGATGAAAATGGTGTAAGAATGGACTATGCCTACGACACGGCGCGCCAACTGGTGGAAACCACGCGTTCCGCCGTAATGGACGGGGAAACCGTCATCACGCCGGAAACCATCACCACCTACACCCTGGATGCGGCGGGGCGCATCCTCTCTACGCGCCGGGATACGGGGGCCATGACGACCAGCGAAAGCTCGGAGTACGACTTGCTGGGGAGGATAACTTCCTCTACGGACGTCCTGGGACGAGTCACCACCTACGCCTACAGCGAAGACGGTCTGACGACGACGCAAACCACTCCCTCCGGAGCCACGTTCGTCACGCGCAACGCGCCGGACGGAACGGTCCTGGAAGAATCCGGCACGGGACAGCGGCATATCATCTATTCCCTCGACTTGGTTGCCGACGGCGTTCGGACCTTCACGAAAGCCGTCTCCGGGGAAACGGAAACCGAACTGCAGCGCAGCGTCGCCAACGGTGCCGGGGAAATTCTGCGCACGGGCCGGCCCAACACCATCGGGGGAGTCATTTACACGAGGAACACCTATAACGCCAAGGGACAGCTGACCAAGGAACAGACAGATGCGGAAACCGCAGCTACGACGATGGCGCCGACCCTGTGGGAATACGACGACTTCGGCAATAAGGTCAAGGAAACCTGGAAGCTTGCCGATCCGGCCACCGTGTCCAACTCGCGCATCACCACGTGGAGCTATGGCGTGGAACAGGCGCAGGACGGCGTCTACCGCGTCGTCACGGCGACTAGGAACAACGGCCAAGGGACTACCTATGGCGAAACGCAGAAGACGCTGGTTTCCTCCCTCTCGTCCACGCTGGAAAGCAAAACCGTCTTCATCGGTCCCAGAGGAAATATATCCACACAGTGGAGCGAATACGGAACAGGCGCCCTGCGGACGCAAAAAAGCAGCATCCCCACTTCCAATGTCACGGCCACCGCGACGGTCATCGACGACTTTACTACCACGCAGACGGACCACGCGGGCATTACTTCCACGCAGACCCGAGCCTATGCGGAAACCGGCATCATCTACACTAACACGGACGGACGGGGCAACACCATTACGACACGTACCGACATCGCCGGGCGCACTGTTTCCGTTACCGACGCGGCGGGCAACACGGCTTCTACCGCCTACGATCCCTGGTTTGACCAGCCTTCCGCCGTCACCAACGCCCTCGGGAAAACGACATGCTACAACTACGATCTCCGGGGCCGCAATACGGCGCAATGGGGAACGGGCGCCCAGCCCCTGCTCTTCGGCTACGACGAAGCCGACAGAATGGTCAGCCTTACCACCTTCCGGGAGGACGCGGGCGACATCACCACCGACCCCACGGGACGCACGGACGGAGACGTCACCACCTGGAGCTATGATGAAGCCACGGGGCTGTTGGCGCGTAAAACCTACGCGGACGGAACGCATGAGGACACCGCCTACAATGCCCTGAACCTCAGATCCACGCTCACAGACGCGCGCGGGGTGGTCACCACCTGGGGCTACAATCTGAAGAAAGGGGTCAACACCTCCGTCTCCTACAGCGACTCCACGCCCGGCATCCAGTACGCCTACAACTGCCTCAACCAGCTGACCCAGGTGACGGACGCCTCAGGCTCTCGCACCATCACTTACACTCCCTACAACGAACCGGACACCGATAGCATCACCATAGGAGGCGCCTCCTGCCAGCTCCAGGAAAACTACGATGCCTACGGCCGGTCCTCCGGCTATACCCTGAAACAGGGAACCGACGTCCTCCAGGAAGCAAGCCAGGGCTATGAAGCCAACGGGAGGCTTGCCGGCGCCGGAATCGTGCACGGAGGAGAAGAACAAACCTTCGCCTACGGCTACCTGGCGGGAAGCAGCCTGCCCTCCAGCCTCGCGATGCCCAACGGCATCGTCCGGGAACTTGCCTATGAAGAACACCGTGACCTGGCAGTGGCCATAAGCTGCCGTCTGGGGGGAACCGCGCTGGTCTCCCGCAGCCAGAGCTACGACGCATTGGGACGCCCGGTCACCCGCACCCAGCAGCGGGGAACCGAAGCAACTCGTACTGACAGCTTCAGCTACAACGGCAGAAACGAACTCACCGGGGCTACTCTGGGAACAGCCCCCTACGGTTACAGCTACGACAACATCGGCAACCGCAAGACGGCGCGGGAACTGGCCGAGGAACTTTCCTACGCGGCCAACAACCTCAACCAGTACACAAGCATCGAAGAAAAAGCGGAGGCGCCTTTTGTGCCGACGTACGACGCCTCGGGCAACCAGACCCTCATCAAAACCTCGACGGGCATTTGGACAGTAGTCTACAACGCGGCCAACCGCGCGGTGAGCTTCACCAGCCAGGGCGGCAGTACGGTGGTGGAATGCGGCTACGACTACCAGGGACGCCGCTACATGAAGAAGGTCACCGTCAACGGAACGGTCGTCAGCCATGAACGCTACCTGTACCGTGGCTACCTGCAACTAGCGGCGTTGGACATGCTGGACAACCGGAACGTGCTTCGGACACTGCTGTGGGATCCACTGGAACCGGTGGCAACGCGTCCCCTGGCCCTGGTGCAGGAAAATGCCCTTTACTGCTATGGAGTTGACTTTAACAAGAACGTCACGGAGGTGTTCGCTGGAGAGGGAGCTATTGCGGCAACTTATGACTACTCGCCATACGGACAGGTTGTTTCCACGGGGGACCTCGTCCAGCCGGTGCAGTGGTCCAGCGAGATGAACGATGTAGAATTGGCCCTGGTCTATTACAACTACCGTTATTACAATCCCGCCGATGGAAGGTGGATCAATCGTGATCCCATCACTGAAGAAGGGGGATGGAATTTGTATGAATTTATGGGTAATATATGCGTATATAAATGTGATTATCTTGGATTAAAAGACTGGACATGTGATAAAAAACATTTGGGGTGGTACGATAAATTATCCTTTACATTAACAAATACCATTGGAGGAGAGGAATACGCAGTATCTGATCCCCAAAGTGTTATTATTGGTACTTTTAAAGAAAAGCTTCAAGATGCAGCAAAAAGTATATTAGAGCAGGAAATAGACGGCAGACAAATTATTGAAGCAGCTAGAAAAGCTGTCAATGATAATTGGTTTATGCGAAGTCTTTCTGGAATAGTACAAAATACTCGAACGAATGCATATATATTGGAAGAAACAAAACTAAGTGTTAAGTTGGAATATTGTTGTTGTGAAATTGACAATAAAGGTAAAATAAAATATTTTATGAATCCTGTATCGGGCGTAGATAGCTTTAATCTAATATTCAGTCTAAAAGAAGCTAGTATGAGAAGAATGAACACCTATACTAATCAATTAAAAGTCATGCTAAAAAGAACTGCATCGAACCTTAAGAAGAAAGCATGTAAAAAGCAAAAAAAATGAATAATCTTAAATTTATATTTTACTTATCAGGAATATACTTGATTGCAGTTCCTGATAACATAGTCTTGGCAGAATCTTCATCATGCATCCCAAGCCATGCAACCAAAATAAATAAAATAAGATCAGGATTGCCGATGGTGCAATTTTATGAGAAAACTTTGGCATTGTATATAGAAGCAAAATTAGCATATTCTACTTCTGAATTGCCATCCTCTTTATTTAAGCTTCTTACAGGTTGCTCTCAAAAAGATATAAGTAAGTCTTCTGTAAATTTTTTAACCGATATAATATACGATTATCTTATAGCCGTTAAAACTCATCAGATACCTAGATCTGCCGAAATTGAAGCCATATTAATTAACCATCTTCTAATGAAGGATGAAGGGGATGACAAGGTCATTAACTCAATCAACAGACGAATCGGACCAGAAACCGGTATAAAAATAAGAATTTATTCAGATTCTGAGATAAACGATATTTCAGATAATTTATCTCATACTATTTTTCCTTTAGGTAGTTTTGAAGACTTATCTTCTTATCCGATATGCTCTATTGATTCTTATTCTCCTGAACTAATATTATACGTTTATGAAAATGGTGTTTATAATTTAAAAAAATGTGTAGAATTTTTAAATAAAATGAAACCTTCTGATATGTTTTTTAATGTGCATGATTATTATTCAAATAAACTGAATTTACTTTTATTTAAAACATGGAACATGTTAAAAAAAGAAAAATACACAGAAAGTCAATGGGAGCTATTTTATAGCATTCCCCTATCATCTATAGAAATAAAGAAATAAAAATCCTTTTGAATGTTTAGATTTTTATAAAAAATAAAGTCTACGATTTTCAATTTTTAATTTGAATCCTAATTACCGCAATCGTGCGATGAGCTTCACCAGCCGGGACGGCAGTACGGTGGTGGAATGCGACTACGACTACTAGGGACGCCGGTACATGAAGAAGGTCACCGTCAACGGAACGGTCGCCAGCCATGAACGCTACCTGTACCGCGGCTACCTGCAACTAGCGGCGTTGGACATGCTGGACAACCGGAACGTGCGTCGGACACTGTTGTGGGATCCACTGGAACCGGTGGCCGCGCGCCCCCTGGCCCTGGTGCAGGGTGCCTCTCTTTACTGCTATGGATGGGACTTCAACAAGAATGTGACGGAAGTTTTTGATGGGCAGGGAACGATCGCGGCGGCTTACGACTACTCGCCCTATGGGATAGTTGGCAGCACAGGCAACCTCGTCCAACCCGTACAGTGGTCCAGCGAAATGAACGATGGCAAATTGGCTCTGGTCTATTACAACTATCGTTATTATAATCCTGCAGACGGCAGGTGGATTAACAGGGATCCTATCGCTGAAGAAGGGGGATGGAATTTGTATGGGTTTGTTGATAATGAAGTGGTATTCTCTATTGATTATCTCGGAAAAGAAACTAACGAATTTGGCTACACAATGACTATCCCTGCGGGTTACATACCCATTCTTCTTATTATTGAGGGAAGTATATCAATAGAAAAAAAGAAAAATTGTGTATGCATTGAAGCAAAATTACGAACAGATGTTGGTATAGGTGTAGCATAAGACTTAAAATTAAACAAAAATGGTTGCCTATTCTGCCTGATATTGAATATTCTTTACGAACTATGGTTGCTGGATTAAGTAATGAAAAAATACTTAAAATTGACAATTGTAATGGTAAAACTTCAACATCCTATCGGGAAGAATTATTAGGATTGTCTCATAGAATTGATGCGGATATTACATTATCATCTTATATACAAGCATCTTATTCTATTGATTTTAAGATAAGTGCTGGGTTAACTTTGAATGCAAAACCAATATCTTTAACTTTAGATGCAACGGGGTATGTTAAGATTGCCGCTACTTTGAAAATTCCATTTTTTATAGATCAAACTGAAGAAATCGCTAACAAATCTTTTAATGAAAATAAAAAAATATGGTCTAAATAATGAACACGATATAATTAGTCATCTTTATTATGATTTACCCTGAATCTCCTTTAACTGGATATGAATATTTCGAATTAGTTTGTGGATGTATTTTTGTAATCCTATTTTTAAGAATCCTTGTTTGGATCAAAAAAAATACTCTTAATTTTTCATTTAATAACTTCCCTTTTTCAATTATCAAACTTACAATTTATTTATTTCTGATCTCTGGAATAATTGGAGTTTTGTCAACAATGTATCATGGTATAAATCTATTATGGGAAAACTTTTCGAATGAACTTTTAATATCATATACAGCATTAATTTTTTCTTATCTTATTATAGTCATTGAGTGTTTCAGAATAATAGATGTTTTGAAGAAAATCAAAAATAAATCTGATTCCAATTGAAATAATCATGAAAAAATGTTTTCAGACTTGTTTTATAAGAAGCTAGCGTATTACAAAGAACACAGGAAGAGAATTGAATCGGAACATTTTCCATATGATATCAGAGCGTTTATCTACCCGTACGATTCCCCCCCACTTCACCACTTTTGCCATCTAGGCCATGGCCTGCCTTGAACTAAAAATGTAGATTTATGTCTTCTATACTGTGGGTTCTTATTTCGTCCTTTTTGATGTGTTTATTAACATCAAAGACAAAGCAAGAAGAAAAGTTTTATAAAAGGAGAGAAATTCAGAATATAGTTAGAAAATACAAAATCAGTGCTGAAATTATAGGTTCTTTATTTCTCATTGTTTTATGTGCACTCATTCTGTTAGCTCTGTACCAATCTGGCGGATGTGTTGTGATCGCTATATTCCTAAGTTCTGTGTACACGTTATTATTGATGTCCTGTGTGGCTATAGTTGTATACGTTCTTTGTAAGATAAACGCACATTGGAATCCAGATGAACTTTATCTTGTAATTGCTATCCGAGGAAATATGTCTTACAGACGATTAAAACAAGTACATTTTTTTCTTTTAGGAATGGCTTTTTCAGGTTTTGTGTATTCGAATATTTATTTAATATTAAATATGTAATTTATATTTAAAAACGGAATGATGAATAATAGTCTTGCTGTAAGATTTCCAAAAGATTTTAGCTTTTGATATTCAGAAAATTGCTCAGATGAAAAACAGAGAAGATCCATGAAACAAGACTAGAGTAAACAGTTCCGTATTTTTAATTGCGATAGCTTATTATTACTCTTTATAGGATCGTGTCCGGCTCAGGCAGCCTCGTCCCGTCCGTGCAGTGGTCCAGCGAGATGAAAGACGAAGAACTCGCCCTGGTCTATTACAATTAACGTTATTACACCCTCCGCTGATGGAAGGTGGATTAACAGGGATCAGCTAAAAGAAGAAAATTTTTTAGAAATATATTTGAAAAATGAGTTAAAAAGCAGAATATTTCTTTTGAATTACCCAATCTGTATATTTTTTGTCGTAACTCACCTATTACAGGGGCGGATGTATTAGGACTTTGGGAAGTAGGTTCGAGGCCACCTAAAATAAATACCGTAGTTACTGATGGTAAAGGCGATTTAGAAGTCTATCTGGGACAAGCTCCGGAAGGAAGTGTAGATAGGAAATGTTGTCTGAATTGCTTAATGAAACATGAACAAAGCCATTTGAGCGACATCCTTGCTGCCAATCCAAGAATAGCATTTGATGACAAAGGGAAACCTTATCCGGCAGGAAGAGGAATTGTCAGTCCAGCTCATGGGCGAGAATTGATAGAATCTGAGATAAAAGCGCATGGAATAGAAATAAAGTGTTTACGAGAATCTCTCACAAAACCGAAAATAAGTAAGACATGCAGAAAGAGAATTGCTACAAGAATTAATTTTTTATCTCAACGTTTAAAAGCATACGAGAACAAGTTAAAATGACTATGATTGCAAGAATTATTTTATTATCCATAATACTTATTGTTCCTAATATAAAAGCCTCTCCTATATTGGTTGACACAACGAAATCATTGGTTCTTTCTAAAAAGAGTCCATACGTGGAATTAGAAATAATCGAAAGAGAAAATTTATTTGAATTTTATACAGTTGTAAAACCAATGAACAAGGGAGATAAAATTAATTTTCTTGTCTATCGGTACGATGATAAATCTCAAAAAATTACAACCATCATAAATGTTACAAGCAAACATGAGATCCAAATATCTTTCCCTATAAAAAAAGATGATCTTGGAAAATTGAGCTATTGTGCAACCAATACTCCAAAAGGTACATTCGGCGGCATAGGATATTTTGAAAGGAAAAACAAAAAAGAACTTGTTTTTCCTGATAGTGATACAGTATACATCATCGAAAATATACGAGATTTTCTTAAAAGAGAATAAGCGTTAAATAAATATTTAGTTTAAACTAAACCGTTTTTTAATAATGGATGGAATATTTTGTTTTAATACTATGGTATTGGCAAATAACGGCATCGAACACGCTGGACAACCGGAACATGCTCCACTCGTTGCTGTGGAATCCTTTGGAACCAGAAGTCACGCGTTCCCTGGCTTTGGTGCAGGACAATGTCCTTTACAACTTCAACAAGAACGTCACAGATGTTTTCGATGGGCGGTAGCTATTGCGGCAGTTTAGGACTATTCGCCGTGTGGAATAGTCAGCAGTACAGGAAGTCTTCTCTATCTGGTGTAGTGGTCTAGAGAAATGAACGATGGCAAATTGGCTCTGGTCTATTACAACTACCGTTATTACAATCCCGCAGACGGCAGATGGATCAATCGCGATCCCATCGCCGAAGAAGGGGGATGGAATTTATATGGGTTTATTAGTAATAACGCAATAAATAAGGGGGACAAGAATGGCTTAAGATTTGACCTGCCTATTCCTCATCCGGAATTTCCTACCCTAACAAGTCCCTTACTCCAGATGAGTTGGCATCAGTATTTTGTAACTATTCTATACCTGCACCAAAATGCACATGCCAAAATTCATCAAAGATTTTTGATCCTTATCCGGCCAAGGCAAAGTCCATATGTATTAATTTTTTGAAGAGATACCAATTTTCAATTGCAGTCATTTCGATAGCCCTTTGCTTGGTAAATGCTGAAAAGCAGTGTCAAGACGTCTCGTATTGTTCAGAAAGAAACAACTGTAGGCTAAAAGCCATGTGACTTGTTATGCCAGCCGAGGCTTTATTCCTTTTTTGGGACTTCCGGAAGGAGGTTCTGATATTGGTTGGAATATGTTACTTAATGATTCTCAATGCAACTAATATACAACATAATTCATATCATATTAATTTGCGGGGTTGCTCCTTGGCTTATTGGCGCCGGGCATTCCATGTGTTTATCTAATTTTCACCATGCCGTCATGGCTGGATTTTCAATGATTGTATTTTCATTTCCAGTAACATTTATATTGGCTGTAATTGGCTGGGTAATCTTGCGTATTTTCTCTAGTGAAATAAATCAACTGGTAGCTTGTTTTTTAGGACTGATTATCGGACTCGTTATGGGCGCTATGCTGGACCGTATCTTATGCGATGAACATCATTATTTTTTTATATTGTCAGGAGCGGTTGGATTAATGGCAGGATATATTGAATTTTATCTATTTAAATTATATAATGATGAAATAGAGGAATAGTTCTATTACATTCGCCATCCAAATTAAGAGGTGTTGTGTGGATAAACAGAATATCCTTTCCATTAAATTAAGAAGCCGAAAGAAGAAACTACTGCCATCGAGGAATGTAGTTATTAACTACGTGGAACAGAAACGTCCGCGCCGACAGCTTCACTTATAATGCCAGAAGTGAACTCACTAGAGCCGCCTTGGGAACAGTCGCGTCAACATCGGCAATCGCAAGACGGCGCGGGAAATAGCGGAAGAACTCACTTACGTGGTCAACGAACTCAACCAGTACACCCGCATGGAAGAAAGTGGGGAAACGCCCTTTGTGCTGCAATATGACGCTTCAGGCAACCAAAAAACATTGATCAAGACTGCAACGGGCGTGTGGACAGCTGTGTACAACGCAGCCAACCGTGCGGTAAGCTTCACCAGCGAGGGCGACGCATAGTAGTGGAATGCGGGTACAACTCCATGGGACGCCGCTACATGAAGAAAGTCACCGTCAACGGGACGGTCGCCAGCCATGAACTCTACCTGTACCGTGGCTACCTGCAACTAGCGGTGTTGGACATGCTGGACAACTGGAACGTGCTTCGGACACTGTTGTGGGATCCCCTGGAACCGGTGGCTACGCGTCCCCTGGCCCTGGTGCAGGCCGCCTCTCTTTACTGCTATAACGGACTTCAACAAGAATGTGACGGAAGTTTTTGATGGGCAGGGAACGATCGCGGCAACTTACGACTACTCCCCCTATGGGATAGTTGGCAGCACAGGAAACCTCGTCCAGCCGGTGCAATGGTCCAGCGAAATGAACGATGGCAAATTGGCTCTGGGTCTATTACAACTACTGTTATTACAATCCTGCAGACGGCAGGTGAATTAACAGGCATCCGCTAAAGGAAGAGAATTTTTTAGAAATATATTTGAAAAAGACTGTCCGGTAAAAGTCGTTTTTGCTGTAGCAGGATTCTATCTGTTTGTTACTGTACGGCAGGGGCTTTCTGAGCTTCCGGTACGGGCAGGGGCGTTCTCTGGATGGTGACGGGCGTTCCTACGCTGGTTTGCTTGTAGAGAATTTCCGCAACGTTCCGCGGCAGGCGCACGCAGCCATGGGAGATGGGGTGGCGCCGTACCTTCCCCACATGCAGCCCCAGGCCCGCATTGGTAAGCCGCTGCCAGTAGGGCATGGGGGAACCGTCAAAGCGGCCTCCCTCCGGAACGGGGTCCGTGGATTCGGCGTTATAGTTGATGCATTTGCCTTCCGCATCATACATCTTGCCGTAAAGGTTGGAGGCGTGGTCTTCCTTTTTGGAGATGACGGTGTAGTCTCCCGTTTTGGTCGGGTAGGCCTTGACGCCGGAGGAGAGGGGAAAGTCCATGGCGATCAGGCCGTCCACCAGGTACTGGCCCCGCTGCTCGTCCAGGCAGACGAAGATTTTACGGGATTTCTTCGGCTTGCGGTTCAGCAGGGTATCATCCTTGTAGACGTCATACGTTTTCCGGTAGTCCTTGCGGGCTACAAAGTGGGCATACGTGGAGGGATGGAACGGGTTTTTATACTCCGGGACGGATTTGTCCACAGCGCGCGGATCCGGCAGGGCCGTATGGCCCTTGCCGGAGTGGGTGCAGGACGTCCACCCCATGAGAACCACGGGGAGGACGGCCAGAAGAAAGAGATGCTTCATAAGCGGTGAAACCGGGAAGGGCCCCCCGGATTACTTGGAACGCGGAATCGTGAGCTTCTGGTTGATGTGAATCATGTCGGACTTGAGGCCGTTGGCTCTCTTCAGCGCCTTGACGGAGGTGCCGTTCCTGCGGGCGATGGCTCCCAGCGTATCGCCCTTTTTCACGGTGTAGGTGCGTGCCTTGGGAGCGGGCTTGCGCGTGGTGCTCTTTCTGGCGCTCGTGCTGCGGGAGGATTTGCTGCTGGCCGTGGTTTTCCGCGTGGGGGATTTCTTGCTGACGGAAGGCTTGGCGGGCGGATTATAGGCGTAACTGGAAGAGCTGGAGGAGCTCTTCACCGGGCTGTAATGGCCGGATTCATAAGCGGGATCAGAGCTTTCCGCAATCCACGGCGGGATTTCGCCGCTGGCCGGTTCCGCAGTGTCATAGCCGGCCGTGGAGGAATTCTGGGTGGAGCAGGAAGAGAAGGGGAGCACCAGCGCGGCAGCGCAGGCGCAGGTAAAAATGAATGGCGCTTTCATGTGTGCCCTGTTCATACTAATTTATGATTTCGGTTTCAAGGCGCTAGCGCGGATTGCCGGGATTTTTTTTCAGCCCTTGTCCAGATTATAAAAGGTTTCCGCATTTTGCGTCGTTGCGCGGGCCAGCTCATCCAGTTCCATGCCTCTGGAAGCGGCGATGAAACGGGCCGTATGGATGAGGTGGGCGGGTTCGTTCATGCGGCCCCGGAGGGGTTCCGGGCTGAGGTAGGGGGAGTCCGTTTCCAGCATGATGCGGTCTTCCGGGCACCAGCGCGCGGTTTCCGCCACCACGGGGGCGTTTTTAAAGGTGGCCACCCCGGTGAAGGAGACCATGCCGTCCAGTTCGTCAAAAATTCGAGCGGCCTGGGCCGTGTCTCCGATGAAGCAGTGGAACACGGGGCGCACGCGGCCCGCGTGATTCCGGGCAATCGCCAGGGCGTCTTCAAAGCTTCTGGACCCTTTCCGGTCCCGCGTGTGCAGGACAATGTTGAGGCCCAGGCGCGCCGCCAGGTCAAAGTGCTGTTCCAGCAGGTTCTGCTGAAGGCGTCGGAAGCTGTCAGGCTCCCAGCCCCGGGGGGCTCCGTGGAAGTAGTCCAGCCCCGTTTCCCCGATGGCGGCCAGGGGGATATCCTGCGCCATGCGGGAAAGACGGTCCGCCCAGCCCTCCGGCGCTTCATGGGCGTCGTCCGGATGGATGCCCAGCGCGCAAAAGACCACGCCCGGGAACTGGCGCGCCCACGCCGTGTTCGCCTCCCAGTCATCCGGGCGGGCTCCCAGCGTAATCATGCGGTCGATGTCTTCCCGGAGGGCATGCTCCACATAGGCTTCCCGGCGGGACTGGTCGAATTGCGCGGAAGCCAGATGGCAGTGCGTGTCAATAATCATGGCGTAAAAACCCTGGCAGGGCAGGGGAAGTCTGTGGATATTTCCCGGTTTTGAAAAGTGCAAACACAGGGCATGCCTGATTTTTCCTTGCCACGCGGAAGTGAAACGCACAAACTGCCGCGCATGAAATGTACGGCTTTGTGCATGTGCGCCGGCCTGTTGTCGGCGGTTTCCCTTCAGGCAGGAACCCAGCAGATAGAAGCGCCGCAGGAGGGCCCTGTCATCAGTTTCCATCTGGAAAACGACATGTTCGTGGGAGATGACGATAATTATACCAACGGCGTCCGCTTTGCCTGGATGTCCGGCACCACATCCCGGAGCCACTCCTTTTCCGGCATGCTGGGAACAGTGCTGGGGGGCACGAACGCTTCCGCTTCCTGGCGGCGGTTCATGGGCATGAACGGTTCCCCCAACCTCCGCCAGCAGTGGGGGCTGGACCTGACCCAGCTCATGTACACTCCGGAGCAGAAGGCTACCTACCCCATTTATAACCAGCATCCCTACGTGGGCAACCTGACGCTGGGCCTGACCTCCCTGGTCAAGAATGAAGACAGGGCCAATTCCCTGGAGCTGCAATTGGGCACCACGGGCACGAATTCCCTGGCGAAAGGCTCCCAGCATTTCATTCATAAGCTGTGGGGCATGGAACAATGGCCCGGCTGGTCCAACCAGCTCCCCGGGGAAATGACGGCCAATCTGTTTTTCAAGCGCTACTACCGCCTGCGCGGCCTGGAAAAGCGCTACAGTTCCGGCTTTGAAACGGACGCCCTGGCGTACTGGCACGCGGATGCCGGCACGGTGAAGGTGCAGGCGGGCGGCGGCATGTCCTTCCGCTTTGGCTATAATCTGGGCAATACTTCCCCTGAAAACAGCATCCGCGGGGCCACCAGCGCCGCGCCGCCCTTCGTTTACAACAGGACGAACGTCGCCAACTGGGGGTATTACGGCTATCTTCACGCCGCCGTGCGCGCCGTGGCCCATGACCTGTACCTGGACGGCACGGTGTTCCGCTCCTCTCCGGAGTACGTGAACAAGTATCCCGTGGTGGGGGAATGGGGTTACGGCTTCGGCCTCCGGTACAAGCGCACGGAACTGCTGTTCGGCCTGCACTACATCACCAAGGAGTACACGCAGCAGGAATCCATGCAGTGCGTGGGCGTCCTCCAGTTAAAGCATACTTTTTAACGGCTGCGTTCTTCGCAGGCGGTTCATAAACGCAACGGCAGCTTGCAAAGGTGAAGTTTGCTGTTAGAATTAGAATTGCGGATTCGTATGTAACAGGACAATCCGTTTTTGCATACCAACGTTGACACATACTTACTTCATGAGAACGACCAGATCCTGGCTTTTATCCTGTACCGCGCTGGCGGTAGGCTCCGCCATGTGCGGCCTGGGAGCCCCGGGCGATTCCTCCCCCGCGCCCGCCCCCACAGGGCTGGAATGGGAACAGGAACAGAACCTGCATTTGAACAAGGAGGCCCCCACGGCCTTTTTTGCGTCTTTCAGCGATTTGCAGTCCGCCCTGAAAGTGCTGCCTGAAAACAGCAAGTGGCGCAAGTCCCTGAACGGCCAGTGGAAGTTCCACTGGGCCAAGGATCCCCAGAGCCGCCCGGCCGATTTTTACAAGCCGGATTACGACGTGAAGGACTGGAAGGAAATCAAGGTGCCCGCCTCCTGGCAGACGCAGGGCTACGGCACCCCCATTTATTCCAACCAGCCGTACCCCTTTGAACGCTCCTGGCCCTATGTGATGAAGGAGCCCTCCAACAAGAATTACACGTCCTACAAGGAACGGAATCCCGTAGGCTCCTACCGCCGCACGTTTGAAGTGCCCGCGGACTGGGACGGCAGGGAGGTGTACATGCAGTTTGACGGCGTGGATTCCTTCTTCTACCTCTGGATCAACGGGCAGTACGTGGGCTTTTCCAAGGATTCCCGCAATCCGGCCCGCTTTGACATCAGCCCCTACCTCAAGAAGGGGGAGAACGTGGTGGCCGCGGAGGTGTACCGCCATTCCGACGGCGCGTACCTGGAATGCCAGGACATGTTCCGCCTGTCCGGCATTTTCCGCAACGTCTCCATTTTTGCGGTGCCCAAGGTCCACATCCGCGACTTTTTCGCGCAGACCAACCCGGTGGACCAGCGGGACTGGGCCCTGAACATTGATCATGCCAAGCCCGGCACCATGAACGGGGACTGGCGCCTCCAGGTGGACGTGGACGTGCGCAACCTGTTCCCGGCGACCGAGAAGCTGGAAGGGTGTACCGTATCCATGGCCCTGTATGACGCTTCCGGCAAGCTGGTGGAGCCCGTCAAGCCCAAGGACGCCCCGTATGACGGCGTGCTGGAAAAGCCCCTGCGCATCACCGGCATGAAGGATTTCAAAACTTCCCTGCTGGGCATTTACGCCAAGCCCAAACTGTGGTCCGCGGAGGACCCCAACCTGTACACGCTGGTGCTGACGCTGAAGCGTGACGGCAAGACGGAGGAGATGGTTTCCTCCCGCGTGGGCTTCCGCAACGTGGTGATTAAGGACAGCGTGTTCCTGGTGAACGGCCAGCCGGTCAAGGTGAAGGGCGTGAACCGCCATGAAAGCCACCCGGAAACCGGGCACTACGTGACTCCGGAACAGATGGAGGAGGAAGTGCAGATGATGAAACGCGCCAATATCAACCATGTGCGCTGCTCCCATTATCCCGCGGACCCCTATTTCTACTACCTCTGCGACAAGTACGGCATTTACGTGCAGGATGAGGCCAACATCGAGTCCCACGGCTACTATTACGGCAAGGAGTCCCTTTCCCACCCCATCGAATGGATGCCGGCCCACGTGGACCGCATCATGGCGATGGTGGAGCGCAACAAGAACCACCCCAGCGTGATCATGTGGTCCCTGGGGAATGAGGCAGGGCCCGGCCAGAATTTCCGCAGCGCGGAAAAGATCGTGAAGGCCAGGGACATGTCCCGCCCCACCCACTATGAGCGCAACAACGACATCGTGGACCTGGGTTCCAACCAGTACCCCTCCGTGGACTGGACGCGCTCCATGGCGGCCAACAAGAACTTCCCGAAGCCCTACTACATTTCAGAGTACGCGCACAACATGATGAACGCCATGGGCAACCTGGCGGACTACTGGGAGGCTATTGAATCTTCCGACCGCATCATGGGCGGCGCCATCTGGGACTGGGTGGACCAGGGCCTGTACAAGACCCTGCCGAACGGGGAGAGGATGCTCGCCTACGGCGGCGACTTCAACGACCATCCCAACAGCGGCCAGTTCGTATTCAACGGCACCATCCTGGCGGACCGCACGCCGGAACCGGGCTACTTTGAAGTGAAGCACGTTTATCAGAATATCTCCACGTCCCTGACGGACGACGGCAGGATTTCCATCTTCAACAAGAACTTCTTTACGGACCTGTCTCCGTACGACATCACCTGGACTCTGACGGAGAACGGGAATGTGGTGGCGGAAGGCAAGCTGGATACGCCGCCGGCCGGACCCCGGGAAAAGATCGTGGTGCCCGTACCGGACATTCCGCAGCTGAAAAACCGTAAGCCGGGAGCGGAATACGCCCTGCGCATAGGCTACAAGCTGAAGAAGGACAAGGACTGGGCCAAGAAGGGCTATGAACTGGCCTTTGACCAGCTCCAACTTCCCGTGCAGGGAGACCTGCCCATGTTCAAGGCTCCTGCCGGCAAGGTAACCCTCAGCGCGGACAAGCACACCGTGTCCGGCAAGGATTTCTCCGTTCAGTTTGACGCGGCCACCGGGGAACTGGCCCAGTTCACCGTGAACGGCAAGCCCCTGTTCAAGACGCCCATGGCGGTGAACGCCCTGCGCGCCGCTTCCAGCAATGAGCCGGGCGTCATGGCCAAGAGCATGGCCAACGGCCTCCGTGAGCTGAAGCATGAACTGCTCAGTTATGAAGCCGTGGACAACGGCAGCAGCGTCACCGTCAAGCAGTCCGTCAAGGTAAACGGCAAGCAGACTGAAAACATCAGCGGCTATGGAGACACCAAGACCTCCATCACGCCCAAAAAGCAGCCCCTGAATGACACGAACACCCATTTCATCAACAATCTGGAATGGACTATCTACCCGGATGGAACCGTCGTCTGCCAGTCCGTGCTGCTGCCGCGCGGCAATCCCCTGGAGCTGCTGCGCCTGGGGTATGAACTCCAGTTGCCGGCGAACATGGGCAACGTGACCTACTACGGCCGTGGGCCGGAGGAAAACTATGCGGACCGCAAGAGCGGCATGCCTCTGGGCGTGTACAAGACGACGGCCCGGGATTCCTTCTTCCCGTACGGCAGGCCGCAGGACTGCGGCAACCATGAAGACACCCGCTGGGTGGCCGTCACAGATGACAAGGGGCAGGGCCTGCTCTTCGGTTCCGTGGGCGCTCCGTTTGCCTTCTCAGCCATTCCCTACACCACGACGGACCTGATTCTGGCCAACCACCCCGTGGAGCTGCCCAAGACGACGGACAAAACCGTGCTGGTCCTCTCCTCCGCCACGCGCGGCCTGGGGGGCGCCTCCTGCGGCCCCGGCCCCATGAGCAGGGACATCATCAAGGCCAACAAGCCCTACCCGCTGTCCTTCTTCATGCGTCCCGTCACCTCCAAGTCCTACAAGGGTGAAATCCGCGTGCCCGCGGCCCAGCTGGACATGACCATGCTGACCCGTACGGACAAGTACACGGTCAAGAGCGTGACCAGCCAGGAGCAGGGCGAGGCGGATGCCGAGTTCGCCATTGACGGGGACCCCGGCACCTTCTGGCACTCCGAGTACAACAAGACCGTGACCAAGCACCCGCACGTGCTGGCCGTGGACCTGGGCAAGGAGCGGGAGTTCTCCGGCATTACCTACCTGCCCCGCCAGGACGGAAGCGGTAACGGCCGCGTGAAGGATTATTCCGTGGAAGTGAGCACGGACGGTGAAAAATGGCAGCCTGCCGCCAAGGGCGCCTTCCCGGACAGCGCGGATCTTCAGGAAGTGAAGTTCCAGGCGCCCGTCAAGGCGCGCTATTTCCGCTTCTCCGCCCTCAGTGAGACGCAGGGACGGGATTACGCCGCCGTAGCGGAGCTGGATATCATTCCCGTTAAAAAGTAACTCCTGCGGTTTCCACCGCTTGAACAGACGCCCCGCCGCTCTTCGGAGTGCGCGGGGCGTTTTATTTGCCGCAATGCCGTTTGGAGCCTGGTTGGAGCGCCGCAAGCCCTTGCGCCAACTAAAGATGAACCTGGGCGCCAGCGGGCGCGTTTTCTGAAAACCAGTGCGGCTGCCAGCCGCATGATGAATCGGTTGCCGCAGAGGCTCGCGGTGCTCCTCCGGCGGAGGGATGTGATGAAGGAGGGCCTGGAGTGCGGCTGCCGTCTGCCTGCAAAAAAGCCTCCGCACAGGCATTCCCGTGCGGAGGCTTTAACAGTGGGAAAAGCTCTTTTAGCGCCGTCTGCGCATCATCAGCGCCGCCAGGCCGAGGAGGCTCAGCGTAGCGGTGGCGGGTTCGGGAACCAGATTGAAGTTGTCGTTAAAGAGAGGGATGGCATACCACTCATAACCCTCGGTAATGGCATCCGCCTGCGACCCGAAGAAAAACGTCATGTCGTTTCCCACCACTCCCGGGTACTTGGCCAGTTCGCCCGTATCCACGTTCCGGAACGTAAACATGGAGAATTCGCCGGGAGAATCGTCGTTGTTGACCAGGAGGACAATGGGCTTTCCTTCCAGACCGGAGGCCAGCGTGCCGGAAAGTGAAAACTGGCCGCCATTGGTGATGGCGCCGGGATATTCCGGAGAAACGGCGGAAAGGCTGGTGGTGAAGCTTTGCCTGATTTCCGCCATTTGGCTGTAGCTCAACTGGCCTGCGGGCGTGCTGTTTTTGGACCATTCAATCTTGCCGTCAACCAGGTCGAAAGACCAGGTACTGTCTTGAAGGTATCCGAGCATGGCGGAGCCGTTTTGCAGGGAATGGCCGGAAGCGTCAAGAATGGACGTAATAGGGGCAGTCCCATATTCGTCTTCATTGTAAACGGTGAGCGTCGTGGCAGAGGCTGCTCCCGCGATCATCAGTCCGGCGGCTGCGTACAGCAGGAAGGAATGTTTCATCATGGTATCACTACTTGTTAAGTTGTTATTGAGGAGTAGGTAATGTATTGGTCTGGACAGTTGTGTAAGCGGGAAGCCTGGTGACGGAAAGGATGTTCAGGATGCCTTCCACCGCCGTGGAGGATACGTTTTCACCCGTGTCCCTGTTTTTCCACTGTCCGGAGGAAGAATCATAATAACAGGGCTCCAGAGGGCCGCCGGGTGTGAGAGGCACGTAAACCACGTCACTGGAAGGATCGGGCAGGGCGGTGTGGAGGGAGGTGCTGAGAAGCGTCTGGGGAACAGGCAGCCCCGTATGAAGGAGCGTGCTTTCCTGGGAGAGCTGGAGCCTCTGGTGCTTCTGCGCCACTTCCCCGATAACGAAGGCCTGCACGCCATTGCCGGCTTTCCGGACGATTTTAAGGGGTTCATGATTGAAGACGGGGAGAAGGCCCATGTCGTCCCGGGAACCGCGGCGCATCCATTTGTTTTCCGTAGCGGAGTGGTAAACCGGAATCTGGATGGAGGGGGAGGTGGAGATATAAACGGCATCCGCCGTGCCGGAAGTGCCGCTTTTCAGGCTGAACGTATTGTCGCCTCCCAGAACATCGTTCAGGGTGCGCGCCTTGCGCAGCACGTAGGAAACCGGCTTGCTGTTTTTAATCAGGTCCGCTGCGCTTTTGTCATCCACCGTTATTTTATTCGCCGTCCAGGAAGGGGCGGGCTTTTTCCACGCGTCCCTGTTGAGGGGAAGGGCCATCGCCTCGTCTCCGAAAATGAGTTCCAGAACATAGGCGGAATCCGTCTCCATCAGGTCGGTAAAATTGACGTCCGGATCCGTGATGGTGATTTTGCTGCCGGAAACGGTGATGTTGTTTTCCTCAAGCGTATGCTGCATCAGGGCTTCCGGATGCACTCCCAGGCCCAGATAGCCCGTTGTTTTGGCATTCAGATCCGTCTGGATGTAGCCGCAGGGCGTGCTGTACGCTGTTTCCGCATGCAGGGAGGCGGCTGTTGCCGACAACAACACGCATGTGAAGAGGGCCGCTGGCAGACAATATACCGGATTCATAAACATTAAATCATTAAGAGGAAAGGGCATGGTTTGTCAATTAAGAAAGGAAAAAACGTTCCGATTTTTTAATTTTATTTGTTAGACGGTCTTTTGCGAACGCAGAAAAACAAGGGGATTCCTGCGGTTGGCCGCGGACACGGCAAGAGCGGAATTTACCGGGTTCAAGTGCGTTTCCGGCATTTTCCGCTTTTAGTGCGGAGTGCAGTCCATCCGGAAAAAATGGCGGCATGGCATCCGGTTCCTTCTCCAATATCGGAAAAGGATGGGCTGAGGGAAAAAGGCTTTTTTCCCCTTGCCGGAAGATTCCCGGTGCCGCGTGCTTGTTTTGCCCTTAAAGCGGGCTTTCCCCTTCACGGGAAATTTTCAGGCGCAGGAATCTCCGCCGGGGACTTTCCGCGTTCATGGGCACGGCATCCCGGAAAGTGGCGGAGCTTTTGCCTTCCGTTTTCACTTCCGCCGTCTCCGTCCAGGTCTGGAGGTCTTCCGAGGCTTCCACTGCGTGCCTGATTCCGGTGGCTTCCGGGTTGACGGGCCAGCCCAGTACCAGGCAGGCGTCTCCGCCCGCTTCCTCCGCGGTGACCTGCACGACGCTACCGCAGGGTTTGAGGGGATCCAATCCTGTGGCGTATTTCAACAGGTTGGGGATGCCGTCCCCGGCCGGGGAATCATTGGGGCCTGTCTGGTCCGTGTCCGGGTCCCGGGAGGTGATTTCATCCTCCTTCCATTCATTCCACGTGCGTTTCTGCCCCCGCTGAGTCACGGTGGCGGAGCGGACGGTTCCAAAGGAGGAAAAGGAAAGCTGCGCCGTACGGGAGCCTTCCGTGGCATTGGCCTCTGCGGCAATGGATACGGTACCATTGCCTGTATCCGCTCCCTGCATGCCGGTGATGTTTATCCAGTCCCCCGTTTTGGAGACATTCCAGGCGGCGTCGCAGGTGACGGAGAAGACCGCCGTTCCCCCGTTTTTGGGAAGCACCAGCGCAGCGGGGGAAACCGCCAGCGCAGGGGCCCTGCCGGACTGGATGACAGTGACGGAGACCGGCTGGACGCCAGGAACGGCAACCGTGATGGTTCCGGTGCGTTCGCCCGCGCCTTCCCAGCGGTCCACGCTGTAGGTGACGGAGCCGTTTCCGGAGCCGGAAGAGGGAGAGACGGTGATCCAGCCAGCGGAAGAGGACGCCGTCCAGGAATCGTCGCTGGAGACGGTGAACGTGGCTGCCGTCATGCCTTCCGGTCCCACGCGGACGGGCGCCCCGGCGGCGGGAACGTCCAGGGAAGGAAGGAATTCATCATACGGAATGCGCAGGAAGAAGATGTTTTCGTCCCCGTTGAGCCCTTCATACAGCACGCCGATGTGGCCGTCTCCCGTTTCACAGATGTCGGAATAGCCGCAGCAGGGGCGGGAATCGTAAAGAACCTGGCGGCTGGAGGGCCATGTGGCGCCTTCGTCAAAGGAGGCTTTGAGGGTCATTCGGGCGCGGGGGGCGGAAGTTTTATCAGGGTTGGAGAAAAGGAGGGCCCTGCTGATGTTCGCGGAGTTTTCCACGGCGAGCTGGCTGGCCTGGCAGGCGGCGGGCTCCGGCAGGGCTTTCAGGTTGGTGGCATGAGCCGTCCACGTCTTCCCCATGTCGTCCGTCGTGAAGACCTTACGGTACCCGCTCCTGCTTTCATTGCGGGCGTTGAGCATCAGGCGCCCGTCGCTGAGCTCCGTGACTGCGCATTCGCTGGAGCCGGCTCCGATGCCGGGCGTGCCGGATTTGCCGGTGTCCTCGCTGATCCAGGTCTGGCCGCGGTCCAGAGAATAAATGATGCAGGACTGGGGTGTTCCCGCGCCGCTGGCGCCCGTCCATATCTGGGAAGGAAAGACAATGGGGCGCACGCCGTTGACCGTCTTCTTCATCGTAATGCCGTGGCCCGGACCCTGGAAAAAGGATTTCCAGGCCCTGTTCTTGATGTCCTTGTTGATGCTCCGGGGTTTCATTTTTACGAACTCCCCCGTGCCGGGGTCCGCGGAACCCCATGTCCGGCCGTTGTCCGTGCTGTACGCTACCACATACTGGGCGGTTTCCAGGCTTTCCACGTCCACGTTGGCCTTGGAGGAGGCCAGCCCGTGCCTGGCGATGCCTGCCACCCACAGGGTACCGTTGACTTCATCCAGAAGGATGCAGGGGTCGCTGACGCCGTAGCCGGAATGGTAGTCGTTGGCGGAATCGCCCGTGGGGTTGAAGTTGACGGCCACGTTGACGGGCGTCCAGGTGCGTCCGTTGTCCGTGGAACGGCTGCATCCCGTATCGATGTTGGCCTGCATGTCGTTCCGGCCGTCGTAGCGGATGTCGAAAACGGAGACCAGATCCCCGTTTCTGGCGCGCACGATGCCCGGAATGCGGAATTTCCTGGAGGCCTTTCCTTCCAAGGGGCCTCCGTAAACCGGATCGTTCGCCTTGGCGACGGCATAGCCTATCCGCTGCCTGGCCGTCACTCCATCGGCAACATCAGTCGTTTGCCCGTCCACGGTGACGGAGGTGATTCTGGCGCCCACCTTGTGGTCCATGCTGGCGGAGTTCTTGAGCTTGACGCTGACCCAGAAGTAGTATTGCCGTCCGTTCGTGAGAACCCCCGGAGTGACGGGGAACGTCATGACGGGAGCCGGCGGCTGGGCCGGGCTGGCAAGGACGCCCGTGGTGCTCATGGCGCCGTGGCCGCTGCTGCCGTAGGCGGGCGCGGAATAGATGCCGTCCGCGTCACCGGTGTAAAGGGAAACGCTTTCAATGTCACCCAGGTCGTCGGACGGGCTCATGTCCACCGTGACGGCCATGCCGTCATACGCAGCGGGGAGTTCCGTCAGGGAAAAGCGGAGGATGCCGTTGGCCTCCATGCGGATCATGGCCGGCCATGCTTCCGCGGTGCTGGAGAGGGGGTTGAATTCGGAAAAGACCAGATCGTCGAAAAGAACGCCCTTATTGGCGGGGGCCTCGCAGCGGAAGATGAGGCGCGCGGTGCCGGAAGGGATGGCGCCCCTCACCTGCTGGGTCATGGGATTGCTGCCCGTTTTCAGGGAGGAGCCGTCCGCGACCAGTGTTTCATTCCCTTCCCCGTCTGCGGCGTGGATGGTGAAGGAAAAGGGGCTGTCGGACGTCCAGCGTTCCCCGGTCAGGGCAAGCGTCTTTTTGACGGCGAGGGGAGCGGGCAGCGTCAGCGTGGCCGTGCTTTTCGTCCCGGTGCCCAGGCCGATGAGCCGCATGCAGTTGGGCTGGGAGGAACAGCGGTTGCTGGCGATGGCGGCATGCCCGCTTTCCGCCGTCATGGTCCCCAGAGCGGTTTCCAGGGAGGTGAAGCTGCCCGTCGGAAAGGAGTCGAAGTTTTCAGAAGCGGCTTCCTCCGCTCCCCGCGCCAGGGCGGTTCCCAGGAGCAGGAGAAACAGGACTGCGGAAGAGGCGACGGTGCGGAGAATAGTCTGGAAGGCGTTCATTGTGAAAAGGAAAGAGGAAAATTTAAAAATGCTTGATAACGAAAAGAGGGAAGAATGGAAACAAAAATGGGGAAGGGGGGTGGAATTTAATAAAATTTTAACGTTTTTTCTGGTCTGTTTTATTTGCACCTTGAACGGTCTTCTATTAGGTTAATTCTAACATTCAAGCCGGATACCATTACGGTTCCCTTTTTTCATGTTTTCAGAAACGCATTCGGACAGCCAGCGGGCAGACAGGATTCTGGCCTCCATCCGGAGGGAGGAATCCCGCCCCGGCCGCGGCCTGCTGAAAATCTTCTTCGGCATGGCGCCGGGAGTGGGCAAGACGTACGCCATGCTGGAGGCCGCCATCCAGGCGGCGGGCAAGGGCGTGCAGGTCATGATCGGCGTGGCGGAATCCCATGGCCGGGAGGATACGATGCGCCTTATCGGCAGGCTGCCGCGCCTTCCCATGAAGAAAATGGCTTACCGGGGCGTGCAGATGGAGGAGTTCGACCTGGAGGAGGCGCTGCGCGTGAAGCCCCAGCTCATTCTGGTGGACGAGCTGGCGCATACGAACGTTCCCGGAATGCGTCACAGGAAGCGCTACCAGGATGTGGAGGATTTGCTGGCCGCAGGGATAGACGTTTACACCACGCTGAACGTGCAGCATCTGGAAAGCCGTTCCGATACCGTTCATGACATTACCGCCGCTCCCGTACAGGAAACCGTGCCGGATTCCGTGCTGGCGGAGGCGGACTGCATCCAGTTGGTGGACATCACGCCGGAGCAGTTGCGGACGCGTCTTCAGGAAGGGAAGGTATACAGCGCTCCCCAGGCTTCCGCCGCGCTGAACCATTTTTTCAAGGAGTCCAACCTTACGGCCCTCCGGGAACTGGCCCTGCGCATCATGGCGGAGAAGGTGGACCATGAGCTGACGGAGGTGCGCACCATCTCCGGGGACCGCTCCATCTGGCGCAGCGGGGAACGGCTGATGGTAGCCGTGGGGCCCAGCCCGTTTTCCGCCCGGCTGGTGCGCTGGACGCGGCGCATGGCTTACGCCCTGAACGCTCCGTGGATTGCCCTTTCCGTGGATACGGGCGTGCCGCTGTCCCCCGAACAGCAGCAGCGGCTGGACGCCAACCTGGAGCTGGCGCGGCGGCTGGGTGCGGAAGTGATCGTGATGCCCGGTTCCGACCTGGCGGAGACGCTGCTCCGCATGGCCTTTTTGAGAAATGTCAGCCAGATTGTGGTGGGCAAGCCGCAGGAGGCTTACCTGTGGGGGCTGGTGCGGCCCATGTCCCTGGTGGACAAACTGGTAAAGGGGAGCGACCAGATTGACATTTACGTAGTTCCCGCCGCTCCCGGTCCGGTCCGGAACCGGTGGAAGAGCTGGCACCGGGAAACGGAAAAATATGGCCGGGACTACTGGCTGGCCGCAGGCGTGACGGCGGCCGTTACGGGAATCGGCCTGTTGATTTCCGCGTTTACCGGTTATTTCGCTCCCGGCTTCCTGTATCTGGCGGGAGTAGTGGGCCTGGGCTTTTTCATCCGTTCCCGCTGGGCCATGCTGATGGCCGCTGCGCTGAGCGCCCTGCTGTGGAACCTGCTGTTCATTCCCCCGGTGATGACGTTCAAGATAGAACGGCTGGAGGATGCCCTGATGTGCCTTTTCTTCTTTCTGGTGGCTCTCTCCACGGGGCGGCTCACTTCCCGCCTGAGGGTCCGCGAGCAGGAGGAGCGGGAACGGGAAAAAAAGACGAATGCCCTGTTCCTGTATTCGCGGGCCATTGGGTCCGCCTCGGACGTGCCTTCCCTGATTTCCGTCGCCGCAGGGCAGATCAGCCAGATCATGGGGGTGCGCCTGGCGGTCATGACGCCGGAAGGCAGCGGCCGCAGGCTGAAGCTTTGGGAATCCGGGGGGGCTTTTTCCATGGATGACAAGGAATGGAGCGTGGCTGCCTGGTGCCTGGAGCACCGCCGGCCCGCAGGCAGGTTTACGGATACGCTCCCGGTGGCGGAAGGGTTTTACCTCCCCATGATGTCCGGGGAACGCTGCATGGGCGTGCTGGGCGTGAGGCCGGAGGAAGGGGAGCGCCTTACGGCAGGGCAGAAGGATTTGCTGGAAAGCATGGGCGCGCAGCTGGCCATGGCGCTGGAACGTGAAGAACTGCGGGCGGAACGGGCGCGTACGCGGCTCATGGAGGAATCCGGAAAACTGCACCGCTCCCTGCTGGACAGCGTTTCCCATGAGTTCAAGACGCCTCTGGCCGTGATTGAGGGCGGCTGTGAGAAGCTGGCCGGGCGCGCCGCGTCCGCGCCGGAGGAACGGGAGGAGTATGGGGAAATCCTGCTGGCCGCACGCCGCCTGCGCCGCCTGGTGAAAAATTTGCTGGACGTGAGCCGCCTGGAATCCGGCGCTCTGAAGCCCAAACTGGACTGGTGCGACCTGGGGGATGTGATTGAAGGGGCTCTGGCCGCCACCAGGGAGGCGCGCCGGGACCATCCCGTGTCTGTCGCCCTGCCGCCGGATTATCCGCTGGTGAAGGCGGATTTCTCCCTGATGGAGCAGGTGCTGGTCAATCTGCTGCTGAATGCCTGCGTGCATACTCCTGCGGGAACCCCCATTACGCTGAAGGGCGGCGCCGATCCCGTGCGCGGCCAGGTCTGGCTGGATGTCCATGACCTGGGGCCGGGCATTCCCCCCGAACGGGCGGAAACCATTTTTGAGCGTTTCCGGACGACGCGGCCCGGCGGCCTGGGCCTGGGGCTTTCCATCGTGCGCGGTTTCATGGAGGCGCAGCGGGGAGCCGTTACCCTGGTTGCCGTTCCCGCCGGAACCTGTTTCCGTCTTGTCCTTCCCCTGGTGGAGCATGATCATGTTCCTGAAGAATAAACCTTCCTTCCCCGTGTTATGAGCGACCTTCCCGCAGATATCCTGGTTATTGATGACGAACGGCAGATACGCCGTCTCCTGAACCTGACGCTGACCGGCGCAGGCTACCATGTCCGCGAGTGTGAAAACGGGCAGCTCGGCCTGAGCGAGACCGCTCTGAAACGGCCGGACGCCATTATTCTGGACCTGGGCCTTCCGGACATCAACGGACTGGAAGTGCTCAAACAGCTCCGGGAATGGACGCAGGTTCCCATTCTGATCCTGACGGCCTGGGACAGGGAGGATGAGAAGGTGGACGCCCTGGACGCCGGGGCGGACGATTACCTGACCAAGCCGTTCAGCGGCCGGGAACTGCTGGCGCGCCTGCGCGTGATGCTGCGGCGCAACCGGCCGGACAGGGAGCCCTCCGTATTCCGGCTGGGATCCATCATTGTGGACCTGAGCTCCCGGCGCGTGGAGAAGGGGAAGGAGGAAATCCATCTGACCTCCAAGGAATACGGCATTCTGCGCCTTCTGCTGCTCCATCAGGGCAAGGTGATGACCCACCGCCAGCTTCTCCGTGAAATCTGGGGCCCCCAGCATGAGGAAGATACGCACTACCTGCGGGTGCACATCGCCCACCTGCGCCAGAAGCTGGGGGATTCCGATCCGGAAAACCGCATCATCCGCGCGGAATCCGGCCTGGGGTACAGAATTGTGGCGGACGGAGCTGAATAAATCTTTTTCCCATTTCCGCGGGCCGGGAAAGGCTGTGGCCTTCCACCCGTGGAAGCCGGGAAATATATTTTTTCATAACGGTTGCAGGGCATGGCTTAACTTCACGAAGGTCAATATGCTGTGTAGGATTCAGGACGTATTCGATACGTCTTTATGAAGATTACACACACCGCAAAAAACATAGGGGCCGCAGTTCTGGGCTGCGCCATGATGGCAGGAACCGCCTGCATGGGCGGGGAAACGGCCTCTCCCTCCTCTCCCTCCCTGGCCAACGCGCAGGAGGCCGCCATCCCTTCTACGGACACGGACTGGGCTTTCTCCCTTTCCGCGGGCTGGTCCAGCAAATACGTGACGGAAGGGCTGGACTGCCTGCCGGGCAGCGGCATCTGGGAAGTGGCTCCGAGCATCTCCTGGAAAGACCTTACGCTCAGCGCCTGGTACGCCGGGGGGGATTCCTCCAATTATGACGAGCTGGACCTGGTTCTGGGTTACGCCTGGAAGCTGGGGAAGTGGACCGTCAATCCCTGGTATGAGCACCAGTTCTACTTCACGCAGGACTACAACGTAGCCAATCCGGCCCTGACCGTCTCCTATGCCGTGACGGACTGGCTGACCGTGGGGGCGGAAACCCAGGTGAAGGTGGAACACCAGGATTTTGAAGCCTATTACAGCGCCTTTGTGCAACTGGAATGGTCCCCCGTGGAGAACGTGACGGTAACGCCCATGGCCAGGTACGGGTACAACGGCGGTTATAACGTGGACTATGACGACGGCTCCAACTGCATTGACTGGAGCCTGGGCGTGACGTGGCGGTTTGCGGAACATTATTCCCTTTCCGGCTCCGTCAATTATTCCCAGGCGGCTACGGTGCTGCGCCGCAGGGACGCCGGGGACGAGTTCTGGGTGGGCTTCCGCCTGGGCGTGGAATTCTAACGGCGTACTGGCGTCATGAAAAACGGGCTTCCGGAGGGAAATTAACAATTTCTTAATGTCCGGCAGCCCCTTGTTAACTACCCGGAATTTCCGGAACATGTATAAAGTTGCGTTATGTCCTCACACGACTTGTTAATCATTGTCCTATTCATAGGCATACTGGTCGCCTTCACTCCGTTGCTCGGGAAGTGGCTGGCGAATGTTTTACAGGGAAAGCGGAGCTGGCTTTCCCCGGTTCTTGGTCCCGTGGAGCGCTGCACCTACCGTGTGGCCGGCGTGGACCCCTCCCGCGAAATGGACTGGAAAAAGTATCTGACGGCCGTTCTTCTGTTCAACGCCGCCGGATTCCTCATCCTGTTCCTTTCCCTGCTGTGCCAGAAATGGCTGCCGCTGAATCCCGCCGGCACGGAAAACATGCGGTGGGACATTGCCCTGAATACGGCCATCAGCTTCATGACCAACACGAACTGGCAGTTCTACTCCGGCGAAGGGCCGGAAGGCATCAGCTACTTTGTCCAGATGACCGGGCTGGGCGTGCAGAACTTCGTCAGCGCCGCCACGGGGATTGCCGTCATGGCCGCCCTGATCCGCGGTCTGAAAAGGAAATGCGCCTCCACTCTGGGCAACTTCTGGGCGGACCTGACGCGCAGTACCTTGTACTTTCTGATTCCGATTTCCGTGGTCGTCGCGCTTCTGCTGGTCTCCCAGGGGGTGGTGCAGTCCTTTGACGGACCCGCCACCGTACCGGGCATGGACGGCGTGGAGCAGGTGATTCCCAACGGTCCGGCGGCCTCCCAGGTGGCCATCAAGCAGCTTGGGACGAACGGCGGCGGCTTCTTCGGGAACAACAGCACGCACCCCTTTGAAAACCCCACGCCGTTCAGCAACATGATTGAAATGCTCTCCCTGCTCCTGATCGGCTGCGCCTGCCCGTACGCCTACGGCGTGATGATCGGGAAAAAAAGGCAGGGCTGGATCATCTTCGGCGCCATGATGCTTCTGCTTGTGACGACCATCGGGCTTTCCCAGTGGGCGGAACACACGGGGAACCCGCTGTTCCCCGGCATGGAAATGCTGGAAGGCAAGGAAGTGCGCCTGGGCGTGACGAACAGCTCCCTCTGGTCCGTGGCTACGACGGCCTCCTCCAACGGCTCCGTGAACTGCATGCACTGCAGCATGTCCCCACTGGGCGGCGGCATTGCCCTGTTCAACATGCTGCTGGGTGAAGTGATCTTCGGCGGCCTGGGCTGCGGCCTGTACGGCATGCTGATGTTCGCCATGATCACTGTCTTCCTGTGCGGGCTGATGGTGGGGCGTACTCCCGAATTCCTGGGCAAAAAAATTGAAGCGCGGGAAGTGCGCTGGTCCATGGTGGGCGTTCTGCTGCCCGGCATAACCGTCCTGCTTATGAGCGGACTGGCCGCCGCTACGGAAGTGGGGCGTGAATCCATCTGCAATGCCGGACCCCACGGGCTGACGGAAATCCTGTACTGCTTCGGTTCCCAGGCCGGGAACAACGGGAGCGCCTTTGCCGGCCTGGCTGTGGGGGATACGCCTTTCTATTCCGTGCTGGGCGGCCTGGCGATGCTGCTGGCCCGCTTCGGAGCCATCATTCCGGTGATGATCATTGCGGGCAGCATGGTATCCAAGAAAACCGCGCCTCCGGCCCAGGGCACCATGGCGACGGACAACCTGATGTTCATGGTTCTGCTGGTGGCCGTGGTGCTGATTGTAGGCGCCCTCACCTTCTTCCCGGCCCTGGCCCTGGGGCCCATTCTGGAGCATCTGCTCCTGTATTCGGGAACCATGCTGTAAGGAGCATTCACCAACAAACCAGATTTTATGATGATGAAAGAAGAAAAAAAGAATCAATCCTGGTGTAACGGGGCCATGCTGAAAACGGCCTTCCGGGACGCGCTGCGCAAATTTGACCCGCGTGCTTTATCCAAAAACTTCGTGATATTCGTCACGGCCATCGGTGCCCTGGTTGCTACGGTCGTCCTTATCCGGGATGCCGCCGCCGGGCAGCCTTTCGGCTTTACCCTGCAAGTCACACTCTGGCTCTGGTTCACCGTCCTGTTCGCCAACTTTGCGGAAGCATTGGCGGAAGGCCGTGGAAAGGCCCAGGCGGACGCTCTGAAAAAAATGCGCGTCTATGTGAACGCCCGTCTGCTGACGGACAAGGGGACGGAGGAAATAGTCTCCGTTTCCGAGCTGCGCAAGGGGCAAAAAGTGCTGTGCGAGGCCGGGGACATCATTCCTCTTGACGGCGAGGTGATTGAAGGCATCGCCAGCGTGGACGAATCCGCCATTACCGGGGAATCCGCCCCGGTCATCCGTGAAAGCGGGGGAGACCGCAGCGCCGTAACGGGGGGCACCCGCGTGATCAGCGACGGCATCGTCATCCGCATCACGGCGGAACCGGGCAATACCTTCCTGGACCGCATGATCGCCATGGTGGAGGGCGCCAGCCGGCAGAAGACGCCCAATGAAATCGCGCTGGGCATCCTGCTCGTGGCGCTGACCATCGTCTTCATTGCCGTAGTGCTTTCCCTCCCAGCCATGGCCGGATACATTGAAGATTCCGCCCGGGCGCTGGGCTTCAGGGCGGACGGCCATATCTCCCTGCCCGTTCTGGTCTCCCTGCTGGTGTGCCTGATTCCGACGACGATCGGCGGCCTGCTGAGCGCCATCGGCATCAGCGGCATTGACCGGCTGGTGCGCCGGAACGTGCTGGCTACGTCCGGCCGTGCCGTGGAAGCGGCCGGGGACATTGATGTGCTGATGCTGGACAAGACCGGAACCATCACCTTCGGCAACCGCATGGCGAATGAATTCCTGCCTGCGCCCGGCGTGGAGGACCAGCAGCTGGCGGAAGCCGCCCAGCTCGCCTCCCTGTCCGATGAAACGCCGGAAGGGCGTAGCATCGTAGTGCTGGCCAAAAAGCAATTTGGAATCCGGGGCCGCCACATGGACGCGGACCACATCACCTTTGTTCCGTTCTCCGCTTCCACCCGCATGAGCGGCGTGGACATTGCGGCGCACGGCGGCCAGCCGGCCGTTTCCATCCGGAAAGGCGCTGCGGAAAGCGTGGCGCAGTGGGTGAAGGACCAGGGCGGAGCCTTCCCGCAGGAGGTGGAAATGACCGTGCAGAACGTCGCGCGTGCCGGCGGCACGCCGCTGGTGGTGGCACGGGGAAGGGACGTGCTGGGCGTCATTTACCTGAAAGACATCGTCAAGGGCGGCATTAAGGAACGCTTCGCCCGGCTCCGGGCCATGGGCATCCGCACCGTCATGGTGACAGGGGACAATGCCCTGACTGCCGCATCCATTGCGGCGGAGGCCGGAGTGGATGACTTCATTGCGGAAGCCACGCCGGAAATGAAGCTGGCGCGCATCCGTGAAGAACAGGCGGAAGGCCATCTGGTGGCCATGACCGGGGACGGCACCAACGACGCTCCCGCCCTGGCCCAGGCCGATGTGGGCGTGGCGATGAACACCGGCACGCAGGCCGCCCGGGAGGCGGGCAACATGGTAGACCTGGACAGCAACCCGACCAAGCTGATTGAAATCGTGGAAATCGGCAAGCAAATGCTGATCACCCGCGGCGCGCTGACCACCTTCTCCTTCGCCAATGACGTGGCCAAGTACTTCGCCATCATCCCCGCCATGTTTGCGGGCCTCTTTGTGGCTGACGGCATGGCCCGGGGGCCGCTTTCCGCCCTGAACGTGATGGGACTGCACTCCCCGCAGAGCGCCATCCTCAGCGCGGTGATCTTCAACGCCCTCATTATCGTGGCGCTTATTCCACTGGCCTTGAAGGGGGTTTCCTACCGACCGGCGGGAGCAGCCTCCCTGCTGAAGCGCAACATCCTCATTTACGGGGTAGGCGGCCTGATTGCGCCGTTCATCGGCATCAAGCTCATTGACATGGCCGTCACCGCCCTGCACCTCGTCTGAACAATTAAAAATCAACCTGCTGAATCATTATGAAATGGACATTTCCCAATCTGCGCCTGTTTCTGGCGCTGGCCGTCGTCACCGGCGGCATTTATCCCCTGGCTGTCACGCTTGTCAGCCTGATTCTGTTCCCCCATCAGGCGCACGGCTCCCTGATCCGGAATGAACGGGGGGAAGTCATCGCCTCGGAGCTCATCGCCCAGCCCTTCACTTCCGCCAGGTACTTCTGGCCCAGGCCCTCCGCCGGGGACTACGCCACCATGCCTTCCGGTGCCAGCAACCTCTCCTGGACCTCCGGAGAACTGGTCAGGACGGTGGCGGAGCGCAAGGCGGCCCTGCTGAAAGCCCACAACCTGCCGCAGGAAACGCCTGTTCCGGCAGATCTCCTGTTCGCTTCTGGAAGCGGTCTGGAATCCTGCATTTCCCCGGAAGCGGCGGAATTCCAGGCGGCCCGCGTGGCGGCGGCCCGCAAGCTGCCACTGGAAAAAGTAAGGCGATTGGTGGCGGAACACCTCATTCCGGGCGGCATCCTGGGGGAAAACGTAATCAACGTGATGACGCTGAACGCCGCCCTGGATACATTGCCCCCCAGTTAGTGGTATATAGTTGACCGTCCCGGTCCGGGGAATACCCTGGCGGAAAAATCGTCCGGCAGTTGTCCGGTGCCTTGGTTCCGCATCTTTCTCCGGTCGCCGGGGCGGATTTTATGAATGAAAGGGAGGAACTCTCCTCCAGAACCATGGGGCTATCTTTTGCCTTCCAGAAGAAACAGGGCCGCTCCGTGGGGATTGAGCCGCACCTTCATTTCCCGGCTTGCCGTGCCGGCGTTTTCCTGCTTCCACAGGTCGCGCGCGTTTTGCGGAGACTTCAGCTTGAGGCGGGAAAGGGGGACATGAATGGTCTGGCCTTTATTGCTTTTATTGAAAAAGCCGACGGCGGTACGGCCTTCCCCCAGCGGTTTGATCCATACTTCTCCATCATCTTGGGACAGGACTTTTTCCGAAGGGCCGTGAAACGTCTGGTTGACGGCGATCACTTCCCGGTTGCACAGGATGCCCCGCGTGAAATCGTCCAGATGCTCCAGATCGCATGAAATAATCAGGGGGGCGGATATTATGGCCCAGAAGGACATCTGGAAATACTGCTCGTCCGGAGTCAGCCGGGTGGGGGAGAATGTGGTATTCGCCTTTCCGACCTTGCCCAGGCGGCCGATTTGAAGCATGTCCGGATCATTCCAGTGCCCCGGTCCGGCATAGGGCTGCCATTTCTCCTGGGAGGAAGCGATCTTCTTCAAACTGCCCCAGTGGTCTTCGATATCTCCCGTCGTGCGCCAGACGTTGGCCGTTTTGCTGATGGGGCCGGCAATCTCGAACGGGGTGGAATTGGAAACGCTCAGCACAATATCCCTGCCGCTTTTTTTCAAATCCGCCGCGATTCTTTCCGTGCTGGGCACGTCGATCAGGTACCAGTCCATCTTGACGTAGTCAAACCCCCATTCCGCCCACTGCCTGGCATCCTGGGTAATCATCCATACGGGGCCTGTTTTGGCGGCTCCCAGCCGCTGGGAACCCGGACAGCTCCCGAACAATTGATCGGGCTGCGGGCGTTTGCTTTCAGGAAGGGCCAGGGAGGAATAATCTCCCTGCGGATTGGGGGAAGTGCCTCCCATGTAGCCGGCGTAAGTTCCCATCCACGGGGTTGAGTAAATCCCCGCTTTCAGTCCCAGGCTGTGGATTTCACGGCACATGGACTTCATATCCGGAAAACGCTTGTTGGGCTGGATGGCGCGGTACTTGCCGCCTCTGGCGCCTTGCCAGCAATCGTCAATGTTGACATAGCGGTAGCCGTATTGGGCCAGCCCGGAACTGATGAGCAGCCGGGCGGTTTTCAGGATATTTTCCTGGCTCACGCCGCCGCTGTAGGAATACCAGCTGCTCCAGCCCATGGGGGGAGTCAGGCACATCTCCTTCCCGATGCGGACAGTGATGGTCCCGTTCGCTTTGCCGTGGCTGTTGCTTATCTGCACGGGAAAGGCATAAGTTCCCGGACGGCTGATTTTACCGGTGATGACGCCGGTTTCCCTGTCCAGCTTCACGCCGGGGGGCAATTTGGCGGCGGCAAAGCTCATGGGGCGTTCTCCGCTGGCGCAGATGGCGAACTGGATGGGGGAGCCGGGACGTGCGCCGAAAAGCCGCGGTTCGTTCAGCACGGGAGCCGGTGATTCCGGCGGTGTCAGGCGGACGCCGGGTTCCGGAGCGGGATAGGGGGAAGGCATCTCCTTGCCGGAGGCTCCCGTTTGAACCAGGAGCAGGGCGGAGCATAGGAACGGAAGAAAAGAAAGACGGATCATTTTGGTAAAAAACTGGAGACAGGAAAAAAGAAAAGGCCGGTAAAATGCGGGTTCTGTAAAATACGCCGGATGCACTACAATATTACAAGGAATTCGGAGGGTCAAAAAAATTTGGATAACGGCAAAAATCCTGCTTTCCCATTCAACGGTTGGAGATATTCTTATGTCTAAATTACCAACATACCATGCTTAACAATCTAACAACAAAATTTCAGGAAGCGCTGATGCAGGCGCAGCAGACGGCAGGGCGGCTCGGAAAGCCGGAAATTTCCTCCCTGGACGTTCTGGTGGCGTTGCTGGAGCAGGACGGCGGAATTCTTTCCCCTATTCTCCGGAAGGCCTCTTGTGATCCGGGCCTGCTGTTGCAGGCCGCCCAGAGGGAAGTATCCCATGAACCCACCCAGAGCGGTGCTACCACGCAGCCCCAGATGGGCCGTGACCTGGCTACGGTGATGCACGCTGCCGAGGATGAACGCAAAAAGCTCAAGGATGACTACCTCAGCGTGGAGCACTTCATGCTGGGGGCTCTGGACACGCAGAACAAGGTGCACCAGTTGACGGACACCTTTGGACTGACCAAGGACAACTATCTGGCCGCCATGAAGGAAGTGCGCGGCAACCAGCGCGTGACGGACGACAACCCGGAAGGCAAATACCAGACGCTGGAAAAATACGGCACGGACCTGACGGCCCGCGCCCGCGCCGGCAAGATTGACCCCGTTATCGGCCGTGATACGGAAATCCGCCGCGTCCTCCAGATCCTTTCCCGCCGGACCAAGAACAACCCCGTGCTCATCGGGGAGCCCGGCGTGGGCAAGACCGCCATTGCAGAAGGCCTGGCGCGGCGCATTGTCAACGGTGACGTGCCGGAAAGCATGCGCAACAAGCGCATTGTGTCCCTCAACATCGGGTCCATGCTCGCGGGGGCCAAATACCGCGGCGAATTTGAAGAACGCTTGAAATCCTTCCTCAAGGAAGTGACGGACTCCAACGGCGAAATCATCCTGTTCATTGACGAACTGCACACCATCGTGGGCGCGGGCGCCAGTGAAGGGGCGGTGGACGCCTCCAACCTGCTTAAGCCCGCTCTGGCCCGTGGCGAACTGCGGACCATCGGCGCGACGACGCTGGACGAATACCGCAAATACATTGAAAAGGATGCGGCCCTGGAACGACGGTTTCAGCCTGTCATGGTGTCTGAACCCAGCGTGGAGGACACCATCGCCATTCTGCGCGGCCTGAAGGAACGTTATGAAGTTCACCACGGCGTGCGCATTACGGACGCCGCCATCGTGGCTGCCGCCACTCTTTCCGACCGTTATATCTCAGACCGTTTCCTGCCTGACAAGGCGGTGGACCTGGTGGACGAAGCAGCGGCCCGGCTCAAGATTGAGCTGGATTCCATGCCCACGGAAATCGACCAGATCGAACGTGAAGCCATGCAGCTTGAAATGGAACGGCAGGCCCTGGTGAAGGAAGAGGATGCCGACAGCAAGGCGCGTCTGGAAAAAATCACCAAGGATCTGGCGGACCTGAAGGAAAAATCCGGCTCCATGATTGCCAAGTGGAAAAGTGAAAAAGACGTTCTGGACGCCGTCCGCAGGGAACAGGAAAAAATAGAGGCCCTCAAGCTGGAAAGCGAAAGGGCCAAGAGAATGGGGGATCTGACCCGCGCTTCCGAAATCACGTACGGTGAACTTCCGGAAGCGGAACGCGCCCTGACGGAAGGCAAGGAAAAGCTCAACAAAATGCAGAAGGAGGACGGAGGCCTGCTCAAGGAGGAAGTCACGGAAGGGGACATCGCCAAGGTGGTGGCCACCTGGACCGGCATTCCCGCCGCGCGCCTGCAGGAAGGGGAGCGCGCCAAGCTGGTGCACATGGAAGAACGCCTGGGCGCCCGCGTGATCGGGCAGAAGCAGGCCGTCAAGGCCGTGTCCGACGCCGTGCGGCGCGCCCGCGCGGGATTGCAGGATGAAAACAGACCCATCGGCTCCTTCCTGTTCCTGGGCCCCACGGGCGTGGGCAAGACGGAGCTCAGCAAGGCGCTGGCGGAATTCCTCTTTGACAATGAAAACGCCATCGTGCGCATTGACATGTCCGAATACATGGAAAAGCACTCCGTGGCGCGCCTCATCGGGGCGCCTCCCGGATATGTGGGTTATGAAGAAGGCGGCCAGCTCTCTGAAGCCGTGCGCCGCCGTCCGTACTGCGTGGTCCTCTTTGATGAAATTGAAAAAGCCCATCCAGACGTCTTCAACGTGCTGCTCCAGGTATTGGATGACGGCCGCATCACGGACGGCCAGGGGCGTACGGTGGACTTCCGGAATACTGTCATCATCATGACCTCCAACATCGGCAGCCAGTACATCCTCAATGAATCCAACGCGGAACAGCGGGAAGCCAAGGCGATGGAAGCCCTGCGCGGCCACTTCCGCCCGGAATTCCTGAACCGCATTGATGAAATCATCATCTTTGACCGTCTGACGGCGGAGGAACTCAAAGGCATTGTGGACATCCAGCTCCAGCGCGTCCGCAAGCGCCTGGAAGCCAAGGGCCTGTTCCTGCGCATGACTCCGGAGGCTACGGCCCTGGTGGCGGACCATGGCTTTGACCCCGTCTATGGAGCGCGTCCCCTCAAGCGGGCCATTCAGCATGACCTGCTGGACCCCCTCAGCCTCAAGCTCCTGGAGGGCGACTTCCCGGAAGGGACGGAAATCGTGGTGCGGGAAAAGGGCGGCAAGCTGGACTTTACCAAGGAAAAGAAATAACTGAAAAGGCTGCTTTTCCGGTGTGCCGCCGGGAAAAACCATGAAGGGCGTTCCCTGGCAGGAACGCCCTTCTGCTACCAATCCACTCCCTGGCGGCTAAAGGAAACTGCCGTCTGGCCGGCGTGAAAGGAAAATCCGGGAGAGGAAACCGTCAGCAGCGGCGTCTTCGTAAAGCGAGCACGGCCAGCCCCAGCAGGGAAAGCGTGGAGGTGCCGGGCTCCGGAACCATCTTCCAGCCCATGGAACGCATCAATTCCATTTCTCCATCCGTCAGGGTACGGTGGTAGGTATCCGGCGAAATGGAATACTGCATGAGGGCGTCCGGATCGCTCGCGCTGTCGATGTGGGCCATGCTGGACCCTTGCTGCCAGGTGGCGGGGTTATAGGCGGTGAGCCCCGTATCGCCCAGGGACAGGGTTTCTCCAAGTGTAAATGCCGTATTCCCGTTTCCGGCCTTATTCACGATGGATTGGCCTTCCTGGTTGGTTAACAGGGAATCATACCTGGTGTACAGCATGGTGCTGTAAGCTGCTGAAGCATTCCCGGACTGGACCTGGAAGGTACCGGTTTGTGTCGCCAGGGAAAGAAACCCTGCGGCATGCCCTATCTCATGGGTCAGGATGCTTTGAAAATCATATTTTCCCGTATGCTCCGCCGGTAAGGCGGTCTCGTAATAAAGAGAATTCAAATGAGAGGTATTGCACTGGATGTAAATATCGTAGCCCGTTGCAGTCCTCGTGCTCCCATCGCGCCAGACGGACTCCACCAGGGTGGAAACCTGTTGCGGTCCATTTGACTGGTAGTAGAAGTAAGGGGAATAGGCGGAGGCCAGAGTGGAGGAATTGGCTCCGTCGTACCAGGTGAGGCCAACAGTAAGTGTTCTGCCCGGGGTGGAATTGATCAAGCTATCCCATGTGGTCAACGCCCGCATGGCAGCGTCTATCTGGCCTTGGTCCCATGTATGGGTGCTTGATGAATCAAAAAATCCCTGGTCCCCGGAATCCAGGAAGGTGCAGGAAAAAGTGGAGCCTATACTGGCTGTTTGTACAGCGGATGAGGAAGGAATGTTTCCCAGGCAGCAGGCAGCGCAGATAATTCCAATCCAGAATGATCTTTTCATAGATGGCAAAATAATAAAAACTTCCTATAGATAGCAGAAAAAATCCTTTCCGTCCATGGGAAAACAAAATGGTTCAGCCTCCTTTTCAAGGGAAGGAATGCAATGGAGGTGGGCGGAGGAAGCACCTGCGTTCAATAGCCCTTTTTTTCGTCCTGGCAGGGGGCAAAAAAGAGGAACTGTAGTTATTGCGGAAACATCACGGGAGAAAATGTTCAAAAAAATGGCACGAAGAAGGGGGAGTATGACAAAAGCCTAACTATTTTATAAATTGGAAGTTATGAATGGACGTGATAAAATGGGTGAAAGACTCTCACAAAAAACGACTCGAAAAAAATTGACAAGGGAGGTGAAAATGGTAGACTTCTCGGCACGCCAACACGGCGACGGGATGAAAAGCCCGGCGGCAGGAGGGACTCGAAAGAGGGCCTGAATGAAGCCGGGGCCGGCCACCCGGAAGAGCCTCATTAAAGGGGCCGATAAGAAGATTTCAAGGGAATGACTACCGAACCCGCCGAGGGTTTTCCCGAATGCGTCGAGAGACGTGTGAGGGAGAAAAAACCCAAAGGAGCGACCTAGCTCCGAGAGGGGCGGATTGGTAGAAGCAAGGGGAAAGAAAAAAGGTCGTGACGCGCGCCGTGCTTGGCAGAGCGAAGAGGACTTCAAGAGACACAACTTGAGGGAAGAGCTGACTGAAGCATGGCGCAGATGAAATCGAAAGATTCCATTTGGTCCAGCAATTTCAAAAATTATATTTGATGGAGAGTTTGATTCTGGCTCAGAACGAACGCTGGCGGCGTGGATAAGACATGCAAGTCGAACGAGAGAATTGCTAGCTTGCTAATAATTCTCTAGTGGCGCACGGGTGAGTAACACGTGAGTAACCTGCCCCCAAGAGTGGGATAGCCCCGGGAAACTGGGATTAATACCGCATAAAATCGCAAGATTAAAGCAGCAATGCGCTTGGGGATGGGCTCGCGTCCTATTAGTTAGTTGGTGAGGTAACGGCTCACCAAGGCGATGACGGGGAGCCGGTCTGAGAGGATGTCCGGCCACACTGGAACTGAGACACGGTCCAGACACCTACGGGTGGCAGCAGTCGAGAAACATTCACAATGGGGGAAACCCTGATGGTGCGACGCCGCGTGGGGGAATGAAGGTCTTCGGATTGTAAACCCCTGTCATGTGGGAGCAAATTAAAAAGATAGTACCACAAGAGGAAGAGACGGCTAACTCTGTGCCAGCAGCCGCGGTAATACAGAGGTCTCAAGCGTTGTTCGGAATCACTGGGCGTAAAGCGTGCGTAGGCGGTTTCGTAAGTCGTGTGTGAAAGGCGGGGGCTCAACCCCCGGACTGCACATGATACTGCGAGACTAGAGTAATGGAGGGGGAACCGGAATTCTCGGTGTAGCAGTGAAATGCGTAGATATCGAGAGGAACACTCGTGGCGAAGGCGGGTTCCTGGACATTAACTGACGCTGAGGCACGAAGGCCAGGGGAGCGAAAGGGATTAGATACCCCTGTAGTCCTGGCAGTAAACGGTGCACGCTTGGTGTGCGGGGAATCGACCCCCTGCGTGCCGGAGCTAACGCGTTAAGCGTGCCGCCTGGGGAGTACGGTCGCAAGATTAAAACTCAAAGAAATTGACGGGGACCCGCACAAGCGGTGGAGTATGTGGCTTAATTCGATGCAACGCGAAGAACCTTACCTGGGCTTGACATGTAATGAACAACATGTGAAAGCATGCGACTCTTCGGAGGCGTTACACAGGTGCTGCATGGCCGTCGTCAGCTCGTGTCGTGAGATGTTTGGTTAAGTCCAGCAACGAGCGCAACCCCTGTTGCCAGTTACCAGCACGTAAAGGTGGGGACTCTGGCGAGACTGCCCAGATCAACTGGGAGGAAGGTGGGGACGACGTCAGGTCAGTATGGCCCTTATGCCCAGGGCTGCACACGTACTACAATGCCCAGTACAGAGGGGGCCGAAGCCGCGAGGCGGAGGAAATCCTAAAAACTGGGCCCAGTTCGGACTGTAGGCTGCAACCCGCCTACACGAAGCCGGAATCGCTAGTAATGGCGCATCAGCTACGGCGCCGTGAATACGTTCCCGGGTCTTGTACACACCGCCCGTCACATCATGGAAGCCGGTCGCACCCGAAGTATCTGAAGCCAACCGCAAGGAGGCAGGGTCCTAAGGTGAGACTGGTAACTGGGATGAAGTCGTAACAAGGTAGCCGTAGGGGAACCTGCGGCTGGATCACCTCCTTTCTATGGAGAAAGTGCATGAAAAATGCACAGGTCGGATCTCTTCCCGAGGGAAGAGAGAGCGGAACCCGCGAGGGCCCGCAACGAACCAAAGATGTGTAAACAGCCAGTTCGCTTGGAGCGAAACTAGGCACGACGTGCGTGACGACCTTTTTTCAAAAAGAACCGCAACTGGGGGTATAGCTCAGTTGGTAGAGCGCCAGCTTTGCAAGCTGGATGTCCGGGGTTCGAGTCCCCGTGCCTCCACCAGTTTCGGTAAGAAGGCGGGAGCCGGAAAACTTTAGTAACTAAACTTTAGTATTTGGTAACTGTCTCTCAGAGACCCAAAGCCGGGCCTGTAGCTCAGTTGGTTAGAGCACGCGCTTGATAAGCGCGGGGTCACAGGTTCAAGTCCTGTCAGGCCCACCAAAAAAATCGATTATTGAGGGAAAGCGAAAATTGACATCTGCGTGGCAAAGAAAACAATTGCTGAGAAGCAATTGCTTTCCAACAAAGTGGGTAGTTGAAAAACAACTACAATACACAATTTAAAACATGCATACCAAGAAATAAGACAATACAGTAAGTCACGAAAGGGCTTTGTGGTATTGTGGAAGTGGTAAAAAACTTTTGCAATATGATGAAGTAAGTAAGGGCGTACGGTGAATGCCTTGGTGCCAACAGGCGAAGAAGGACGCGGCAAGCTGCGAAAATCCTCGGGAAGCTGCAAGCAAGCGATGATCCGGGGGTATCCGAATGGGGTAACCTGATCGAGGCAATACTCGATCGTTCATACCTGAATACATAGGGTATGAAACGCGAAACCCGCTGAAGTGAAACATCTCAGTAAGCGGAGGAAAAGAAAGAGAAATCGATTCCGTAAGTAGTGGCGAGCGAAAGCGGATGGAGCCCAAACCGAAGGTACTCCTTCGGGGTTGTAGGACCACGAGATATTCGACCATACTGGATAGTAGAACAGCCTGGAAAGGCTGGCCGTAGAAGGTGAAAGCCCTGTAGACGAAATCCAGCGTGGGAATTAGTGGAATCCTGAGTAATACATCACACGTGGAACGATGTATGAATCAGCGCGGACCACCGCGCAAGGCTAAATACTAGTTGGCGACCGATAGTGAACAAGTACCGCGAGGGAAAGGTGAAAAGAACCGCTGTGAGCGGAGTGAAATAGAACCTGAAACCGTATGTCTACAAAGTGTCAGAGCAGAGCAATCTGCGATGGCGTGCCTTTTGTTTAATGAGTCTGCGAGTCAGTGTTTGTGGCAAGACTAAGGGCTTCCGGCCCGGAGTCGCAGCGAAAGCAAGTCCGAATAGGGCGAATTAAGTCGCAGGTACTGGACCCGAAGCGGAGGTGACCTACCCTTGGCCAGGTTGAAGCATGGGTAAAACCATGTGGAGGACCGAACAGGTGAACGTTGAAAAGTTCTCTGATGAGCTGAGGGTAGGAGTGAAAGGCTAATCAAACCCCGTGATAGCTGGTTCTCTTCGAAATGCATTTAGGTGCAGCGTCACGTGCTGATGCGCGGGGGTAGAGCACTGACAAGGCTAGGGGGCACACCCGCTTACCAAACCTTATCAAACTCCGAATACCGTGCAATGGAACGTGGCAGTGAGACAGTGGGGGATAAGCTTCATTGTCGAGAGGGAAACAACCCAGACCAGCAGCTAAGGTGCCTAAATAACGCTCAGTGGAAAGGATGTGGGATTACACAGACAGTGAGGATGTTGGCTTAGAAGCAGCCACCATTTAAAAAATGCGTAATAGCTTACTCATCGAGTGATCCTGCGCCGAAAATGATTGGCGATCAAGCGTTATACCGAAGCTCTGGACTTTACCTTACGGTAGAGTGGTAGAAGAGCGTTGCATGCGCGTTGAAGGGTGATGGCGACTGACCCTGGAGCACATGCAAGTGAGTATGCAGACATGAGTAACGTAAAGCCGGGTGAAATCCCCGGCCGCCGTAAACCCGAGGTTTCCAGGGCAACGTGTTTCGTCCCTGGGTTAGCCGGGACCTAAGCCGAGGCCGAGAGGCGTAGGCGATGGATATCAGGTTAATAATCCTGAGCTCGCGACCCTTAAACTGGGGGGACGCATGAGAAAAGATGACTAGGTTATTGAATTCCGAGTTGAGTCCACGGACTCAGCGCATCATTGGATCGAGTGCCAAGAAAAGCCCCAGCGTATGCTAAGCGACCCGTACCGCAAACCGACACAGGTGGGTGGGTAGAATATACCAAGGCGTAAGAGTGAAACCTGGTTAAGGAACTCGGCAAATTAGCCCCGTAACTTCGGAAGAAGGGGTGCCTGCAGCGATGCAGGCCGCAGAGAAATGGCCCAACCGACTGTTTATCAAAAACACAGCACTCTGCAAAGACGCAAGTCGAAGTATAGGGTGTGACACGTGACCAATGCCGAAAGATTAAGGCAAGGGGTTAGCCGCAAGGCGAAGCTCTGAACCCAAGTCCCGGTGAATGTCGGCCGTAACTATAACGGTCCTAAGGTAGCGAAATTCCTTGTCGGGTAAGTTCCGACCTGCACGAATCGTGAAACGAGTTGGGCACTGTCTCAACCAGGCGCTCAGTGAAATTGTAGTGGCGGTGAAGATGCCGCCTACCCGCAGAAGGACGGAAAGACCCTATAGACCTTAACTGTAAGCTGTCATTGTTTCTTCGGTTTTAATGCTCAGAGTAAGTGGGAGACGCTGAAGACGCCCTTTAGGGGGCGTCGGAGTCATCAATGAGACACCACCCTTTGAAACTGGAGGATCTAACCCTGAGCCGTGAATCCGGCCAGAGGACCGTGTCAGCCGGTCAGTTTTACTGGGGCGGTATCCTCCCAAAGAGTAACGGAGGAGCGCGAAGGTGGGCTCAGCCCGGTTGGCAACCGGGTGTCGAGTGCATGGGCATAAGCCCGCCTAACTGTGAGACCAACAAGTCGAGCAGATGCGAAAGCAGGCCCAAGTGATCCGGCGGTAGAAAGTGGAATTGCCGTCGCTCAACGGATAAAAGGTACCTTAGGGATAACAGGCTGATCACGCCCAAGAGTTCATATCGACGGCGTGGTTTGGCACCTCGATGTCGGCTCGTCGCATCCTGGGGCTGGAGAAGGTCCCAAGGGTCCGGCTGTTCGCCGGTTAAAGCGGCACGCGAGCTGGGTTCAGAACGTCGCGAGACAGTTCGGTCCTCTATCCTCTGTGGGCGTTGGAAAATTGAGGGGTTCAGACCTTAGTACGAGAGGACCGGGTCTGACGCACCACTGGTGCATCGGTTGTACTGTCAAGTGCATGGCCGAGTAGCTAAGTGCGGACGGGATAAGCGCTGAAAGCATCTAAGCGCCAAGCCCATCCCAAGATGAGTTTTCCCTATAGGTTCGTGGAAGACCACCACGTTGATAGGTCGCAGGTGTAAGTGCAGCAATGTATTGAGCCAAGCGATACTAATCACCAATAGACTTCATCATATTACATCACTCCCGTTCGTGAATAACAACTTGCTGTTGTCTTGTTCATTGGATGTATGTTTAAAAGTAACACCACCAGCCACGCAGATGTCAGTTTACGCTGATTCCTTCCCCTCGTAACGAGAGGAAATCTTCTTAGCCACACACACAACAACCCTTAAAAAATCCCCCTCAAAGCCCCCCCAAGGGCTCCCGGGCAGGCAGGATGAAGAAAATGAAAAACTCTTCCCCCTGAAGCCCGGTGGCCAGAGCGCAGTGGTCCCACCCGGTCCCGTTCCGAACCCGGAAGTGAAACGCTGCCGCGCCAATGGTAGTCGGACGATAGGTCCCGCAAGAGTAGGTCGCCGCCGGGATTTTTTTTCATCAGGCCCCGCCAGTTCCTCAACTGGCGGGGCTTGTTCGTTTTCTTGATGGCGCGATCTTGAATCTCCTTCTCTTCCTATACTTTGCTAAAAGGAATATTTGGTACATGCCGCCTGTCCGAGCCGTCGCGCCTTTGCTTCCTCCAAGCTCTTCGGTAAAAAATCAATAAAGCGGCTATGCTGTCCATCGGGAGCATAGAAGAAGAACTGGTCTTTTCCTTTTCCTCCTCCTTCCGGCTCCCATATCCGGCAGTTGACGATTGAAAAGGAAAATTCCGGCAGTTATAGTTGTGTTCCTGCAATTGTAACTCAAATGACCTATCTGCTGTCCTTCCTGTTCCTGTGCCTTGTTTCGGTATGCTCCGCAAAAGAATTGAAGATTTTTTTGCTGACGGGCCAATCCAATTCCCTGGGAGCCGTGAAGGGCAGTCCCGCTTCTCCGGAGTTGTTGAAGAAGTATGAGCCGAAGAATACGCTCTACTGGCATGAGAACTTCGGCCAGAGGGAAGGGGTGTTTCCCGGGGCCTCCACGTCCTGGGAGCAGGTACGGCCCGCCATGCCGCGGTATAACGGCAGTTTGTGCATGGGGCCGGAGTACGGGTTTGCCTTTGCGCTGGAGAAGAACGGATGGTTCAGGGATGCGGACGTGGCGGTCGTGAAGGCTTCCAGGGACGGCGGCGACAATTCCCACTGGCAAAAGAACGGCCAGGCTTACAAGGCGCTGGTGCAGGCCGTCAAAAACGCCTGTGCCGCGGTAGACAAGTCCAAGCACTCCAAAGTGGAGTTTGCCGGGCTGCTGTATTTGCAGGGGGAAAGCAATATCGGCGCTTCCGTGCCGGAGAGCGCTTCCCGTTTTCTGGAGCTTCTGGGCAATCTGGCGGCGGACTTGAAACCGTACGGGGATACGTCCGCCCTGGCCGCACAGAGAGCCGTCATTGGCGAGAATGCCAACTGGGCCGGAAAGAATGAAAGCGATCCGGAGACGGGCAATGTTACCGGCGGCCTGGAAGGGCGCGATACCGAAGTTCAGGGAAAAACGACCCACCAGGTGATGAAGGAGCTGGCCGCCTCCCGTCCGTCCCTGGGCTATGCCCCTACCAGGGACCTTCCCAAGCTGACTGCCGGCGACCAGATGGGGGTGCATTACAACGGCCAGTCCCAGATCAGCATCGGCGCGCGCTTTGCCTATGAAGCCGCCCGTCTGGCCGGGAAGGATGCCGGCTCCGTCCGCAGCGGCCGTTATGAGGCTCCTCTCGGTTCTCCGGATGCCTGGATGAATCGGAAAATGCCGGGGAAAAACGTAGGCGTGTGGAACTTGGCTTCTTCCGTAAAACCCAGCATTGTATCGGGCGTGGTGAAGCTGTTCGGCATCCGTGTGGAGGACCCCGCCGTTAATACCGTGATTATTCAGAGCAAAGGAGGGGGCTCCGGCGACCGTTTGGCGCTTGGGCCGGGAGGCATCCGTCTGGCGGAGGGGAAAAATTTGCAGTTGGAGACAAATGTACAGCTTGCGGGTCGTCAGGCCTGGAATATTCCGGGAGGCTCCACCGTGGAACTCAAGCCCTCGCCGGTCCAGGACAAAGCCCACCCCGTCCGCTTGTCCGGACAGGCGGAAGTGCAGGTGGTTCGTGCGGAAGGCGGAGGGGGAGCGGAGGGAATGGCCCGCGTCGTGTTGGAACGGGTGCTGCCCGCTTCCTTGAAATGTTCCTGGATCTTGTCCGGAAAGGTGGAAATGTCCCTGGAAGGAATGGAGGGGCAGGCCCTGAATCTGGGCAGAGTCCTCGTCAAAGACGGCGCTGTGTTGAATCTGAATGGCGCTAGGCTGGCTGCGGGCAGTATCGTCAATCAAGGCGGAACGGTGAACCCGTAACGGACGGCCATGAACGACCCTGGCGCGGACCGGAATCCGTTCAGGGCTTTTCCAGTTTTTATTCCGGTGGGAGGAGAGCATAAAAAATGTGTCTTCACACCCGGAGTACATGGAAGCCTGCCTGCCTCTTATTCACAATTCCGGCATTTCCGTCAACCCGTGCGGAAACGCGGACGGGAGTATTTTTGTCCCCGGCTTATTCACAGGAAGTCTTGGTTGGGAGATGCTGGCCATTAAGGCCTCTGTACTATATTTGGCGTACTTTTTCCTTTATGGATGCGTTATGTAGTAGTATGGTCGTGCCATGAGATGCGTTCAGTGCGGTCATTTGGAGGATAAGGTCATTGACTCCCGTATGTCCAAGGACGGGACGACCATCCGCCGCCGCCGCGTGTGCCTGAGGTGCGATTACCGTTACACGACCTATGAGCAGATTGAACGTACGGAGCTGCGCGTTGTAAAAAGAGACAACCTGCGGGAGGCCCTGAACCGCGAGAAGATTTTGCGCGGCTTGGTGAAGGCCTGTGAAAAGAGGCCCGTGAGCATGGACCGCTTGGACCGCGCCGTGGAAGAAATTATTTCCGAATTGCACCGCGACCATTTGCGCGAAGTTCCCTCCAGCGAGATCGGCAAGAAAGTGATTGAAAAACTTTACGCCATCGATCCCGTCGCCTACATCCGCTACGTGTCCGTGTACCGCCAGTTTTCCAATGTGGAGGAGTTCATCCAGGAGATCACGCAGATGCGCCACCAGACGCTGATTGATCCTCTCCAGCGCAAGCTTCCCATCCTTTAAATTTTCCCCTTTTCCCTGTTCCATGATCGGCTTCCGAAACAACAGACCGCTGCTCAAGCTTGGTGATTGCCTGATCACCGAGTACGGGGAACAGTGGCTGGCGGATGCCCTGGAACATGCCGCCCGGCGCGCCGGAACCACCCTGCCGTTCAAGGATGACCTGCTGGCCTCTGTGCGCTATTATCTGGAGCATGAGTGCGACCTGTCCGTCATGCAGGTGTCCGAGCTGTATGAACGCCTGCGCCGCATGCTTACGGAGGTAGGCCTGGCGCACCTGGCAAGGGAGCTGAAGGAGGAAACGCCCCCCATGACGGTCAGCGTGGCGGAGATTGCCCGCAGCGTGCCGTTCTGGCTGTTTTTTGCCTGTGAGCTGAAAAAGCAGGTGGAAGAATTGCAGGTGCACGGCATTACCAAATACTGTTTTACCGGGAGAAAGGAATGCGTGATGGCGCTCCAGGGCAGGAAGCGGTGGGACCGTTCCTGCCAGACCCTGCTGGAAGACCTGGATTTCCTCCTTTCCCGCTATGAGGAGCAGGAAGCGGACCGTTGACGGGGAAGCTTACCGGAACCTGATTTTACGGCGCTTCCGTTCCGGCATGCGTTTGAGCTGTACGGTGGGCGTCCCCAGCACAAGGGCCTGATGGACCGCGTGGCCTTTCGGCAAATCCAGGGCGCGGAGAAGCGGCTTGTACTTGAAAACCCTGCATCCCAGGACCAGGCCGCCCATGTAGCAGCTCCCCAGCCCCAGCGCGGTCAGGGCCATCATGATATTATGGGAGAGGACCGTAGCGTCTTCCCGCGCGGTTTGTGACGCCGGGCCGGTCAGCAGGAGCAGGGCCGGGGCGCCGTACAGTACGGGGTCTTCCCCCCGTTCCTCCGCCTGCCTGCGCAGGGGTTGCGTAGCGGTTTCAGAGATGACGGCGTGGTAATCCTGCGGGGAGAGGGCTAGCCGGGCGGCCAGGCGGGTGACGGGGAAGGCGGCCAGCCTTTCCAGCTTGTCGTACATGCGGAGCAGGGCCTTTCTGATGCCGGAGAGGGTATCCGGGTCTTCCACCGCCGTCAGGCGGATGCTCTGGGCGTTCAGGCCGGACTGGGAGTATTCCGCCGCGCGGCGCAGGACGTTCCACGTTTCCCGGCTGACGGGGTCCGGTTTGAAGTGCCGCACGCTCCTGGTTTTCATCAGCAGGTTCAGCACTTCCGCTTCGCCCGGAACGGGGCCTATGGGTTCCGTGCTTTTTACTCCGGAGTGGGTAATGGCCTGCCGCGGGCAGACGGCTACGCAATGGCCGCAGCCGATGCAGTATTGTTCCGCAGCTCCTTCCAGGGAATCGAAGCCGCAGAAGCGGGTCAGGAAGCAGGCTTTTTCACATAAATGGCAGTGGATGCACTTGTCTTGGTCGATGGTCAGTTTCATGGCTGTGTGGATTGGAATTCCCGCCAGCATAGGGAGACAGGGAGTTTTTGACAAGTAGGCACTATTTTGTAATATAGTGTCAAAAAAGATACTGTAACGATGAAAAAGCCTTCATCCTCCTACCGTTGCCCCTGCGGCGTCACGCTTTCCCTGATCGGCGGGAAGTACAAGATTGTCATCCTCTGGCATCTTTACCAGAAGGCTCCCGTGAGGTTTAACGAGCTGCACCGCCTGATCCCGGAGGCCACCACCAAGATGTTCACCCAGCAGCTCCGGGAACTGGAGGCGGACGGATTAGTGGAACGCAAGGCGTACCCCGTCATTCCGCCCAGGGTGGAGTATTCCCTGACGGCCTTCGGCAGGAGCGTGCTGCCCGTACTGGAAGCCATGAATGAATGGGGCGCGGCCTACCTGGCCGCACGGGGGGAGTAGCCGCCGTTACAGGTGTTTTGGCGCGGGACCGTTGATGATCTTGCGGGCGCGGTTCAGGGCGGCGTCAATATTCTCGCAGATGTTGTAGCGTTTCAGCTCCCGGTAAAAGGGCGCGTGGCGGATGACGTCCAGAGGTTGCGGCTGCACGCCGCAGACCAGCAGGGTGGAGCCGTGCTCCCGGCACTGATGGCAGAAGTCGGAAAGAACATTCAGTCCGGTGGCGTCCAGCGCGGGAACCAGGCGCATGCGCAGAATGACTACCTTGGTATCGTGCTCCAGCGTTTCCAGCACCTGGTCCTTGAACTGTTCCACGGCGCCGAAAAAGAAGGGGCCCTTCACGTCAAAAACTTCCACGCCTTCCGGAATGCTGAGTTTGGCCGTAGAACGGTCTTCGTCGTCTTCCTCGTCGTTGTCCAGCAGCTCGTTTTTAATGGCGGAAACGTCGCTGATCTGGGCCATGCGGCCCATGAAGAGCAGGGCGGCGAGCACCACACCCACCTCCACGGCCACGACCAGGTCCACAAAGACGGTCAGCAGGAAGGTGATTACCAGCACCGCCGCATCCTGCCGCGGCCCTTTCAGCAGGCGGCTGAACGTGTGCATTTCGCTCATGTTGTAGCACACCACCGTCAGGATGCCCGCCAGCACGGCCAGGGGAATCTGCTGCGCGTACTGGGCAAAGGCCATCAGGATGGCAAGAAGGGTCACCGCGTGAATCATGCCGGAAACCGGGCTTTTGGCCCCCGCCTTGATGTTGGTAGCGGTGCGGGCGATGGCCCCGGTGGCCGGAATGCCGCCGAACAGGGCGGACCCGATGTTGCCGATTCCCTGGGCAATGAGTTCCATATTGGGTTTGTGGCGTCCTCCCGTCATGCCGTCCGCCACGGAGGCGCTCAGCAGGGATTCAATCGCCGCCAGCAGGGCGATGGTGAAGGCCGGAGCCGTCAGCGCTCCCAGGTTGTGCCATTCAATGTGGGGCAGTGAAGGGAGGGGAAGCGTGTTCGGAAGGCTGCCGAAGGCCTGCCCGATGGTGGTTACGGGCAGGGAGAAGGCTACGGAAACGGCGGTCATGCCCAGCATGCCCACCAGCATGGCCGGCACCCTGGGCCAGAAGCGGCGGCTCAGCAGGGTGATGGCGACGGTGCCGACGGCCAGCGCCAGCGCCGCCCAGTTGATGGTGTGGAAGTAGTTGAAGTAGCACGCCCATTTTTCAATGAAGTCGCCGGGGATTTTTTCCGTGATGGTGAGGCCGAAGATGTCCTTGATCTGCGTGGAGAAAATCACCACGGCAATGCCGGAGGTAAATCCCGTGGTGACGGGGAATGGAATGAAGCGGATAAGCGCCCCCATGCGGCAGAAGCCCAGGATAATGAGAAAGAGGCCCGCCATCAGCGTGCAGACCAGCAGTCCGGACGCGTGGTACTGTTCCAGCACGCCCATGATGATGATGACGAAGGCGCCGGTGGGGCCGCCTATCTGGTACTTGCTTCCGCTGAACAGGGAAATGAGGAAGCCGGCCACGATGGCGGTGATGAGGCCCTGGGTGGGAGAGAGCCCGCATGCAATCGCAAAGGCCATCGCCAGCGGAATGGCCACTACGCCGACGGTGAGCCCCGCGAAGAGGTCCGCCAGAAAGGTTTGCTTGGTATAGGTCTTGAGAGAGGAAAGGAGAGCAGGTCTGAACATGGCTGCCGGGATGTTGGCCGGCTGCGGTGGAATGCCGCCGCCGGAGGGGTGTAAAACGTCCCCTTCCTGCACCCGGAGGCGCGCCGCGGAGACGGACGGCAGGTTCCCCGTTCCGTCCGCTCCCCGCAGGCAGTGTTATTTGGAAAGAATGTCTTCCCAGTAGGCGATGCGGCGGCGGGTGTTCCCGGAATTGGGAGCCCCCGGGTTGGTACGCTGGGCGAAGGCTTTTGTCAATTCAAATACGTCGCGCGCGTCCGTTCCGTACGCGTCTGAAATGGAGGCGAACTGTTCGTCGCTCAACTGGTTGAGGGGCGTACCCGTGGAAATGCTCATGGCGACGGCTTTTCCAACCAGTTCGTGAGCCTTCCGGAAGGGAACGCCGCGGCGAACCAGGTAGTCCGCCAGGTCCGTAGCCAGCAGCATGGGATCGGAAGCCGCTTCCAGGGCTCGGGCCGTGTTGACCGTCATGGCGGCCATCATCTCCGCGTTGACGTCCAGGGCCAGCTTGATCGTGTCAATGGAATCGAAGAGGGGTTCCTTGTCTTCCTGGAGATCGCGGTTGTAGGTCAGGGGCAGCCCCTTGACGGCCACCATCACGGCGGTAAGGTTGCCGTACAGGCGTCCCGTCTTGCCGCGGGTCAGTTCCGCCACGTCCGGATTCTTTTTCTGGGGCATCAGGGAGGAGCCCGTCGTATGGGCGTCAGAAAGGGTGGCAAAGCCGAATTCCGCCGTGCACCACAGGATGACGTCCTCGCTCATGCGGGAAAGGTGCGCGCCGATCACGGCCAGGTCAAAGAGGGTTTCCATGATGTAATCCCGGTCCGCAATCGCATCCATGGAATTCTCCGTTACGGCGTCAAAGCCCAGTTCCGCGGCAATTCCGTGGCGGTCCAGGCAGATGGTGGAACCGGCGATGGCTCCGGAACCCAGCGGGGAAACGTTCAGGCGCCTGCGGCAGTCCGTGAGGCGGTCTGCGTCCCGGTTCAGCATTTCCACGTAAGCCAGCAAATGGTGGCCCATCGTGACGGGCTGGGCGCGCTGCAGGTGGGTGTACCCCGGCATCATGGCGTCCGCGTATTCCTTCGCCTTCATAACCAGGGCCCGTTGGAGGTGGCGCACTTTTTCCAGGATTTCATCAATCTCCGCGCGGCAGTAAAGCCGCGTATCCGTGGCCACCTGGTCGTTGCGGGAGCGTGCCGTATGCAGCTTGGCTCCCGGCGCGCCGATGCGGCGGGTCAGCTCGCTTTCAATGTTCATGTGCACGTCTTCCAGCTCACGGCTCCAGGTGAAGCTGCCTGCCTCTATGTCCTTCAGGATATCCTTCAGGCCGGATTCAATGGCGCTGAATTCCTCCTGCGAAAGCAGCCCTGCCTTGAGCTGTGCCCGCGCATGGGCGATGGATCCGGCAATGTCCTGGCGGAAGAGCCTCCAGTCATAGGAGACGGATTCGCCGTAGCGTTGTACCAGATCAGCGGTGGGTTTAGAAAATCTGCCTTTCCACATGACCCACATGTTGTGCCCCAGGAGCTTCCGTTTTAAAAGCCTGAAATGGGTAATGGAGGCAGATTCCGCGGAACGGGAGAAAATCCGTGTGCCTGGAAAACCGGAATGAGGCCGGAAGAAAAAGGGAAACGGCGCATGGCTGCCTTTTGCCTGTGGCAAGAGGGCCGCATATGTTACTATGGCTCCGTGTGCATGGATGATGAAAAGCCCCTGAAACGGGCGGATTTGCGGAAACGCGCGGAGGAGAAGGCGGCGGAACTGGCCGCGGAGGGGATGGAGCTGCATCCCGTGACGGCTTCCGGGCGAAATCTGGCGAAAAAGTTCTGGGGAAAGGAATGGATGAAGAGCCTGGCCGCGTGCGAGGTGTACGGCATGCGGCTGGCCCCCGGGCGTACTTATTTGCGCTATGGCTGCGTTCTGGACGTGAAAGCGGCTCCCGGCCGCATTGACGCGCTGGTGATGGGGGAGCATTTGTATGAGGTCCGCGTGCATGCCGCCCCTCCGGATGAAGAGGCGCTTGCCCGGTTGCGTGCGCGGTGCGCCGGGCATATCGGTTCCTGGATTGACTTGCTGAAGGGGAACCTTTCCCCGGAGCTGCTGGAAATCCTGTGCGATCCGGAGGGCGGCCTGTTCCCTGCGCCGGAAGAGTGGCGTTTTTCCTGTTCCTGCCCGGACTGGGCGGATTTGTGCAAGCATGCGTCCGCGGTCCTGTACGCCTTCGGCGTGATGCTGGACGAACAGCCGGAACTGCTGTTCACCCTGCGCGGAATGGACGCCTCCGTCCTGATTCCGAAGGCTCCGGAAGCCGTTCCCGGAGGAGAAGACGCGCTGGACAAGGATGCCGGGTCCCTGTCGGACATGTTCGGCATCAGGCTGGATTGATTCCCGCCGCCGTGACGTTATGGCCTTGTTCCGGTCTTGAACAGCCAGGCGGGGAGGGGATGGTCGTCCTTTTTGACGAATTGGCGGCAGACGGGGTCTTTCCGGCGGTCAAGCATGCCGCCGTGCGCCGTCAGCTGATGCTCCTGCATAGTGCTCGCCCGGGTGGAGAACGTACCCGCTTTTTCCATCATGCATTGCAGGGACGGAAGGGCCGTGCAGGCCAGGTAAAGAATCAGGAGTGTCCGGTATTTCGTGCCCCCCTGGCGGAAGGCATGGAGAAAGAGCAGGGAGAGGAAGGGATAGAGGACCGCCGGGGCTTTAAAGAGAAGTTCATTATTCATGATGCCCGTGCGGAAAAAGAGGCTGCCTGCCATTATCCCCAGCGTGATGTAGTACAGCGGATTCCTCCGGCATGCTTGGAAGAGCAGCGCACCCGGCAGCAGAACGCCCAGGGCCAGAGCCAGCAGGAAACTGGCGTATTTGACGGAGCCGGGATAGAGCAGCAGCCGCTGCTGGCCGTAGTGGTAGATTTCCGCATACTTCCCGGCAAAAAGGCAGGAAAATTGCCCCCCACCGTCCAGATGGGCATAAAAGACGGCCATGACCGCCGCGCACAGGGCGGCAACCCAGAAAGCCGGCTGGAGCAGGAGGGACCGGAGCCGGGAAGGAGGAGCCTGCTCCGTTGGGCGGCAGAACAGGGTTTCATACACTATGTACGGAAGGAGCAGAAGAGCGCCCAGCGGGGAGGACGGCAGCAGCAATGCCCCCATGAAATAATATCCCGCGGCAGGCAGGGAGCGGGTCAGAATAAGCACGGCGCACAACAGCGCCGGAACGGCATGGTTGAACGTGTTGAAGAGTTGGGCGGGCATGCCGATGAACAGCACCATCTGGGCATTGTATTCCGCGAACAGGGAGGGGAGGGGCATTCCCAGGCAGTCCAGCGCCGCTGCCGGAGATCCCAGGCAGAAGAGAACCAGCGCCCACCAGGCCGTTTGCCGGACGCCCCAGCGGGAGGCAGCCGCCAGCAGCGCCAGTTCCAGCCCCAGGAAGGTCCACAGGGCCAGCAGCCAGGGAGCCCATGCATCCGGACAGCAGGAGGCGGCCAGCGCAGGAGGCAGCCAATGGCCCAGATAGTAGATGAAGTGGCGCCCGTCCGACATGACGAGGGGCCAGGAGCCTGCCGCAAGCTGTTCGTAAACGGCGTTGCGGACTGCAAAGTCCGCGTGCTGCTGGCAGTGGCCCGTGAAGCCGCACAGCAGCACCAGCAGCAGGCAGAAGGCGGACAGAAAGCCCAGCACGGCCAGTCCGCGGGCTTTCAGAGGAAGCCGTTGTTCCGGAAGATTCCGGGTGCAGGCGTACAATCCATACGCCAGTGCGGCGCAAAGCGGAACGGAGAAGGCGGGATGCAGCCATCCCCACAGGAAGAGGCCCAGAGGAAGCGCCAGGTACGCCAGTGCCGCGCACAGCAGGGGGCGTGTGGGCAGGGAAAGGCTGGGAGACATGGCGCGGAACGGAGATGGGGCTTTTTGGCAATGCGGAATCCGAAAGCCCAGCATTGCATATTTTGTCCCAAAGAAAAGGATGCAATTACCCCGGAGAATGAAAAATCCCCGCGCCGCCTCACGACGACCGGGGATTTGGGTTGCTTTATACCAGTTCCGGCAAAAGAGGTCAGAACAGGCCGAATCCGTTGCCGTAGCGGGCGGATTCCCCCAGTTCCTCCTCAATCCGGAGAAGGCGGTTGTATTTGGCCATGCGGTCGGAACGGCTCAGGGAGCCGGTCTTGATCTGGCCGGCGTTGGTCCCCACGGCGATGTCCGCGATGGTGGCGTCTTCCGTTTCCCCGGAGCGGTGGGAAATAACGGCGGTGTAGCGGTTGCCCATGGCCAGCTCCACGGCATCCAGCGTCTCCGTCAGGGAGCCGATCTGGTTTACCTTCACCAGAATGGAGTTGCCCACGCCCAGATGAATGCCTTTTCTGAGGAATTCAACGTTGGTGACGAAGAGGTCGTCCCCGACGAGCTGGGTGCTTTTGCCCAGTTTTTCCGTCAGGATTTTCCAGCCGTCCCAGTCGTTTTCCGCACAGCCGTCCTCAATGGAGACGATGGGGTATTTCTTCTTCAGTTCCACGTAGTAATCCGTCAGTTCCGCGGCGGTTCTGCGGCTGCCGTCGGACTTCTTGAAAACGTACAGTCCGGATTCCGGATCGTAGAATTCGGAGGAAGCCACGTCCAGGGCAATGGAAATATCCTCCCCGAACCGGTAGCCGGCCTTGTCCACGGCCTGGGCGATGCAGTCCAGCGCGTCTTCCGCGGAGTTCAGCCTGGGGGCGAAGCCGCCTTCATCACCCACGGCGGTGGAAAGGCCGCGGCTGTGCAGGACGGATTTCAGGGCATGGAAGACTTCCGCGCCATAGCGCAGGGCTTCCCGGAAAGTAGGCGCGCCGGACGGAACGATCATGAATTCCTGGAAGTCGATGGGCGCGTCGGAGTGGGCGCCCCCATTGATGATGTTCATCATGGGGACGGGCAGAACCTTGGCGTTCGGACCGCCCAGGTAGCGGTACAGGGGCTGTTGCAGCTGGGCCGCCGCCGCCTTGGCAAGCGCCAGGGAAACGCCCAGAATGGCGTTGGCTCCCAGTTTGGCCTTGTTGAAGGTGCCGTCCAGGGAGCTCATGAGGGCGTCCGCCGTGGTTTGTTCCGTCGCTTCCAGGCCGATCAGGGCCGGGGCGATGACGTTGCGGATATTGTCCACAGCTTTGGTGACGCCTTTGCCCTGGTAGCGGGCCGTGTCGCCGTCCCTGAGTTCCCAGGCTTCATGTTCCCCGGTGGAAGCTCCGCTGGGGACGCCCGCCGTGCCTGTGGCTCCGCCTTCCAGATAAACGTCCGCCTCAATGGTGGGGTTGCCGCGTGAATCCAGAATTTCACGCCCTGTTATTTTTGCGATGCGCATTTCTTTCATAAAAGCCGGATGGGTTCTGCCTTGAAAAGCAGATATTGGAATTAGTTTAAACTAATTTACAGGCCTTATGTATCCCGTATCCGGCGCGCATGCAAGCTTTTTCTCCATCACAGGCAACCCGGTTGATCCGGGAATCACGCTCAGCCGCGGTAATGTTCTTTCAGCCAGGCTATTTCCTCGCCGTGCCCGGCGTCGTCCCGGGGCGTTTCCAGGAAAAAGGGCACTTCCCGGAGGGAAGGATGGTTGATGATGTTGATGAAGGCCTGTTCTCCCAGGCTCCCCTTGCCGATGGTTTCATGGTGGTCCTTGAAGGAGGAGAAAGGCGTCATGCTGTCGTTCAGGTGGATGGCGTGCAGGCGTTCCAGGCCCAGCACGGAGTCGAACTGTTCCAGCACGGCGTCCAGGCTGTTGACAATGTCGTACCCGGCGGAATAAACGTGGCAGGTGTCCAGGCAGACGCCCAGCTTTTCTTTCAGGTCCACGCGCTCAATGATGGCGGCCAGTTCTTCAAAGGTCTTGCCGAGCTCGCTTCCCTTGCCGGACATGGTTTCCAGCAGAACGGTGGTTTTTTGGTCCGGAGCAAGCACGCCGTTCAGTTGGTCCGCCACCAGTTCAATGCCTTTTTCCACTCCCTGTCCCACGTGGCTGCCGGGATGGAAGTTGTAAAGGTTGCCCGGCAGATGCTCCATGAGCTCCAGGTCTTCCCTCAGCACCTGGGCCGCAAAGCGGGTGACTTTGGGGTCAGCGGAGCAGGGGTTCAGCGTATAAGGGGCGTGCGCCAGCAGCGTGCTGAAGCCGTTGTCTTCCGCCAGCTTCAGAAAACGGGCAATGTCCGGTTCGTCAATGGCCTTGGCCTTGCTTCCGCGCGGGTTGCGGGAAAAGAACTGGAAGGTGTTGGCGCCGATGGAAAGGGCAACCCTGCCCATGGCTTCGTAACCTTTTGCGGAGGAGAGGTGGCATCCGATGTACAGCATGGCGGTAAAGGTGTGTAAACGAGCATATCGGAAGGGAATTGCCGTGTCCAGCATGGGGGGTGGTTTCAAGCGGCTGCCGCATGGCTCCGTGCCTGCGCGGTGTGCCATGGCCGTGGCGGGAAAACAGATTGACATTTTTACGATTTTAAAAATAATAAATCCATTGCTTATGTCCGATTGCTCCTGCACCTCTTCATCCCGTCCGGTTCACTCCGTCAAGGAGCTGGAACCTCTTGCCGGTGTTTTCAAGGCGCTGGGGCATCCCGTGCGCCTCATGATTGTGGAGATGCTTCTGGATGGAGAACGCTGCGTCTGCGAACTGCAGAAGGATTCCGGACGTGACATGTCTACCGTTTCCAGCCATTTGAACGTGTTGAAGAACAGCCGGATAGTGTCCTGTGAGCAGCGGGGGAAAAATGTGTATTATTCCCTGTGCTGCCCCTGCCTCAGCAGCGTGCTGTCGTGTTTGCAGGAAAGCCCGGCGTTAAAGGGGTAACGGTATTGGTATTCAGTTTGTTCAGTATTTTTTATTCATACATTTTGATATTCTTAAAAATATAAATCAATAATTACATGAAGAGGATAGTAATTTACGGACCGGGGTGCGCCAAATGTACGGCATTGGCGCAGGTGACGGAGCAGGTCATGCGGGAACTCTGTCTGGAACCGCTTCCGGAAAAGGTGACGGATGCCGCGCAACTTGCCGCCGCCGGAGTGCTGGAAACCCCGGCTCTTGAGGTGGACGGCAGGATTCTTGTTTCCGGCACGGTACCCTCCCGGGATGAAATCAGGAGGATGCTCCAAAAAGCGCTTCAAGCGGATTCTCCGGAGAAGGGTTGCTGTAGCGGAAGGCCGGAGGATTCAAGGGCAGTAAAGGGGAATCTTCCCCATCCGGAGGCAGGTTCCTGCGGGTGCGGAGGAGGGGGCTGCTGCGGCAGCGCTTCCTTCAAGCGAAAGGGCGGATGGAAAAGGGCTGCCGTCTGGGCTGCGGCGCTGCTCATTCTGCTGGCGGTGGTTAAGATGATGAATCACCGGGAACGTTCCGGGGGCGGGGAACCTCCCCGCCCGTCTGTTTCCGCAGAGCGGTAGGAGAATTCTTCCCGGTTATGATTCAGGATTTTGCTGACTGGCTGGTTTACGGGGTGTTGGAGTTCACACCCCATACCCGTCTGGGGGAGGCGGTCAACTTCTTCGTGTACGACACGGTGAAGATCCTCTTCCTGCTGTACGCGATCAGTCTTTTCATGGGCGTGGTGAACGCCTATTTCCCGGTGGAACGCATCCGCGTGTTTTTGACGACAAAGAAGCTCTACGGGTTTCAGTATTTTTTCGCCGCCCTGTTCGGGGCGGTCACGCCGTTCTGTTCATGTTCCTCCATTCCCCTGTTTATCGGCTTTGTGAAAGGAGGGATTCCGCTGGGCGTGACGTTTGCCTTCCTGATCACATCGCCTCTGGTGAATGAGGTTGCCATCGCCCTGTTCCTGGGGGCGTTCGGGGTCAAGATCACGGTGATTTATGCGGTCTCCGGCATTTTGCTGGGGATGATGGGAGGGGCTGTGCTGGAGAGGTTCAGGCTGGAACGCTATCTGTCCCCCTGGATACGGGGGCTGCTTGTCCAGTCCGGGGAGGAAAGCGGCGCGTGGGAGCGGAAGGGGACGCCGTTCCGGAAGAGATGGGCCGTCATCATGCATGATGCGTGGGAAATCGTAAAGGGAGTGGCGCTGTATGTGGTGATCGGCATCGCTATGGGAGCGGCGGTGCACGGCTATGTGCCGGAGGGATTTTTTGAAGCGTCCATGAGCCGGGAGCATTGGTGGGCGGTGCCGGTTGCGGTAATTTGCGCGGTTCCGATGTATGCGAATGCGGCGGCGATAGTTCCGGTGATCCAGGTGTTTGTGGCGAAAGGCGTTCCGATCGGCACGGCGATAGCGTTCATGATGGCGACGGTAGGGCTTTCCGTGCCGGAGGCGGCCCTTCTGAAGAAGGTGATGACCTGGAAGCTGATCTGGATTTTCTTCGGAACAGTGACGGCGTTTATCATTCTGTCCGGATACGTGTTCAATATATTGATTGCTCCATAATCCCTGATGGGCGGAAAAGGAAAAAAGCGCAGGCGCCCCGTTTCTCCCGCGATTGCGGGAAACAGGCCATCTTCAGCGGGCGGTACGGCTTTAACTCGTAGAGTTGTCTGAAAGAACGGGATGCCCGGAGCGTACATAGTTCCGAACGTTAGTTATGCATTTGATGAGAAGATTGAATCAATTGGCCCCGGCCCTTCTGGGAACCTGCATGCTGGCCGCCGGGTTGGCGGAAGCGGAAGTGAAGAATGGGGTTCCCCCGTTGAAGCCTGTTCCTTCTCCGGCTCAACTGGCATGGCACGATATGGAGATGTATGCCTTCATCCATTTCACCATCAATACCTTTACCGGGAAGGAATGGGGTTATGGCGACGAGAAGCCGGAGCTGTTCAACCCTTCCGATTTTGATGCGGACGACCTCGTCAAAACGCTGGCGGATGCCGGGTTCAAGGGAGTGGTGCTGACCTGCAAGCACCATGACGGTTTCTGCCTGTGGCCCACGAAGACTACCCAGCACAGCGTGGCGGCCTCCCCGTGGAAGCAGGGGAAGGGCGATGTGGTGAAGGAGATTTCCCGCGCGTGCAAAAAATACGGCGTCAGGTTCGGCATTTACCTGTCGCCCTGGGACCGCAACGCTTCCTCCTACGGCACCCCGGAATATATCAAAATGTACCGCCAGCAGTTGAAGGAGCTGGCGACGGGATACGGTCCCGTTTTCCTGGCGTGGTTTGACGGAGCGAACGGAGGGGACGGCTATTACGGTGGAACGCGGGAGAAGCGCTCCATTGACCGGAGCACGTATTACGACTGGAAGACGACGTGGGGGGAACTGAAGAAACGGCAGCCCGGAGCGGTGATTTTTTCCGACGTGGGGCCGGGCGCCCGCTGGGTGGGGAACGAAAGCGGTTATGCGGGCTATCCCTGCTGGGCCACGTACACCCCCGTTCCGCTGCAAGCCGGGACGGAACCCGCGCCCGGCACCGTGCGCTACCAGTTGGGCACGGAAGGCACCGTGGACGGCAAGTACTGGATTCCCGCGGAAGTGGATGTTTCCATCCGTCCCGGCTGGTTCTGGCATGAGCATGAGAATTCCCGCGTCCGGACGCCGGAGAATCTGCTGAAACTGTACTTTGACAGCGTAGGCAGAGGGGCCAACCTGAATCTGAACGTGCCGCCGGACCGCCGCGGCCGCATTCATGAAGAGGATAAAAAGTCCCTGGCGGGCTTCCGTGCGCTGCTGGATGAACTGTATTCCCGCAACTTCGCTTCCGGAGCGCGCGCGGAGTCTTCCTCCTCATGGAAGGGGCACGGTCCGGAACAGGTTCTGGACCGGAAGCGGGCGACGTACTGGGCGGCCGCTCCGGAAGATAAAGATCCCTCCCTGGTGTTGAAGTTGCCGGAACCTGCGGCGTTTGACGTCATCCGGCTGGCGGAACCCGTCCAGCTGGGGCAGAGGGTGCGCAAGTTCCGCGTGGAGGTGCGTGAAAACGGCCGATGGAGCAAATGGACAGAAGGTTCCAGCATAGGAGCCAGGGTTCTTTTGAAGGGCAGGCCCGTGACGGCGGATGGAGTGCGCGTGGTGCTGGAAGAGTCCCGGGCCGTTCCGGCCTTGTGCGAGGTTTCCCTGTGGAAGCACCCTGTCATCTTGAATGCGCCGGCGGTGAATTACGACCGCGACGGCCGGGTGACCCTGGCATCCGCAGAGGGCGTGGTGACCAGGTACACCACGGACGGAACGGATCCCGGCCCGCAGTCCGCCGTGTACAGGGAGCCTTTCCTTCTCCCTGCCGGGGGGACGGTGAAGGCGGTGGGCGAATACCGCGGCAGAAGGTCTTCCGTAACCGCGCAGATCATCCCCGTCCCCACGAGGGACTGGAAGGTGGCGGCCGGGGAAAGAAGCGCCGCCGCCCCGGAGCTGGCCATTGACGGCAACCCCTCCACCCTCTGGCATACGCATGCCGCCCAGGGGGAAATAGCTCCTCCGCAGGCGCTGGAAATCGACATGGGGCGTCCGGTCAACGTTGCCGCCGTCATCTACACGCCCCGCAAGGATTCCGCAAAGGGGACGGTTGACCGCTACGCCGTCTACCTGAGTGCGGACGGAAACGATTGGGGAGCTCCCGCCGCGGAGGGAGAGTTTTCCAATATCCGCGCCAATCCCGTTCCGCAGCGGATTGACCTGGAGACGCCCGTGAAAGCCCGTTACCTGCGTTTTGTAGGCAAGCGGGTAGTGGAAGGCAGCCATGTTGCCGTTGCTGAGTTGGGAGTATTGGAAAAATAAGCGGTTTCCTTTTTTTATCATCGTAGTCCTCCGGCGTTTTCTTGACGGATGGAGGGAAGCGGGGCAAGATGGCCCGCATGGAACAAGTCAGTCTCATGGAGTTGGGCAAGCTGGCCGCGGAGGGCCAGGTGGAAGCGGAAGTTTTTGCCCAGATCGCCCAGTGCGCGCAGAAGATGACCAAGAGCAACAAGCCGTATCTGGACGTATCTTTTGCCGATGCGGAAGGGACGATGGGACTGAAGGTGTGGGAGGACAAGCCCTGGTTCCGCACGCTGGCCTCCCTGCCTCTCCGCAGTTTCGTGAGCCTGCGCGGCCAGTGGACCAAGGGGGGCTTCGGCATGGAAGCGGCCGATCTGGAAGTGCGCCCCCTGGACGAACAGGAGAAGGAAAGCTTCCTGGCCGGGTCCGGAACCTTGAAGAAGAAGCAGGAAGCGGACCTGAAGGAGATTTGCGTGCTCATCAAGGGCATGAATGATCCGCGCATTCGCGCCCTGTGCATTGAATTCATCGAACAGTTCGGGGAACGCCTCCAGCGCGCCGCCGCCGCCCGCACTTACCATCACGCCCGCCGCGGCGGACTGGTGGAGCATGTGGCGGGAATGATGCGCACGGCCTCTGCCGTCTGCCAGGCGAATCCGGAGCTGAACCGCGACCTCCTGCTGGCCGGATGCCTGTTTCACGACTGCGGGAAGCTGTGGGAAAACTGCTACCCGAAGGAGGATTTCACGATGCCCTATTCGGAAGCCGGGGAATTGCTGGGCCACATTCCGCTGGGCATTGAACTGGTCAACAATCTGTGGAAGCGCATCATGGCCCTTCCGGAAGCGGAATCCTGGAAGACGCTGGACCCCGCCTCCCCGGACGTGCGCATGCACCTGCTGCACCTGATCGCCTCCCACCACGGGGAACTGGCCTTCGGCTCCCCCGTGTTCCCCAAGACCCCGGAGGCGGTGGCCCTGCATTACATTGACAATCTGGACGCCAAGCTGGAGATGTTCCGCGGCGCCTATGAGACGAGCGAGGCGCTGGCTCCCAAGGTGCTCCAGCGCAAGGCCCCCCTGCCTGCCAACGTCGTTCTTCCGCTACCTTCCGTTCTTCCCCTGGAACGGGACGGCGCGGACGCCATGCAGTAAGTTTTTCCCCGGATGGAACAGGAGCGCCACCTGCGGCGGCCGTGGCTGGAACGGACCATGGCCGCGGCTCCCCTGCTGGCTCCCGCTCTCGCCATGCTGTGCGCATGCGCGGCGGTGGACGTTTCCCCCTGGTTCTGGGGCCTCTGCCTCTGCTGGGCGCTATTGCCCTGCCTGTTCCGGGCCCCTTCCATGAGCCTGCTGGCCATTGCCCTGGCGGTGTGGGCGGCCATGCATCTGCTGGCGTATGACCGGGAATACGGGAATGTTCCCGTAGAGGCGGGAAGGACTGTCGCCATGGAGGGTTCCGTTAACGCCGTTTCCGGAAAGTCCGTTCTGTTCCGCCCGGATGGCTCCCGGTGGCTGTACGCAGTTTCCTCCCGTGGCGGGGAATGCCCCCTGGCAGTAGGGGAACGGTACCGGATTGAGGGAGAGACATATCCGCTCCAGGCCCCGTGCGGCCCCGGCATCTTTGACCGGGAGCGGTGGGGATACCTGCACGGCATTATTGCCGGGATTCGGCTGGATGGCGCCTGCCGGGTGGGGCCGGGCGACTGGCGCAGCCGCCTCCGGGCGTTTTCCCTGCGGCTCCGGGAGGGGGCCGCAGGCCTGCTGAGGGAAGGCGCGCCGGCGGATGACGAGGCCCGGCAGGTGATGGTTTCCGCCGTGCTGGGGGACAAGACGGACGCGAGGCCGGAAACGATGGCGAAGTTTCTGGAAAGCGGCTGCATGCACGTGTTCGCCGTCAGCGGCATGCATGTGGGGGTGGCGGCCATGCTGGTTCTGGGAATGCTGAGGCTGTTGTACGTGCGCCCCCGTGCGGCGCGGCTGGCCTGCATTCCGTTGCTGGCGGTGTACGTGTTTGTGACCGGGATGTCCGCCTCCGCCCTGCGGGCCTTCATCATGGCGGCGGTCTGGCTGCTGGCGTCCGTGCTGCGCCGGAAGGGGCATCCGGCCAATATTCTGGCGCTGGCTTTCATCCTCCTTTGCCTGATGGACCCGCTCCAGGTTTTCCAGCCGGGGTTCCAGCTCTCCTTCTGCGTCTTCGCCGTGATTGTCTGCCTGGCAGGATGGAGCAGCCGGGAAAGGCCCCTGTGGGCTCCGGACCCGTTCATTCCTTCCCGGATTTACAATGCGCGGGAAAAAGGCCTGGTGCGCCTGGAAAAAGCGTGCCGCGGCGCGCTGCTCATCTCCGTGGGGGCGTGGCTGATGTCCATTCCCCTGACGGCATGGCACTTCGACACCTGGAACCTGTACGCTCCCCTGACCAATTTGTGCTTGAGCGTGCTCGTTTTTCCGCTCATGGGCGTCTCCCTGTTCGGGCTGGTGTTCGCATGGTGCCCGTGGATGTCATGCGCTTGCAATACGGCGGCTTCCTGGCTGGCCTCCGCCATGCTGGCGGTGGCGGGGGGAGTGGCTTCCCTGCCGTGCAGCTATCTTTCTTCCGCGCCGCCTGCCGGGGAAAATGAAGCCGTCCTCGTTCCGTTGCAGAAGGACGCCTGGTCCGCGGTCATCTCCAATCCCGCGCTGGTCGTGGCCGCAGGAACGGAAAACGCGGTCCGGTACACCCTCCTTCCCGTGTTGAAGGCGCGCAGTATCCGGCCTTGCGGCGTACTGGCTTCCGGAAACGGCAGGGCGGAGCGCGCCGGAGTGGAAGCGCTGGCGAAGGAATATCCCGGAATCCGGAACTGGGGCGCAGCGGATGCGGAATGTCCCGTTCGGCAATGGAGGTTCCGCCCTGGAAATGAACTTGTTTTGGAAGATTTTCCCGTACCGTTGTCCACGGGAATCCATCAGGACCGGAACCGGGTGCTGGCGTGGAAATGCCGCGGGCGGTTCGTCCTGATGATAGGGAATGCCGGGTTTTCCTCCCTGGCGCGGGCGGCAATAGCGCCGCGGGCGGATGTGCTGGTCATCGGGCACCATCCGCGCGATCCGGTGGACAGCGCCGAATGGATCAGGGCCACGGGCGCCCGCGCGGTCATTTTCACCACGGAGCATGAATGCCCCGTGCCGGAGGGAACGGCCGTGTACCGTCTCCCGGAAACCGGAGCCATCTATTTGCGGGTGGAAGAGGAAGGCGTGCAAATCATCCCCTGGAAGGGCATGGGACGCCGTACAGGGTGAACCCCGTGCTTTCCTCAATGCGGATGGGCAGAAGCTCTCCCGTCAGGTCAGGGGCGGCATCCACCATCACGGGCTTGTTCTGGGAGGTGCGTCCGGAGAGGCGCGCTTCATTTGTTTTGGACGGTCCTTCCAGCAGGACTTCCTGAACGGTGCCGACCAGTTCCCGGTTTTTCCGGATGGCGATTTCATTGACCACGGCCAGCAGGTCCTGGTTGCGCGCTTCCTTCACTTCCTCCGGAATCTGTTCCTCCATGGCGGCGGCGGGCGTGCCGCGGCGCGGGGAGTAGCGGAAAATGAAAGCGTTGTCAAACTGGACCCGTTCCACGGCCTGCCGGGTCAGCAGGTAGTCTTCCTCCGTTTCTCCGGGGAAGCCCACGATGATGTCCGTAGTGATGGACAAATCCGGGCGCGCCTGCTTCATCCGGGCGCAAAGGTCCAGATAGGTTTCATTCCTGTACGGCCTGCGCATCATTTTCAGGATGCGGTCGCTGCCGCTCTGCATGGGGAAATGGATGTGGCTGCACAGCTTGGGCAGGTAGGTGAATGCCTGCACCAGATCCTGCCGGAAGCCGATGGGATGGGGGGAAACGAAGCGGATGCGCCGGAGGCCTTCCACCTCATGCACGGCTTCCAGCAATTGGACGAAGCCGCCCTTGCCGTCCGCCGTTTCCATCTGCCTGCCGTACCGGTTGACGATCTGGCCCAGCAGGGTGACTTCCTTCACGCCGGCGTCCACCAGCATCTTCACCTCGTCCACCACGTCCCGGACGGGGCGGCTGCGTTCCTTGCCGCGGGTGTAGGGGACGATGCAGTAGGCGCACTTCATTTCACACCCCTGCATGATGGAGACATACGCCGTGGAGCGCGCGCCGGGATTCAGGTGGTCCCGGATGCGGTTCTGGGAATCCTCCTCATCCGCCACGTCGCACACGTGAGTGCCTGAAAAAGCGGTCTGCAATTCATCCATGCGGCGTTCCTGGCGCGCGCGCAGAATGCCGTCCACATGCTCAAACACGCGGTGGTACTTCTGGGTGCCTATCACCAGGTCCAGGCGCGGCAGTTCCTTGAACAACTCATCCTTCCTGCTCTGGGCCATGCAGCCCATCATGCCGTACACCACGTGCGGCCGGTGCCGCTGCTGCTTGGCCAGCAGGCCCATCTTCCCCAGCGCCTTCTGTTCCGCCTGCTCCCGGATGGAACAGGAATTGAACAGGATGACGTCCGCCTCATCCTCGCGGTCCGTCATGGTATAGCCCTTCTGCACGAACATGCGGGCCACCTGCTCGGAGTCCCGCTCGTTCATCTGGCAGCCGTAGGTTTTGATGTAAAGCTTGGGCATGGGGAAAATCAGATGTTCTTTTTCAGGGTGACCACGCATTCCAGATGTTTGGTCTGGGGGAACAGGTCAAAGGGCTGGACGGCGGTAACGGCGTACCCGGCCTTGTCAAATTCCGCCAGGTCCCGTATCTGGGTGGCGGGATTGCAGGAAACGTACACCACTTTTCCGGGGCCGAAGGCGAATAACTGGGTCAGGAACTCCATGCTGCATCCCTTGCGGGGCGGGTCGATCACCACGGCGGTTTTTTCCGCGGGGAAATCCACCTGGGCGAAAATGGCTCCGGCGTCCGCCGCCAGGAATTCCGCGTGTTTAATCCCGTTGCTCCGGGCATTGCTGCGCGCCCAGTCCGCGGAAGTCTCGCTGACTTCCACGCCCAGCACTTTTTTAAATTTCTTCGCTAGGCTCAGGGCGAACAGGCCGGAACCGCAATAGGCGTCCACCAGGAACTCCTCCCCGTCCATGCTCGCCTGTTGGGCCACGTAGTCCGTAAAAAGCGGAAGAATGAAAGGATTGTTCTGGAAAAAATCTCCCGCCAAAAAATGAAATTCCAGACCGCCCACGCGCTCGCAGGCCACGGCGTTGTTATTGGTAATGACGGTCCCTTCCGAGGCGCGGAGCAGAATGGTAGCTCCCCGCTTGAACCGGGCCGCGGCCTGGTAAACGCTCTTGCGGGCCAGCGGCAGGGCCTCGTTGATGCACTCCATGGCAATCGGGCATTGCGGCACATCCACCACTTCCCTTCTGGAACCCGCCTTCAGGAAGCCGATGGCCGGCCGGCTGGCTTCCTTGGGCTTGTCAAAATGGGGCGTAATCTTGGAGCGGTAATGGTATTGGCGGGGGGAGGCAATGGCCGGATTGACGGGCAGTTCCAGCCCTGCCTGCAACCGGAGCAGGTCCGCCACCTGCCGGGTTTTCCAGAGAAGCTGGCGGTCGTAGGAAAAATGCTGGTACTGGCATCCGCCGCAGGTGCCGAACAGGCGGCAGCCGGGCTCCACGCGGTCCGGGCTGGGGTGAAGCACTTCCACCAGGTCCGCGGAGGAATAATTCTTGTCGTTGCGCCAGACGCGGGCCTTCACGCGGTCTCCCGGCAGGGCGAAGGGGACGAAAACCACCCAGCCGTCCACACGGCCGATGCCGTCGCCCGCATTGGAAAGGGCGTCAATGTCCAGTTCAAGCTCCTGATGGTAGGAAAAAGGTTCCGGGTGGAAGCCCTTGGGAATGGTCGCAGTCATGGTGAAGGAAAAGAAAAGGGTTACGGGGCGGAGGGGGTGATCAGCTTGCCGTCCAGATCATACAGCAGGGTTTCCGGCAGCCGGGGGGTGCGCAGCCCGGGGCGGAAGTCGCCAGGCAATACGGCTGGTCCCGGCACGGACTCTGCGTTCTCCTCCTCCGGAAAAATGGCCGGTTTCACCGGGGCCGGAGCCCAGGGGGCGGGGCGGTCCGCCGCGGCGGTTTGTTCCGGTTGAACGGCTGGGGCGGGAGCGGGTTCCTGAGGCGCCGTTTCCTTGTTGGAGGAACAGGAAGCGGTCCAGGCCAGCCCGGCAATCAGACAGGAGCGGATCAGGAGCTTTTTCATGGCGCGGATTCTTACAGCTTCATCCGCGCTTGGCAATCGAATTTCCGCTTTATTCCCCTTCTTCCCGTGTACGGGGAACGGAATAAGGGAAAAAGGCTTCCGTACCATGCGGCTCAAATGCGCTCGCTCGTTTTTGTCCGCGGATGGCGGAAGTAGGGGATGCGGTGCGCCTGCCTCCGCTTCCTGCGCATGTGGCGGAGCATGCGGAAGAAGATGAACCCTCCGGCGGAAAGAAGCAGCGTGACGCTCCACCAGTCCCAGCCCACAGGAGCGTCCGGCAGCCCTATGCGCCCGATCATCGGAAGTTTAAGGGCGGGGCGCAACAGGTCAAAGCCTGCGTTCAGGCCCAGCAGGCTGACTTCCGCTCCTTCCGCCAGCCCCAGGCTGAACCCGGCGAGACCCCATAAATTGATGCGGATGCCCGTGCCGCTTTCCGTCCGTCCGGCAATGCCGCCGGGCAGATAATCCTTCCCCACCGCATGAGGCGGAAGCTCCACCGTCAGATCCGGCACTTCCCTCATCAGCGCGGCGGTGAACGTGTTGCTGTTGGGGCCGGGAATGATCCAGTAGGTATCGGCATAGGGGTAATCCTGCGCCGTGCGGCTGATGACGGGAATGGCCTTTTCCGCCGCTGCTCCGCGCAATTCCTGAATCAATTCCGGTTCCGCGCCGAACCATTTGCGGTCCGGAATGTCCCGCGCGATGGAAACGCTGGTTCCCCGGGAGGGAAGCTGGTAGCCCATGACCTGGTACACGGTGTAAAAGCCGGCATTCTTCTCCTTCACGGCTATCCAGGTGTGCACGGCGAAATACCTGCGCCAGCCGAAGGCGCGTGCCGAATAAACCTGGACGACGGCTTCCGGTTCTTCAGCGGGTAGAGGGGCCAGGCTGCTGCTGCTGCGGTCCGCAGTTTTCCAGTCTTCCGCAGGGTGGAAATAAACCAGGGCTGCGCCCAGGAGCAGGAACGCCATGAACAGCCAGAAAACAAAGCGCCATTTATTCCGTGAGGGGTGCCTGCGGTTATAGGGGTTGGAATGGCGCATGGCGAATGTATATACCTTGAACGGCAAATGATGGCAATGGCGGAATCTTGAAGTTTGACTTCTGCGCAGGGAGACTTATGGTTACTGTAATATGATCAAGTTTGCCGTTTCCGTGCTTTGCGCCGCCGCCGTGGCAGGCATGCTGGCTCCCGCTTCCGCCCTGGCGCAGCAGGCTCCCGTTCCAGCCGTGAATGAATCGGGCAGTCCCGCCTTTGACAAGCTGCGCAATGAGGCCATCGCCAAGAAGGTTCCCCTGGTCATCTACCTGACGGGGTCTTCCTGGTGCGTGTATTGCAATATTTTTACGGACAAGCATATCAAGGAGCGGACTTTCAAGAGGGCCTCCGGCAAAAAATTCATCTTCTGGATGGTGGATACCAGGCAGGCCCCGGGAAGGACACCGGGTTCCTTTACCTTCCAGTTCGTTCCGGAGGAAGCGGGCAAAGTAGTGGGATGCATAGGCTCCAAGGCCCCCTATGTCGTTTTCGGGCCTCCCGCCGTCATCATCCTGGACCCCGTTTCCGGAAAAATGATTAAGAAAATGGTAAGCCAGGGGGATATGGACAAGGAAGGCAAGTCCCTGCCCGCGGTTATCGAGGAATGCTGGAAAAACTTCCAGAAGGAAGGTCAAAAGACCGCCTGAGCATTCGGACCCCTCCCATGAAGAAAGGAGTGAATCCGGAATGTTCATTTCCCGGGCGTTTTTCCCGCAACTGTTTTCTTTACGTCAAAAACGGTAAATGAAGCGCAACCATGGGCGCGGCGTGCCGGAATAATAGGGATGCCACCGGTGTCCGGGGTGGTGCATGGTGCGGCCCCATTCATCCTGGTGGCGTGCCTGCGGCGCATAGGTGAGCTGCCGCCATTCCCGGCAGGGAAAGGAGGAAGGCTCCGTGCATGAGGCGCAAGGCGTCAGAAATGCCTGGAGGGCGCTGGAAGAACAGCAGTAATAGGGAACATTGAACCGGGGCGCCAATCCGAGCGCCAGCAGAAGCCATATCCATATCCGGAGACGGGGATGCCGCGCCCAGGTGAAGGCCAGAAAGGCGAGCAGGCAGGCCATCGCCGGAACGCTCCCCTTGCAGAGCAGGTCGTTGACGTCTCCGTTGACGTAAAAGAAGGGCAGCAGCAGTCCGGTTGCCAGCGTACAGATAAAGAGGGAATTCCGCCGGAAATCCCGCCAGCAGAACAGGGCGTACAGCAGGAAGGAGGTCCCTGCCAGCAGAAAATCCCCCGGCCGCGTATAAAAAGGCCGCCAGCCCATATGGGAGGACGGCGCGTTTACCGCCGCATAATAAAGAAGGAAGCACGCCCCCAGCATGACGGCTGCCGGAAAGGAGGGATGAAGCAGGCTGCGCCGGGGGGAGCGGCTGCCTTTCCATTGCCGGAGCCACTGGCAGACCGCCAGGGGCAGCCCCCCTAGAGCCGCGAGGGGAGAATAAAAGGCCGTGGCCGCGAACAAAAGGGGCATCCAGTGCGGGGGCATGCGTCCCGAAGCCAGGAAGATGAAAAAAAGCATGACAGGGATGGAGGCGTTTGCGCTGCACATGACCTGTTCCGCCGTGCCGAAGTAATGCAGGCGGAACAGATCCAGCCCCAGCCAGCATTGGAAATTCAGAAGGGAGCCGAACATTACCATCAGCAGGGCGAGCAGCAGGGAACGGCGGCCGGAGAAAACGCAGAGCCACAGCCAGGCAAGAAACAGGCCCCATGCACCCCACAGCACGACAAATGCCCGGGCAACTTCCAGCCCAGCCACTTTGCCTGCCAGGGCCGGAACCAGCCAGAACCCTGTGTTGTAGATCAAGACGTCTCCGTCCGGAAAAACGACGGGCCACGGGCTGGCGACCAATTCACGAAGGCAGGCGTTCCTGACGATGTGGTCCGGGTGCTGATTGACCCATTCCCCCCATCCGGACAGGACCATCAGGGCGATGAATGCGCCCAGGACAAGAAACGAGGATCGGTTGAACAGGGGAAAAGAGGGGAGGGATTCCCTTTCCGGTAGTTCCTTGCGCCTTCCGGGAGCCAGTCCCGCGGCCATCAGGGCCGCGAGGGGGATAGAGACATACCAGTGCATCCACCAGGCCATGAACACCAGGACGGGCAGCAGAAGCCAGGCGCAGGTATTCCATTTCAACGCGGTCACGTTGAAAGCTCGTTCCGGGAATGGAGCATCGGCGGCGGGGGAAGGCATCTTCCCTGAACCTTAATGGGTCCGCCGGAGGGGGGCAAGGATGAAACTTGCAGCCCGGAACGGAAGGGCATCCCCGTATGGGGCTGGTGGCAGGAATGCCTGCGCCCCTTCTCCGCTTTACCGGGAGAACGGGGCATATCATGCTGGGCGGCCTATGAATAAAACACAATTCGTCAGGGAACTTCAGCGGGAGCTGGGGGACGGCGTTACCCCCAGGCAGGCGGAACGTGCGCTGGACGCGGTGCTGGACACGATTGCCCGGTCGGTCCTGAGGCGCTCACTGGTCAAATTCCGCGGCTTTGGTTCGTTCAGCATCAAGCGGCGGCGTGCCCGCGTGGTACGCCATCCGGAAAACGGCAGCAAACTGTTTGTGCATGAATCAAGCACCATGAAATTCCGGCCTTCCTCCCGTTTGTGGAAAAAGTAGGAGAAACGCCCGGGCTCTCCTGCCATTTTGCCATTGACTTCCCTGTCCGGGGCAGGGATTAATGGACAAGGCAGGGGCGGCCGTGCGCCTGCCCGGAAAAAATGACCTACCCTTTCCCCATTTGCCGACCATGACTCCGGATTCCGTTCATTTGCTGACCCGTTCCTCCCAGATGATCCTGTTCAGGGATGAACAGGGCCGCGTGCGCCGCGCCTATTACGGACCGCGGCTGCGTGAACCGGAGGATGCCCTGGAAAGCGCCGCGGATGCGCCTCTTCTGTATTCCGCCCTGGCGGACTCCGTGACGGGGCTTCCCAATGCGTCGGATGAATACTGCATTTGCGCGACCCAGGCGGACGGAACTCTTTCTCTGCGCCTGGAATGCCAGGGATGGGAAGTGCTGGAACTGGATGACGACCGGGAAGAAGCCGTCTTCTATGGGAAAGACCCTTCCTACCCCGTGCGGGTGGAAATTCATGTTCGCTCCCACCGGGAATCGGACGCCTTCCTTCAATGGGCGGTGATACGGAACGAGGGGAGGGAAGGCATCCGCCTGCACCGCGCGGCGTCCGCGCAACTGAATTTGCGAGCGGAACGTTACTTTGTCACCAGCTTCCGCGGCACATGGGGCGGGGAATCCCTGATGAGCGAGGAGGAAGTGGCGCGGGGGCATGAACTTGCCCTGGTTTCCGGCACCGGAACCCGCGCCGCCCAGGAGGGAAGCCCCGGCTTCGTCATCTCCCTGGATGGTCCGGCGCGGGAGGACTCCGGGGAAGTGGTGCTGGGAGCGCTGGCGTGGCCCGGCAACTACCGGATATGGTTCCGCCACAGCCCGTATCACTACCTCTTTGCGGGAGCGGGGCTGGACGTGGCCCCCGCTCCCTATCTGCTGGACGGCGGCGGAGTGTTTGAAACGCCTCCCCTCATTCTGGCGCACAGTGGAAACGGCAAGGGGGAAGCCTCCCGGCGCATCCACCGCTGGGCGCGACGCTACGGCCTGCGCAGCGGCGGCACGGAGCGGCTGACCTTGCTGAACTCATGGGAGGGAGTGTACTTTACCTTCACGGAAAAAGTGCTGCACGGCATGATGAAACGTGCGGCGGACTTGGGAATAGAGCTTTTCGTGCTGGATGACGGCTGGTTTGGCGGACAATTCCCGCGCAATGACGCCCGGGCCGGTCTGGGGGACTGGCAGGTAAACCGTGCTAAACTGCCCCATGGGCTGGAAGGCCTGATCCGCCAGGCGGAAAAGCTGGGGATACGCTTCGGCATCTGGGTGGAGCCGGAAATGGTGAACCCCTGCTCGGAACTTTATCAGAAGCATCCGGAATGGGTCATCGGCCTTCCGCACCGGGAAAACAGGCTGGAACGCAGCCAGTACCTGCTGGATTTGAGCAATCCGGACGTGCGCGCATACATTCTTGAAGCCATGCGGAAACTGTTGGGAGGACATCCGGGCATTTCCTACGTGAAATGGGACTGCAACCGCAAGATTTCCGATCCCGGCTCCCCCTGGCTGGACGCCAGCCATCAGGGGAACCTGTCCATTGACTACGTGCGCGGCTATGAAGCCATTCTTGATGCGCTGGCGGCGGAATTTCCGGACGTGACGTTTCAGGCCTGCTCCTCCGGCGGAGGCCGCGCCGACTACGGGACCATGCGGAGGCATCATGAATTCTGGACGTCCGACAATACGGACGCCTGTGAACGCGTGTTCATGCAGTGGGGCATAGGCCATTTGTTCCCGGCCATTACCATGGCCGCCCATGTGACGGCCTCCCCCAACCATCAGACGAAGCGCGTCACGCCGCTCAAATTCCGTTTTGACGTCGCCATGTCGGGCCGTCTGGGATTCGAGCTTCAGCCCTGTGACATGACGAAGGAGGAAGTGGAATTTTCCAAACGGGCGCTGGCGGAATATAAGCGCATCCGCCCCGTGGTCCAGTTCGGGGACCTGTACCGACTATCTTCCCCGTATGAAAGCCGGGTGGCCTCCCTGATGTACGTGCATGAAAAAAGGGCCGTCGTCTTCGCCTGGCTAATGGACAAATGGCTGGCGGATTCCCCGCCGCCCCTGCGCCTGAAAGGCTTGAATCCTGCCGCCAGATACCTGGTCAGGGAGATCAACCTGGATGAAAACGGCCCCCTGGCCAACGTCCATGAACGGGTGCTTGGTGGTGATTTTCTGATGGACTTCGGAATCCGCATCAACTGGAAAAATGCCTTCCAGTCCGTCTGCATGGAAGTGACGGAAACGGGGTCTTAAACTTCCGGCTGGTGGCAAGGAGGTAAACGGCGCTGATCCGCAATCGATATTCCTTTTTCCGTGAAGCATGGCGCCCGGAGAGAACCGCCGGAGACGCGGTCTTTCCGGGTGGTGAAGTTTGCGCCTTGGGCTAAACGCCCACCACGCCGCCGATGGTCTGGATGATGACTTTCGCGATGATAGTCATCAGGATGAGGGCCACGGGGTAGGCGGTGGCGTAGCTGACCACGGGAGCCTGGGAGTCCGTCTTGCTGGCGATGGCGCCCAGGGCCGGGGTGGAGGTCATGCCACCGCAGATGCCGCCCAGGCATTCCAGGATGTTCATCTTGAAGACCTTCATGCCCACGAAGTAACCGGCGAACATGCCGGAGCAGGTGACGATGACGCCCATGATGAACACGGCCGCGCCGTGCGTGGCTACGGTGGTGACCAGGTCCGCGCCGCCCTTGATGCCGGCGTCAGCCAGGAAGAAGACCAGGCCCAGGTCCTGCAAAAGAAGTCGGGTGGGGCGCGGGATGTAACCCACGATGGGGCCCAGGCGCCCGAAGTGGCCGAGCAGCAGGGCCACAATCAGCGGGCCGCCGGCAATCCCTAGGGAGATGCCCAGGCCGTTACCCAGACTGAAGTTGACCAGCCCCAGAATGATACCGAGCGAGAGGCCGAACCCGAGGGAAAGAAGGTCCGTCTGGTTCATGTCCTGGCTGCGGTGGCCGATTTTGTCCCCGTACTTGGTGAGGTTTTCCGGAGAACCCACCACGGTCAGCACGTCATTGCGCTCCAGCGTGGTGTCCCCCGTGGGGACGAAGGTGAAGCCCAGGCGGGAGATGCGGGAGATGATCACGCCGTCCGTTCGCAGGGTTTTCAGATCGCGGAGTTTGCGCCCGGCGTAGTTCTTGTTGGTCAGGATCAGCTTGCGGCGCTCCTTCTGGGAGTCCATGGGGTAGGGGTTGTCGCATACTTCCCCCAGGAAAGCGACGTCATGCGGCATGGTGTCGCTGTTGCCCACGATGAGGACTTCCGTTCCCTCCCGGAACGTGTCTTCCGGCGTCAGCGGCATCAGCCTGTCGTTGCGCACCACGCGGGTGACCATGCAGTGCAGGCCGTCCAGCAGCTTGCAGTCCGCAATGTTCTGGCCGATCAGGTTGGGCTGCGTGACGCGGACCAAGCGTGAGATGATGCTGGCCTCCTGCTTGGAGTGCATGGCCTTGGCCTCCTTGTTCAGGTCAAAGTGCAGCAGGCGCGGGAGAAGCTGGACGAAGAGGACCACGCCCACCACGCCGAACGGGTAGGCAATGCCGTAGCCGATGCTGACGCCGCTTCCGGAGGCTCCCGGCAGGCTTTCCGTGGCTGCCGCCAGGGCCGGGGTGCTGGTGCACGCGCCGGCGAAGATGCCGGAGGAAATCCCCGCGGGAACATTGAACCAGATGCCGAAGAGGCAGGTGAAGAGGGCTGAAACGCCTACAATCACGGCGGACATGACCGCGAGCTTGCTTCCCTGCTTGGCGATGGCGGAGAAGAAGCGGTTGCCCGCGCTCAGGCCCACGCAGTACACAAAGAGCGCCAGGCCCAGCTGGCCCACGCCGTTGGGGATGGCCAGGCGGTAGTGGCCGGCGGCCAGCGCTACGAAGAGAACGCCGGAGAGGCCGAGGTTCAGGCCGTATATTTTAATGCTGCCGAGGGCGATGCCAAAGAAGATGATTCCGAAGAGAACCAGGGTGTTGTGGTTGAGCAGGATGTCGAACATGGTCGGCTGGGTCAGACTTTGCCCGGAGCGAACTCGAAGTTGCGGAAGTGGACGGGGATGGAGGCCGGCTCCAGCCTGGTCCGGTCAAACAACCGGCTCGGCGCGGGGAGAGAGTTGAGTGTTTGTTTGGTCAGGTAGAAATTTTGCACGAAGTAGTTGCCCCCATACCCGCGCTTTGTCAAGTCGCGTATGATGTTGTTGACGTGATCTTCCGTCAATAAATCGGGATGGACGGTGGTTCTGACTTCAAAGGCGGTTTGGGAGGCGATCAGGTAGTCCAGAGTTGCGGAAAAGGAGGGGAAAAGGTCGGGCCTGCCGGTGACGGCGCCGTATTGTTCGGGGGGCGCCTTGTAGTCCAGGGCGATGTAGTCGCAAAGCCCCTCTTCCACCAGCGCTTTCACCACGCCGGGCCTCGTGCCGTTGGTGTCTATTTTAATCGCGAAGCCTAGCTGCCGTATCTCGCGGCAGATGGGGATAAGGTCGGGACACAGCGTGCACTCGCCGCCGGACAGGACTACCCCGTCCAGAAATCCCACCCGATCTCTGAGGAAATCAAGGTAGTCCGTCCGGTCTCCGGCAGGAGAGCCCGTTCCTCTGACCAGGGAGACGTTGTAACAGTACTGACAAAACAAGTTACAGCCTCTCAGCCAGAAGATGCAGGCCACCTTGTTTGGAAAATCCAGCAAGGTGAGCGGCGTGATGTCCGCTATGCCCCGGCCCGTTCCCATTGACTTCGCATATGTTATTGGGAAAATTACCGCGGCTGTTCCGTTTGGGCGGAGCAGGAGCAGGGACGGTCCGGTTCCACGAAGTGGACGCGGTCGTGGAATTCGCCCTGTTTGCCGGCGTTAAAGGTTTCCACAGGGCGGTGATAGCCCATGACGCGCGTGTAAACGGTGCAGCGGGTACGGTCCTGTGCGTATTTGCTTAATATTTCCTGTTTGGTCATTGTCGTATTGATGGCTGGGTTTTGAAACGAGGCGGCTGGTTGAAAAGGGTTATTCATGCCTGTGGATGTGGAGCAGCTCTTCATCACAGAAGGGGCAGTACTGGTGCTCCCCGCGCAGGTAGCCGTGCTTGTCGCAGACGGAGAAGAGCGGGGTGACGGTCAGGTACGGCATGCGGAAGCGGGTCAGCACCTTGCGGACGATGTCCCGGCAGGCTTCCGGGGAGCTGATGGCTTCATTCATGTACATGTGGAAGACGGTTCCCCCCGTGTAGCAGCACTGGAGTTCGTCCTGGAGCTGGAGCGCACGGAACAGGTCGCTCGTGTGGTCCACGGGGAGCTGGGAGCTGTTCGTGTAGTAACGCTGCCCCACGGGCCCGGCCTGGAGGATGTCCGGATAGCGCTTCTGGTCCTCCCGGGCAAAGCGGTGGGTGGTGCCTTCCGCAGGGGTGGCTTCCAGGTTGTACAGGTTGCCGGTTTCCTCCTGGTACTCCTGCATGCGCAGGCGGATGAATTCCAGGATTTCCTCCGCAAAGGTCCTGCCTTCCTCGGAGGTGATGTCCATCGAGTCGTTGGAGAAGTTGCGCAGCAGTTCGTTCATGCCGTTGACCCCGATGGTGGAGAAGTGGTTGCGGAAGGTGGGCAGGTAGCGCCTGGTGTAGGGGTACAGGCCGCGGTCGTACATTTCCTGGACGAAGGTTCTTTTCTTTTCCAGGCAGGATTTGGCCAGGTCCAGCAGTTCCCCCAGCCGGGCGAACAGTGCTTCCCGGTTCTGCTTGAACAGGTAGCCCAGCCGGGCCAGGTTGATGGTCACCACGCCGATGGAGCCGGTCATTTCCGCGGAGCCGAAGAGGCCGCCGCCGCGCTTGAGCAGCTCCCGCAGGTCCAGCTGGAGGCGGCAGCACATGGAGCGCACGGCGTCCGGCTTGTAGGCCCGTTCGTCCGGCACGCGTTCCCCGTTTTCATTCACGGTGTACTGGCTGCCGATGAAGTTCTGGAAGTAGGAGGAGCCGATCTTGGCGGCGTTTTCAAACAGGAGCGGCACGTTTTCCCCTTCCCAGTCAAAGTCTTCCGTGATGTTGACGGTGGGGATGGGGAAGGTGAAGGGCTGCCCGGTGCTGTCCCCTTCCGTGAGCACCTCGTAAAAGGCCTTGTTGATCAGGTTCATTTCCTTCTGGAAATGCTTGTAGGTCAGCTCTGTCAGCTTGTTCACGCCGCGTTCCCGCGCCAGGGAGAGCAGGCCCGGGTCCTCCACCCCTTCAAAGAGGTGCTCCCCGCCGCTGAAGGGGGCCTGGTCCCGCAGGTCCCGCGGCACGGTCCAGTCGATCGTGACGTTGGTGAAGGGGGACTGCCCCCAGCGGGAGGGCACGTTCAGGTTGTAGACGAAGCTGCGGATGTCCTTCTTGATGCGCGTGAAATCCGCCTGGTCCTTGAAGGCGTAAGGCGCCAGGAAGGTGTCAAAGGAGCTGAAGGCCTGGGCTCCGGCCCATTCGCTTTGCAGAATGCCCAGAAAGTTGGCCATCTGGCCCAGTGCTTCCCGGAAGTGGCGCGGCGGCCTGCTGTTCACGCGGCTGCGCACGCCGTTGAATCCTTCGTTGAGCAGGTTGCGGAGGCTCCACCCGGCGCAGTACCCGGTCAGGCAGTCCAGGTCATGAATGTGGTAGTCCCCTTCCCGGTGGGCGGCCCCCTCCCGTGCGGAATAAACCTGGTCCAGCCAGTAGTTGGCAATCACCTTTCCCGCCGTGTTATTGATGAGGCCGGCGTTGGAATACGTGGTGTTGGAGTTGGCGGCGATGCGCCAGTCGCTCTGGCCGATGTATTCCTCCACCGTCTGCTTGCAGTCCACGTACGTGTTGCCGGAATAGAGGCCCCCGAGCTGTTCGCGCTGCATTTTGTGCAGGAAGCGGTAGGTGATGAAGGTCTTGGCCGTGTCAAAGTATCCGCAGCGGAACAGGGCGCGTTCTATCATGTCCTGGATTTCTTCCACATGCGCGCAGTCCTGATGGCTCAGCTTGGCTTCCACTTCTTCGTAAATGGAACGGTTGTAGGCGGTGCCGGAGCTGTGGAACGCGTTCTTGACGGCTTCCTCAATTTTGTAGCCCTGGTATTGTTCCTTTTTTCCGGAACGCTTGATGATGCTTGTTGCCATGGTGGGTGTCTCGCTTGGAAGGGATGATGACCGCTCATCCGCGAGCCTGGGCAAAAGCCTGGAAAAATCATAGGCAGGGGCCGCCGCATGCGTGCATTTTTAACAAGGGGCACGATGAGGACCTGTGCGTATGTTCATCCTGTCCGCGGGATGGGATACGGGGGCATCAGGTCGTCTTCTGGCTTCCGGTGCGACATGTGATGGGGACTTCCCGACTGCTGGCAGTCAGTGTCCGGTCCATCGTCTACCGGTTACAGCGGCGCGTCCGCGACGGATTTTCACCGTCTTCCGTTACCTGCGCTGAAACGCAATGAACCACAGAAAGAGAGCCCCCGCAAGGAAAATGTATAAATAATGTATTAAATATTTATAATGATACAATATGTTGTATATATGCTGCAGGGAATGGTTGATAACGCGGCATTCCCTTCCGTCATGGCACCATATGTGCCCTTGCCTCCCCTTTCCGGGGACCGGGGGAAAACGGGACAGGCCGAAAAGGGAAGATTCATTCCTCACGGAGAAATTTCAGCGCGGCTTTTTCCGTACCAGTCAAATGAATTTCTTTTCCTTTTCAAAAAACGGATGGCGTAAATCCTTCCTGCTGCTGGTTCTTCCCGCGCTTTCTGCGGGGAGCCCCGCTTCCGGCGCTCCCGCGGACTGGAATGAAAAGACCATCCGGGATAATCTCCGCCTGGTGGCGAAATGGCAGGCGGAGCATCCCAGAAAACGCTCGCCGCTGCACTGGACCTACGGCGCCTTTTATTCCGGCCTGGTGCAGTATGGCCTGGCCGTCCCGGAAGGGCCGGGATTGCCGCTGCTGAGGAAAACAGGAGGGGAACAGGAATGGAGAACCCTGAAACGGCATTACCATGCGGACGATCACGCCGTGGGCCACGCCTGGATGGAGATGGCGATGGAAGACGGAAATACCGCTGCGGCGGAGAAAATACGCGCCGTGCTGGACGGGGTGATGAACCGGCCCTCCTCCGCTTCCCTCCAGTTCGGGACTCCCGGCTGCCAGGACCGCTGGAGCTGGTCGGACGCCCTGTTCATGTCCCCTCCCGTGTTCGTGAAGCTGGCGGCCTATACCGGAGACCGCCGGTATCTGGAATTCATGGACAGGGAATACAAGCTCACCTGCGACTATCTTTTTGACCGGAAGGAAGGGCTGTTTTTCCGTGATTCCCGTTACTTCACCATTCCGGCGGCTAATGGGAAAAAGATGTTCTGGAGCCGGGGCAACGGCTGGGTGATTGCCGGACTGCCGCTTATTCTTCAGGACATGCCCGCGGACTGGCCTTCCCGCCCCTTTTATGAGGATCTGCTCAAGCGTATGGCGGCATCCCTGAAAAAATGCCAGTCGCCCGACGGTTCCTGGCACGCCAGCCTGCTGGACCCGGAAGAGCCCCCCTTGAAGGAGATGAGCGGCACCCTCTTTATCATGTACGGGATGCTGTGGGGGGTGAACCAGGGGTATCTGGATGCGGATGAATATCTTCCCGTCATCCGCAGGGCGTGGAAGGCCGCCTGTGATTCCGTCAACGCGGAAGGCGCGCTGGGCTGGGTGCAGCCCATTGCCGACAAGCCGGGCCATTATTCCGGGGAGGATACGGAAGCATACGGCGCGGGCGCCTACCTGATGGCCGGCACCGAACTGCGCAAATACGTCATTGGCCGGGACCATCCGCAGAGAAAGACTGTAACCGTCACGAACCCACTGGCCAAGTTCCGTCCTGCTGAAACCGTGTCGGTGCCCTGGACGTCCGGAACTTCCGGGAATGCCGCCGCCCTTCGCGTGTTTGACGTCCGCCACGGGCGCGTCATCCCGCACCAACTGGCGGATACGGATGGAGACGGAAGGACGGATACTCTTTTGTTCCAGAGCAATTTCCGGCCCGGAACGGCCCGTGATTTCTGGATTCTGAACGATTCCTCCCTGAAGGCGGCTCCTTCCGCGGACGTCTGTTTCAGCCGCCTGGTCCCGGAACGCCTGGATGATTTCGCGTGGGAGAACGATCTTACGGCGCACCGGATTTACGGTCCGGCCGTTGCCAGGCCGGCCCCTGAGGGGGAGGGCCTGGTTTCCAGCGGAACGGATGTATGGAGCAAGCGCGCGGGTGCTCCCGTCATCAATGAATTCTACAAGCGGGGGGATTACCACCGGGATCATGGCAGGGGACTGGACATGTACAACGTAGGGCCGGGACGGGGCTGCGGCGGCATTGCCGTGTTCAGGGATGGGAAACCGCATGCATCCGGAAACTGGGCCAGCGCGCGGGCATTGTACAACGGTCCGGTCCAGACCGCTTTTGAGGTGGTTTATGCGCCGTGGGACATTGGCGGCGGCGTACGCGTGGCGGAGACGCGGAGGGTGGCTCTGGACGCAGGAAGCCGTTTTTCCAAAGTCCGCAGCACCTTGACCATCCGGGGGGCGGAAACGGTGAAGGCCGGCGTGGGAATGGATACCGGAAAGGGCAGGAATGATTATGAAACGGTCACGAAGGACCGGGAGGACGGCGGCTTGATGACGGCATGGAGCAGGCCCCGGAAGAATGACGGATGCCTGGGAACCGCCGTGATAGTTCCCTGGGGTCCGGAAGGCGGGGCAGTGGACTCGGAAGGCTGTACCTACTGGATCAGGGAGGCGGCGAACGGAAAGCCCTTTGAGTGGTACATGGGGGCGGTTTGGGACAAGGCTTCTCCGTTCAAATCCTCTGCCGCCTGGGAGGCGGAGGCACGCCGCGTCCGGGAGTGCGTCAGGCATCCCCTGCGAGTCCGGGTACGGTAGAGTTCGTCCTATCCTGCCGTTCCCCGCAGAGGATGACGGCAGCTTCCATCTTTTTTACGGAAGCGGCTGCGGCGGTGCGGGAGCGGCCAGCCATTCCGCCAGCACTTCCGGCTGGAGGGGGGCCGGGGTTTCCCGGGCGTCCGGAGAGGCCAGATTCAGGCCGTTCCGGACGACTTCCGACCGGATGGAGGCCAGGGAAAGGAGGGTGTGGAAAATGTGGTCGTGGGAGACGGCTTTCAGGCGGTTGGCCTTCAGCGCGCGCACCATGTCCGGGTAGCGTGAGGCGAAGGCGTCCGAATACCACACGAACATGGCGGGACGGTAAACAGGCGGCAGAACATGCCCCTGGAACATTTTTCCTTCCTCGCCCAGCGCCACGCCATGGTCGGAGCAGTAAAAATAAATGGCCGGCCTGTCCTTCAACAGTGCAATCATGCGGTGGACGGAGGCGTCCAGGTCCACGATGGAATTGTCATACGCATTGACGGTTTCTTCCAGACGGGCCTTGGGGTCGTCCATGTTGCAGGACGCCGGGGTAAAGCGTTCCGCCTGTGCGGGGTAGCTGAACGCCATGTGGCTGCCGTTGTTGTAAATGACGTAAAGCTGTTTTTCCCGGCCGTGCCGTTTCAGGGATTCCTCCATGACCAGGGAGGTGCGTTCCTGCATCATTCCGGGCGTTTCGTGCATGGGCGGCGTCTGCTTCCGTTCCCGGCAGTTCCGGGTCAGGATGCCCAGGGAATAGTCATGGATGGAGTCTCCGCACAGGTCCATGATCCGGACGGTGCGGAAACCGTGCTTGTTGAACAGGTCAATGAAGGAGGAATGGGCGGGGCGGCGGCGGGACAGTTCCGCATCCGTAAACATGCCGATGGCGGAAATCCTGGTCACGATGCCGAAGGAGGTGGCGTGGGGGAAGGAAACGACGTTGGGTTCCCGGGAAAGCAGGGGCATCGTGTTCTGGTGGTAGCCGTTGAGGGAAAGGTGGTCCGCGCGCACGCTCTCGCCCATGTGGAAGACCACGGCCAGGTCGTCCGGAGCGTCGCATCCGGAGAGGGGTTCCGCGCAGGACGGCAGGTTCCGGAGTTCATTGAAACGGCTTGCGTCCTGGGTGACGTATTCGTCCGCCAGCTTGTACGCCATCACGAAGTCCACGAGGGGCCAGCCCTTGGCCTTGTCAGAGGTGTAGTAAAGGTAAAGGGGTTCCGAGCTGTAGGAGGTGGCCGGAATGCCCAGCAGCAGAAAGATTCCGTACAGGCTCCAGATGCACGCCAGCGCGCCCCACGTGGCCTTCTGGCGCAGGGAACGGCGGCTCCAGTAAATGGCCAGGTAAATGAAGGCCGCCAGCAGCAGGGCCCCGGTGGCGGAGGCGGCGGTGCAGAAGGCGCAGGCTTCCCGGAAGTTGGTCTCCGCCATGCTGGAAAGGACGGAGAGGTTCAGCGTCAGCCCGTACCGCATCTGCATCATGTACAGGCCCGCGTTGAACAGGATGATGGCCGGAAGGACGACGTAGGCGGTAAAGCGGTATTTCAGGCAGAGAAGGATGGTGCCGCAGAGCAGGGAGGCGGAACAGGCGATGCCCATGCAGCTCATCAGCACGCTCTGGCCGTCATTGAGCACATAAGGATTGACCACCAGAGCCGCCGCGAGTCCGGCTGCCCACAGGCAGCGCATGCGGCGCGGAAAGAACGCGGCGCGAAGAGCCTGGAAGACGGCGGAAAGAGCGCCTGGCCGGCCTGCGTACCGTTCTGCGGAACGGGTGGATGCATGGGGAGGGGTCATCGCAAAGAAAGGATAAAGTATTCTTCCTGCTTGAAGGGGTGAGCCATTGTAAGGGTTTCACGGTGATGCTCAAGCAGAATGTGGCGGAACGCCTTTTCATGGAAGGGCCCAGGCAGGAAAAGGGAACCGCCGTTGAAACGGCGGTGCCGATAGCATCCGCCATTTTTTGCGCTTGGGGCTTGGTGCGGATGGCGGCGCAGGCAATTGGTCGTGGGGGCAATTGGTTGTGGGGGCAGCCCGTCCGGCATGCGGGGTTGACGGAAAGAGGGGACTTTCCGGTTGTAGTTGACAGGCCCGGTTTTGGGAGGGTATAGGGAAGCTTATGGAAAATCAGCCCGTTGTGCTGCAATGTCCTCAAGCTGTGAAAGGAGCCGCCTGTATTTGTGTCGTGGGGGCCGTGTCATTGCCCTGGGTCGCAGCGGCTTCCGGCCTGGGGCTTGTTCCCGGAACCGTGCTGGGCGCAGCCGGGATTTTGCTGGGGGTGGCTTCCGTTGCCTGCGCCGTTGTCGCCTTGTGCAGAAAATCCGTCGCATTCGGCATCATCATGATTTTAATCGGGATGCTCGCCTGCGCCGTAGCCGGAACGGAATGCATGTATTTAATGTTTTAAATGAACAAGTCCATCAATCCGGGCATTCAAAAAAGGTCCGGGGCCGGATGCACGTGGGAGGAGAGGACCAGGGCCACCCGGACAGTCGGAAGTGGAGAAAAGTCTTGAAGTCCGGAAAAGGGCCGGAACACGGTTCTGGAACGGCGCTTGCGGAATGACCGGAAGGGAAAAGCCGGCGATGCTTCTTCTCTGGCCGCTTCCCCAGATGGCAGCGGTTTCCGGCCTGTAAAAACCCGCCCGGAATGTTCCGGGCGGGTTTTGTGTGCCATGGATGGCCTCCGGTGCTCAGACGGAGTTTACCCGATGACGAGGAATTTTTCAGCCTTGGTGCCGCAGAGGGGGCAGGCGTCCACGCCTTCCAGAGATTTGAAGGTGTCCCCGCACACCAGGCATACCCAGTATTGCCTGGGCAGGGCGCTGGTGTCTCCGTTTTCCAGGGCCTTGAGGGCGGCGGCATAAAAATCGGCGTGTTCCTTTTCCGCTTCCGTGGCCCACGTGAAGGAGCGGACGGCGGCCTTCTGGCCTTCCTCTTCCGCCACGGCGATGAATTCCGGATACATGCTTTCGAATTCGTGGGTTTCCCCGGCGATGGCGGCTTTCAGGTTTTCCGCGGTGGTTCCTACATGAATCTGGATATCGATGGGGTCCATCGTTGCGCCCAGCTTTTCCAGAACCTTGTTGTGGTTGGCGGCGTGGACGGATTCCGCCTTGGAGGCGGCTTCAAACAATTTCTGAATGAGGGGCTGCCCTTCCTGGGCGGCTTTGGCGGCATAGGCTGCGTAAGTGGCGGAGGCGGTGCTTTCGCCCGTAATGGCGGCTTTCAGGTTTTCTATGGTTTTAGTCATCGGGAATGAATTTATAATAATTCTAAAAAGATGCAACTGAAAAAATCCTCCAAGGGAAGAAAAAACGCAAATTCCCCTTTCTGCGGCATCACGGGGAGCCGTTACACAATGATTCATTGACGCATGCATGGCGAGCCTGTACAACGGAAACGTTATGAAGAGCATTGTAACAATTAGTTCGGCATGTGCCCTGGCATTTGCAGGTATGGCTTCCGCCCAGGATGCCCCGGCTCCGGCACCCGCCCCGGCCGCTGAAACCCCTGCCGCGCCCACCGCGCCGGCCGCTGAAGTTTCCAAGGAAGCGAAGGAAGCCGCTGACCAGATGCTGGCTTTGATGAAGGAAATGTCCGCCACGCTCAGCACGGTGAAGGACAAGGCCACCGCAGACGCGGCTGCTGAAAAGATGGCGAAGATCAATGAAAAGGGCGAAGCCCTTTCCAAGAGCGCCCAGAAGGTCCAGGCTGAAATGGATGCCGCCATGCAGGCGCGCCAAGCCGAACTCCTGCCCATTTTCATGGGCATGATGACCGACATGCAGCGCTTGCAGCAGGCCGACTTCTTCGGAAGCCAGGCCCTGAAGGACGCCATGAAGCAGACCGGAGCTTCCGGTCCCGAAGAAGGCGTTGAAGTGGAGGAAGAAGTGGAAGTGGAAGCCGTTCCGGCCCCCGCTCCCGCTCCAAAGGAAGCTCCCGCTCCCGCCGCCAAGTAACTTTCTTTTTCAGGATTGATCCTCCTCCGGCATCTCTGGGTGCCGGAGGATTTTTTATGGGGAGGCCGTCCTGAAAAGCCTCCGTGGCGTGCCTCAGGCCTCTGCGGCAGCTGAAACGCATGCGTCCGACAGGATGCCCTGCTTCAGGGAACAGAGTTCACTGCCGCTCAATTTCAGGTTTGACTGGCGCAAGGGGCTGCGGCGCTTCTTGACTGGACGGGGCAACGCCGCGGGCGTATTGCGCGGAACGCTTGAAGACATCCGGAAACAGGCAGGCCGCCTCCGTTTCCGGGGCGGCCTGCGGGTGAGTGATCGGTTGGCGCCGGGGCTTTTATTTGGCCTTTTTCTTCCTGGCGGCGGCTTTGGCCGGCTTGGCTGCCGTTTTGGATGCCTTGGCGGGTTTTTCTGCCGGGCATTCGTTGACGGAGTTCCAGGACCAGTCCCATTTGTCCACGTTCATGGCGCAGGCGGTCAGGAGCGCTACGGAAGCGTCCAGGTCATCCTTGTGCGCCATTTCAATGACCTGGTGAACGTTGCGGGTGGGAACGGAGATGGCCCCGGCAATGGAGCCGCCCGGAACAAACTTCTGCATGGCTCCGGCGTCCGTGCCGCCTGCCGGCAGCATTTCCACCTGCCATTTGATCTTGTTGGCGTCCGCCATGGCCTTCATGAACTTCACCATGCGGCGGTCCGCAATCACGGAGCCGTCATACAGCTTGATGGCGGCACCTGCGCCCAGGTGGGAGACTTGGTCGTGCGCCGGGGTGCCGGGAATGTCGCAGGCGATGGTGACGTCCAGGGCGATGGAGAAGTCCGGCTGGATGTCCAGCGTGCCGGCCTGCGCGCCCCTCAGCCCCACTTCCTCCTGAACGGTGAAGGCGGCCACGAAGTTGCAGGAGGGCTTCTTTTTGGAAGCCTTGATGGCGCGGAGGGCTTCAATCAGCACGTAGCATCCGGCGCGGTTGTCCAGGGACTTCACGTTCACGCAGTCCCCCATTTCCACCAGGTCGCGTTCACGGGTGACGGAGTCGCCCACGGAGACGTATTTTTCCACTTCCTCCTTGCTCATGCCCAGGTCGATGAAGAAATCGGTCACTTCCGGCAGCTTGGTGCGTTCCGCCGGGGACATCACGTGGATTGGCTTCACGCCCATGACGCCGATGAGGTCTTTTTTGCCGTGGACGATGACGCGCTGGGCCGTCAGCGTCTTGGCGTCAAAGCCGCCCAGGGGGAGGAATTTGATGAACCCTTTGTCGTCAATGTGACGGACCATGAAGCCGATTTCGTCCATGTGGGCGGCGGCCATCATGGTTTTTTCCGTATCCTTGCCTTCCACGATGGCAATCACGCTGCCCAGGTTGTCCACCCGCACGGCGTCCACCAGAGGGGCCACTTCCTGAATGATGAAATCACGGATTTTGTCTTCAAACCCCGGAGCGCCCGGAGTCACGCAAACCTGACGAAGCAGTTCCAAATTCATAATGCCGCCAATGTAATGGTTTTCGTGAAGGTTGGCTAGCCCATAATGCGGCCTCCGGAAGGAGGCTGCGCGGGGGCCTTCCCTCCGTATTTACCGGCGTTCCCGGGTAATGACGGCGTCCGGCTGCGCGGGGGCCCCGTTGTCCGGCCTCTTGTAGTTGACGCCATGGGCGTCCAGGAAGGGAAGCTGGCGGTCGAGGCGTTTGCGGAAGTCTTTCTCGTTTTTCAGCTCCTTGGGGGTCCAGGCTACTTCCGCCAGCGCCAGGGCGCGGGGAAAGGCATGGTATTCCCATTTCGGCAGGTTGGGGATGTACTCCGTCCAGATGTTCGCCTGGCAGCCCAGCACCTGTTTTTCCCGTTCCCGGGGCGTTCCCTGCGGGACGGGCTCCAGCCCATAGACGCGCTGCCAGGTCAGGTTGTCGTCGTTGATGGTTTCATACTCCGGGGCGGAGGGTTTGCCGGGGCCCTGGTCATAGTCGAAGTACAGGTGGCTGTTGGGCGTCATCACCACGTCGTTGCCCTGTTCCAGGGCATGCCGCGCGCTGTTCGGCATCCAGCTCCGCCAGACCATCATGGTGGCGGTGGGGGAGAGGCCTCCTTCCTGGATTTCATCCCAGCCGATGAGCCTCTTGCCGTGGCTGTTGATCATTTTTTCCACGCGCCGGATAAAGTAGCTCTGGAGTTCGTTCTCGTTGGCGAGGCCGTTGTCCTTCATGACCTGTTGCGCCGCGGCGGACTGCTTCCACTGGTCCTTGGGAGCCTCATCCCCGCCGATGTGGATATAGGGGCTGTCCGGGAACAGGGCGCACACTTCATCAATAACGTCTTCCAGAAAACGGAAGGTTTTTTCCGTGGGGGCGAAGGTGTAGGGAAGCACGCCCCAGGTTTCCTGCACCTTGGGCGCGAAGCCCGGAATGTCCGTGTTGCCCAGTTCCGGATACGCGGCGATGGCGGCGGAGGCGTGGCCCGGCAGTTCCACCTCCGGAATGACGGTGATGCCGCGGTCTTTGGCGTACTGGACCACTTCCCGGATTTCATCCGCAGTGTAATGGCCGGAGTACGGGGTGCCGTCCGCCTTGTTGCGGCTGCCGATGACGGGGGACTGCGCCCGGGTACCTCCCACAGCCGTCAGCCTGGGGTACTTGGCGATGGGGAGCCTCCACCCCTGGTCGTCCGTCAGGTGCCAGTGCAGGGTGTTGAATTTGTACCTCTCCATCAGGTCCAGGATCTTTTTGACGTCCCGCACGGGCATCATGTGGCGGCAACTGTCCATCATCAGGCCGCGCCATGAAAAACGGGGCTGGTCCTTCACGTCCAGCCGGGGCAGGGCCGGAGCTCCGTTCACGTCGGAAGCGACGCTTTGCACAAGGGATTGAAGGGCGTACAAAGCGCCGTTCACGGAACCGGAGGCAATGGAAATGGAATCCGGCGTTACGGCAAGGCGGTAGCCTTCCCTGCCCAGGGACGCGTCTTCCGTAAAGATGAGGTCCGCTCCGGTTTCAACCAGCGCCGTTTTGATCCCGTTGTCGCGGAAAATCCGTTCCGCCTGTTTGGAAAGGGGATTTCCTTCCGGGAGCCGGACGCCGTCTTTCAGGGAAAATCCGGCTTCTCCGGTTTTAACGCGCATGGCGGCGGGCTGGGGAATGATGTGGGGCGTCCCGGGAACCGGAGCGGACGGGGCGCCCCAGCAGAGGGAGGATAAGCTGAAAGCCATGGCAGGGAAAAGGTGTCTGGAAATCATAGCGTAACTACGTGGTATTTCCCGAAAAAATTCTGTTCCGGCGATTGTTTTTTTCAAATGCCGGGAAAGGCCGGCGGATAAAAATAGCGGTTGCTCCGCCTGTGCACCTGTGAGAGTATCCCCGCCCTATGAGTGAAGCCGCTTCCCCCCGCATCAGGAAGACGATGGTTTTTGTGCTGCTGGCTCTCTTTCTGGGCCAGTTCGGAAGCGGCGTGTATGATCTCATTTTCAGCAACTTCCTGCGTGACGCCCAGCATCTGGACGTGGAGATGCGCGGGTTCATTGAACTCCCCAGGGAACTGCCCGGCATCCTGTCCCTTTTTGTGGTCAGCCTGCTTTTCATGTTCAATGAGGTGCGCATGGCCGGGGTGGCGTGCTTGCTGATGTTCGGCGGCATGTACGCGCTGGCCTTCTGCGGCGCCGGAACCAGCCTGTGGGCGCTGTCTGCGTGGATTCTGACGGTGAGCCTGGGGCAGCACATTCTGATGGGCATGATTGATACCATCGTCATCCATACGGCGAGGCCGGAGAACCGTAGCCTGAGGCTCGGCCAGATGAAGGCGCTGGGGACGGCGGCCGCGCTGCTGGGCGCGCTGTGCGTATGGATCAAGTGGAAATTCAACCAGTCTTTTGCCGTGGACTTTTTCGTTACGGGCGGCGTGTGCCTGCTGGCGTTCCTGTTCCTGAGCCGGGTGAAAACGCCCGTCTTTCCGCAGCAGCGCGGCTGGCGGCAGTGCTTCGTCTTCAAGCGCAGGTATGCCGTTTATTACGGGCTGGAAATCCTGCACGGCATCCGCAAGCAGCTTTATCTGACCTTCGGCTTCTGGCTGATGGTCAGCACGCTGGGCCAGCCGCCCGGATACATCGGAAAAACCCTGCTCATTGCCGGCGTCATCGGGCTGGTCACGCAGCCCCTCATCGGCTGGAGCATCAAGCGGTATGGGGAACGGAAGGTAACGATTTTCGACAGCATTGCGCTGTCCCTCCTGTGCCTGGCGTATGCCTTCGCCCCGGAGCTGCTCCCCCTGCACTGGGCCGTGGGCGTGGTGACCGCCTGCTTCGTGCTGGACAACCTGCTGTTCGCCCTGGGCATGGCCCGCAGCACTTATGTGGCCCGCATCTGCGAGAAGCCGGAGGACATCACGCCGAGCATTTACACCGGGCTGGCCATCAACCATGTGGCTTCCATCACTTACGGCGTGCTGGGCGGCGTGATCTGGATGAATACGGGCGGTCCGCAGGCGGTGTTCCTGATAGGCGGCCTGGCTACCGCCGGGGCCGGGCTGGTGGCGCGGCACATGGATGAGCAGGGGCGGAACGGAGCCTGACAGAAGTTCTAACGCCCGGGTGCGGGTTTGACCGTCCCTTTTTTGAAGGCCTTCATGATCTTGTGGAAGATGTCCGTATTTTCGTAAATGCCGGTGAACGCGCCGCTTCCCGCGCCGAAGGCGTACACCGGAACGGCCATGCCGTCGTGATTGCCGGAGCCGAACTGGGCGTTTATTTCCCCTTTCTCCCGGTTGCCGCCTGTGAGTGCGAACGCGCCCGTGTTATGGTCCGCCGTGATGACGACCAGGGTGCCGGGGTGTTTTGAAGCCCAGTCCAGCACGGCTCCCGCGGCCCGGTCGAAGTCGAGAAGCTCCTCCATCATTTCTTCCAGGTTGTTGCGGTGGGCGGCCTTGTCGATGTTGGAGCCTTCCACCATCAGGAAAAATCCCTCGGGATTACGGGATAGGGTATCCAGCGCCTTCAGCGTGGCCCGGCGCAGAACGTCTCCCCGCCTGGAGGGCGGGGGAAGATTCCCCGGAGCGGTGACGGCCAGCGTTTTTCCGGGCGGCAGTGCGGCGGCTTCCTCCCAGCTGCGGGCGATCCGGTAGCCCTGCGCCTGCATCTCCTTGAAAATGTCCCTCCCGTCCGGCCTTTGCGTGAAATACTTGCCGCCGCCGCCGAAAATGAAGTCGGCGCGGGAACGGGGGTAATCCCCGATGATGCCGTAGGAATCCGACCTTTTTTCATTATTGGCGCAGAAAGCGGCCGGGGTGGCGTCGTTCAGCTCGCAGGTGGCGATCACGCCGGTGGATTTGCCCATGTCCGCCGCCTTGTCCACCAGGGAGTCCAGCTTGTTGCCCCTGGGGCACACGGCCACCCTCTTGTAGAGCGTCTTGGTACCCGTCGCCATGGCGGTGCCTGCGGCGGCGGAGTCCGTTACCAGCTTGTCCGCGCACCATGTTTTGGAGATGCCCGTCACCGGGCAGTTTTCAATGAACAGGCGCCCGCGGTTGGCCGCCCAGGCCGCGGAAAGGTGATGGATGCCCATGCCGTCCCCAATCATCAGGATGACGTTGGTGGCAGGGAGGTTCCGGTCAGGCTCCGGAATTTCCGCCACCTGGTAGGGGCGTTCCAGAACGAAGCGCTGGGTCTCCGCCGCCGGAAGCAGGGACGGCGCAAGCAGCAGGGCACAGGCAAGGGAGCGCAGGAGGGAATACATGCTGCCACTTTCCCGCCCGCGGCGGAACAAGTAAAGAGGAAAAATGTGCCGGTTCCGCGGGAAACCGGCACAAATGCTGTTGGCGGCCTTATTTGACGTCCGCCTGTTTTTGCAGGATGTCCCGGATCTGTTCCAGCAGAACGACGTCATCCGGCTTGGGCGCGGGGGCTGCCGGCGTTTCTTCGCTCTTGCGCCTCAGTGAGCCGATGAGCTTGATGGCCACGAAGATGGAGAAGGCGATGATGATGAAGTCGATGGTCGCCTGAAGCAATTCCCCGTATTTCAATTCCACGTCCCCCAGTTTCAAGGTCAGGTACGCCAGGTTCACGCCGGAGGTGAGGTAGCCGATGATGGGGGTGATGATGCTGGAGACGAAGACGGAAACGATTTTGTTGAACGCGCCGCCGATGACGACCGCCACCGCTAGGTCAATGACGTTTCCTTTAAGGGCGAATGCCTTGAATTCCTCCAGAAAACCTTTGGGATTGAAAAAATGTGCCATGATGGATTGCTGCTGGTTGTAGATTTATTCTGGCGGCAAAAGGATAAAAGAAAAGAAAAATGAAATGCCGCCGAACAGAGATATGACTACCCGCCGGGATAAAATGTGAGAATCATGACGTGGCTCCCAAAAAAATCATTTACAGACGGGGCCAGAAGCGCAAACTACACGCGTATTACCTTAGCTTATGAACACAGAAGAAAAACTCAACCGGTACGTACTCCATTCCTATGGCCGTTATCCCATGGCTGCCGTCCGCGGGGAAGGCTCCCGACTGTGGGACAGCACGGGGAAGTGCTATCTGGACTTCTGTGCCGGCATTGCCACCTGCGCGCTGGGGCATTGCCATCCCGTGGTAACGCAGGCCCTGCAAAAGCAGGCGGCCACGCTGGTGCACTGCTCCAACCTGTACCAGATTCCCCAGCAGGCGGATCTGGCGGAATTCATCGTGACCAAATGCGTGGAGCGTCCGGGGAAGGTCTTTTTCTCCAACAGCGGCGCGGAATCCAATGACGGCTTGATCAAGGTGGCGCGCCGCTACGGCCACCGGAAGCCCCAGGCGGACGGCAAACCCCGTTATGAAGTGCTTACGTTCAACAAATCCTTCCACGGAAGAACGCTGGGCAGCATGTCCGCCACGGGGCAGGATAAAATCAAGATAGGCTTTGACCCCATGCTGCCGGGATTCCGCCATCTGCCTTTCAATGACCTGGAAACGGCCCGCGAAGCCATCAGGCCGGAAACAGTAGCCTTCATGCTGGAAACCATCCAGGGGGAAGGCGGCGTCAACTGCGTGACTCCGGAATTCCTGCGCGGCCTGGCACAATTGTGCCAGGAGCACGATCTTCTCCTGCTGATGGATGAAGTGCAGTGCGGCTTTGGCCGTTGCGGCGACATCATGGGATGGCGCGCCGTGGCTCCGGACGTGGAGCCGGACGGCGTTTCCTGGGCCAAGGCTCTTGGCGGCGGTTTTCCCATCGGCGGCTTCTGGATTTCCGACCGCGCCATTGACGACCAGGGCACGGAGCTTGCCTCCATCATGGATCCCGGCTCCCATGGTTCCACGTATGGCGGCAATCCGCTCGGCACCACGGTCGGCTTGGCCGTGCTGCGGGAAATCGTCTCCCAGGGGCTCCCGGAACGGGCGCGGCGCCTGGGCGCGGAAATCCGCGCGGAAATAGAATCCTGGAACCTGCCCGTGATCCAGGGCGTGCGCGGCCTGGGCCTGTTGCTGGGCATCGGCCTCAATCCGGAGATGGTGGACGCGCCGGAAGGCAAGACGGTTGCCGCCGTGGTGGTGGAGGCTCTGCGGCAGGAGGGCCTGCTTTCCGTTCCCGCCGGGCCGGAAACCGTCCGCCTGCTGCCTCCGCTGAACGTGAGTGAAGAGGAAGTCCAGCAGGCGCTTGCCATCATCAGGCGCGTGCTTAAGACATACGTTAAATAGAACTCAACCCCGTTTGCTTTATTGTCATGAAGGAAGAAGCCATCAAAGCCCCCGGCAGTACGATAAGGCAATATTCCATCATGCTCCAGAACCGGGTGGGGGCGCTGTCCGCCCTCCTCGGCCTGCTGGACATGCACGGCATCTTCTGCCTGGGGTTCAGCATGCACGACTGCCATGAGGCGACCATTGCGCGCCTGATTGTCAGCGATCCGGAACGAACGTCGGAAATCTTTCTGGAAAAGGGCATCTGCTACACGGAGTCCGAGGTTCTGGTGGCGGTTCTCCGCCATGGCCCCGCGGACCTCAAGAAGTGCCTGGATGTGCTGTATGCCGCGGAAATGAACGTCAACTTCCTGTACCCCCTGATGCCCTGCATGGCGCGGGGCTCCCTGGTCGCCCTCCATGTGGATGACCTCAACTTCGGGCGCACCGTGCTGAATTCCAGCGGCATCAAGGTCCTGTTCCAGCAGGATCTCAGCCGGTAGGAACGATGGTTTTTCCGGCCTTTCCGGTCACCCGGCCAAAGGCGTTTTCTCCAAGCGCATCAAGGGTTTGGCGCGTTTTTTCGGCTTGACGGGAGGGGAAAACATGGTATGGTACGGGCCGCATGGCAAAAGTACCCGTAATCAATCTTCGCAAGGGACACGCGGTTAATCATAACAATGACGTTTGCGTCGTGGTCAGCATGGAGCACAAGTGCCCCCCCCGCATGGCCTCCTACGTGCAAATGAGCATCCGCAGCATTTCCACCAAGAAGGTATATAACCTTCGCCTGACTTCCAATGAATCCCTGGAAGGCGTGAACCTCGCCCGTGAGGAATATGAGTTCAGCTACATTGACGGCATGGGCTACCACTTCATGAACCCCGATACGTACGAAGACATTACCGTGTCTCCGGACATCGTGGAACCCGTCAAGGATTACCTGATGGAAGGCAACATCTACATTCTGCTTTTCACGGATGAGACGGTTGTTTCCGTGGAACTCCCCGCCGCCATCACCATGGAAGTGGCGGAAGCTCCGGAAGGCGTCAAGGGCGACAGCGCGAACAACGTTTACAAGTCCGCCACGATGACCACCGGCTTGGTGGTGCAGGTGCCCCTTTTCATCAAGCCCGGCGAAAAGATTTCCGTAAAGACGGAAGACGGCTCCTACCTGGGCCGCGTGAATTAAACGTTCCCTTTTCCTGTTATTTGAAGAGTCCCGTCCGGGTTTTATCCGGCCGGGGCTTTTTCATGAGGGGACGGCACGGAAAAAGACCAGAAGACGGGCCGGAGTACGGGCTTTACATTTGAAGCCGCGTCCAGTAAGCCATTCTCATTGTAATATTTTACTCCATGAAAAAGTTTATTGTCTTGTTGTGGATAGGGCTGCTGGCCGCTTTTCTGCCGGCGGATTGTGCCGCCGCAGTGAAGCTGGCCTGTCTGGGGGACAGCATCACCGCCGGGATGGGGGTTAAAAAGGAAGACTGCTGGGTATCCCGGATTGCGAAGACCCTGGACAGGAAGGCGGAAGTAGGAAACTTCGGCGTATCGGCGCGCTGCCTGCTGTTCAAGGGGGACCGCCCCATCACGCGGGAGAAGGCTTATCAGGACGCGCTGGCGTTCAAGCCTGACATGCTGTTGATAGGCCTGGGCACCAATGACAGCAAAAAAGTGAATTGGAGCCACAAGGATGATTTTGTAAACAATTACAAGGAGATCATTACGGAATTCCGCAAGCAGAATCCCAAATTGAAGGTATACTGCCTGCTGCCCATTCCCTCCCAGGAGGCCAGGGAAGGGGGGATCAGCAGGGAATGCATTGAAAAGGAAATCATTCCGCTCATCCGGCAGGTGGCCAAGAGCACCAAATCCAGGGTGATCGACCTCAACAAGGTGATGAAGGACAAGGGCTCCCTGCTGGTGGACGGCGTGCACCCCAATGCGGAAGGGCACGCCCTCATGGCGGAGCACATTCTCCTGGTGCTCAAGGGGAAGGCTGCCGAGTAACAGGCCGCCCCCGTTCCCGAAGGCAGGGACTTTTATATGAATTGGAAGGGGTTAAAGAAACTGGATGGACCTTACGGATACGGCGAAGCCGGAATTCCCTTTTTGCTCTATCCGTTCCATGCGCCCCTGGCCGTTCACGTTCCCTATTCGTCTAGCGCTTTCTGAAGGCGGGACAGTTCCACGGGAGCATCCTTTTTCTTCTCTGTCCGGTAGGGAATGGTGCCCTTGTGGGGGGAATCCTTCTTCTGGTATATGCGGACGTAATCTATTTCATACTTCTGGGGCAGGGGCAGTTTATTCAGATCGCCTCCTGTGGCGCCCATGGCCAGGTTCAGGATGATGAAATGGGGCTGACGGAAGGGATTGGCGACTTCCTTGTAAACGGCGTTGACGGTGTTGTCCAGGGGCGTCCTGTTCAGCAGGATGTCGTCCGCATACAGGCGCACTTCCTTTTCATCCCAGTCCATGCGGAAGACATGGAAGCTGTCCGCCCAGTCCGCATGCCTTTCCTGGAGCCATTTGAGCGGCGTGTAGGTAGTGCTCCATTTGCCCACGTGTTTTTTGGGGGAGGCCCAGCAGAGGTTGGCCAGGTAGGTGGACTGGTAGTACTCCATGATGTCTATTTCCCCGCACATGGGCCATCCTTCCTTGACGCCCATGGTCCAGAAGGCGGGCCACATGCCCTCCCGCGGGCTGAATCTGGCCCGGATTTCAAACCGCCCGTACAGCCAGGAAAACTTGCCGCGCGTGGTCAGGGAGGCGGAGGTGTAATCCGCTTCCTTGCGCGTCGTCTGCCAATTCTTTCCCGCCGGGTCATAATGGGGATTGGCGTGTTTTTCCTTTTTGCCTTCAATAATCAGCATGCCGTCCTCGCACCGGGCGTTTTCCGGCTGGTACCACTGTTCCTCCTTGTTGCGGACGAATCCGTGTTCGTAATTCCACTTGGCGGGGTCCGGGCGGCCGTCCTTGTCGAACTCGTCGTGCCAGACGAGTTCGTAATCGGAATAATCCGCTTTTTCCACCACCCTCTCGGTTTTTTTGACGCCGTCCCCGTGCAGGGTGTAAAGCTGGGCATGGAGGGGGGCGGACAACAGGGCCGTGCAGGCCAGGACTCGGAACAGGGTGGGAGCGGTCATTATGAAGGGATGAAGGTGTTTGTTACTGTTACGGGGCCGCGGGCGTTTTTTTGTCATTTTTTATTGGAAAAGGGTGAAGCCGCGAAAGCGGCTTGAGAAACGGGATTGATGGGATTAGTTTCACCTAACAACATGGGAGCCTTCTTTGGTCCCGGAAAATCAAACACTCCGTTTTAACGACAATGGAAGAAAAGAACTATCTTGTTTCCGGCATGCATTGCGCCGGTTGTGCTGCCAAGGTGGAGCGCGCCGTGGAGGGATTGGAGGGGGTGGAGCGCGTAGAGCTGAATTTGCTGACGGGGCGGATGACCGTTCTGTTTGAAAAGCCAGATTCGCCCGCCAGGGGGCGCATTGCGTCCGTAGTGGAGAAAGCCGGCTTCCACCTGGCGGACTGGCGGGAGGAACCGTTTTCCGGTGCGGATGGGGAGGAAAGCCAGGGGCAGGAGGAAACGGGAGGCTCCCGCCTCGTTTGGTCCGTTCTGCTGCTGGCGCCTCTGATGTATCTGTCCATGGGGCCCATGTGGCACTGGCCCGTTCCGGGAGGGGGCTGGGGGCTCTGGATGAATTTGTGGGCGCAGTGCATTCTGGCGGCCGCGATTCTGTGGCTGAACCGGCATTATTTAATCAACGGCGTGCGCCAGCTTGCCGCGCTGTCTCCCAATATGGATTCCCTGATCGCCATCGGCTCCGGTTCCGCCTTCCTGTACGGGCTGTATCTGTTGATTGCGGCGCTGTGGCAGGGCGCCAACGTGGACGGAATGGAACTGTATTTTGAATCCGCGGCCATGATCGTCACCCTGATTTCCCTGGGGAAATATCTTGAACGCCGTTCCTACCGCAAGACGAACGCCGCCGTGAAAGGGCTGGTGAAGCTGGTTCCCCAGGAGGCCCTGGTTTGGCATGACGGCGCGGAGCGCGCCGTCCCGCTGGATGAACTTCATTCCGGGGACCTGGTGGTGGTGAAAACCGGGCAGAGGATTCCGGTGGACGGCGTCATTGAAGAAGGGCAGGCCGCGCTGGATGAATCGGACCTGACGGGGGAAAGCATGCCGGTGGACAAGACGGCGGGAGACCGGGTGATCAGCGGCACGTTCAACCGGGCCGGGTATCTCAAGGTACGTGCGGAACGCGTGGGCAGGGACTCCACGCTGGCCCGCATGATCCGCCTGGTGGAGGAGGCCAGCCAGTCCAAGGCTCCGATTGCACGGCTGGCGGACCGGGTGTGTTATTTCTTTGTCCCTGCGGTGATTGCGATTGCCCTGGTGTCGTTGGTTGCGTGGCTGGCTGCCGGGGAGGGATTTTCCTTCGCCCTTGCCAGGGCGATTGCGGTGCTGGTGATTTCCTGCCCCTGCGTTCTGGGGCTTGCCACGCCCATCGCCATCATGGTAGGGACGGGCAGGGGCGCGCGGCTGGGCATCCTGTGCAAGTCCGCCGGAGCTTTGGAGGCTTTGAGCCGCGTGGATACCGTCGTTTTTGACAAGACGGGCACCCTGACTGAAGGGGAGCCCCGTGTGGTGGCCGTTCTGCCGGAGCCGGGCATGAATGCGGATGAACTGGTGGAAATGGCGGCGGCTTTGGAGCAGGGATCGGAACATCCGGTAGGGAAAGCCGTTTATGAACACGCCAGGCTGCTGGAACTCCCCATCCGCGCCGTGGCGGATTTGTCCGTTGTGCCGGGCCGCGGCATTTCCGGCGTAGTGGACGGCGTGCCCTATGCGGTGGGCAATCCCGGCTTCATGCAGGACAAGGGCATCTCCTGGAAGGAGGAGGAAGGCCGCCTCCGGGAGTTCATGCGGCAGGGCGCGTCCCCGCTGTATGTAGGGAGGGGAGACCGTCCTGCGGGAGTGATCATGGTGGCGGATTCCCTGAAACCGGACAGCCGGGCGGCGGTGGATTATCTGAAGCGGATGAACCTGCGCGTGGTCATGCTGACGGGGGACAATGCCGCCACGGCGCGGCACATGGCCGGGGAACTGCATATTGATGAAGTGATTTCCGACGTGCTTCCGGATGAGAAGGCCTCCCATGTGATGAAGATGGAGGAACGCGGGGACAAGGTGGCGATGGTGGGGGACGGCGTGAACGACGCCCCGGCGCTGGCCTGCGCCCGGGTGGGCATCTCCATGAAGTCCGGAACGGAGCTGGCGATGGAGTCCTCCGACATCGTGCTGATGAAGAGCAATCCCGTGGGCGTGGCGGAAGCCCTTCAACTGGGCCGCACCACCCTGCACATCATCAGGCAGAACCTCTTCTGGGCCTTCTTTTACAATATCATCGGCATTCCGCTGGCCGCCGGGTGCCTGTATCCGGCCTTCGGCCTTACGCTGAATCCCATGATTGCCGCCGGGGCCATGAGTTTAAGCTCCCTGTGCGTGGTGTTCAATTCCCTGCGGCTGCGCGGCTTCAAGCCCCGTCTGGAAAAATAAGGCGGCCTCTTCCTTTTTGGCGCCCTCCGTTCAGGAGGGCTGCAGCAGGGCCTGGGCCAGCGTGCGGGCGTGGTCCCCGCCGCCGCCCAGCATGCGGACCAGCTCGTCTATCCGGTCTTCATGGCTCACCTCCCGCAGGCAGGAGATGGTGCGGTTGCCCGCGGAAGCCTTCTGGACCAGGTAGTGATGGGAGGCCAGGGCCGCCACCTGCGGAAAGTGCGTGATGGAGATGACCTGGTGCCTGTTCCCGAGCTGCTGCATCTTGAAGCCGACGGCCCGCGCCACTTCCCCGCCCACATTGGCGTCTATTTCGTCAAATACCAGCAGGGGGGTGGAGTCCTTGTGCGCCAGGGCGCTTTTAATCGCCAGCATGATGCGCGCCAGCTCCCCGCTGGAGGCAATCAGCCGGAGAGGCTTGGAGGGTTCGCCCGGATTGGGGCCGAACAGGAATTCCACCGTTTCCATTCCCTGGGAGCCGGGTTCCTGGAGGGGGGAGAGCCCTACTTCAAAGACGGCCTGGCGGAAGCCCAGTTCCCGGGAGTGCCTGACGATGGAGGAAGCCAGTTTGGGCGCGGATGCCTGCCGCGCTTTGGTCAGGGCCTGTCCGGCGGCGTCCACCTGCTTGCGCAGGACGGCCATGGAGGCCCGCAGTTCTTCCAGGCGTTCCGTGCGGTGCTCGATGCGGTCCAGGCGGTGGGCCGCCTCCTCCCTCCGGGCGCAGACGTCTTCAAAGGAAGGGCCGTATTTCATTTTCAGGGATTCCAGCAGGTTGATGCGCTCCTCCAGTTGGAAGAGCTCCCGGGGATCACAATCCAGCTCGGAGGAATAATCCGCCAGGCGTCCTTCAATTTCCTTAAGCTCCAGATTCACTTCCGCCAGCGGGGCCAGCCACGCGGCTGTGGAGGCGTCCATGCGTTCCAGTTCGTGCGCCGCCCGGGTCAGTTCCCTCAACTGGGAACCCAGGCCGGGCACGTCCGTTTCCTCCAGCATGGCAAGCATTCTGGAAACCTGTTCCTGAAGCCTGGTGCCGTTGCGGGCGCGCTGCCAGCGTTCTTCCAGCGTGAGCACTTCCTCCGGCGTAAAGGCGGCGGCGTCTATCTCGTCCACCTGGTGGCGCAGCAGCTCTATTTCCCGCGCGGTGGCCGCTTCCGCATGCTCCAGGTCGTCATAGGCCCGGCGCGCGTCCTGCCATTGCCGCCACGCGTCCGCGTAGGCGTGCAGCAGGGGGGCGTGCTCCCCAAAGGCGTCCAGCAGGGAAAGCTGCCTCTCCTGGGAGATCAGGGAGCGGTGGTCGCTGGGGCCGTGCATGTCCACCAGGCAGGCGCCCGCCTCCCGCAGCAGGTTCAGGGTGCACGGGCTGTCATTCAGGAACTGGCGGTTGGCCGTGGAGGAAATGATGCGCTTGATGATCAGGTTGCCGTCTTCGCAGGGCGGCACGCCGTGTTCGTTCAGAATGGCGTGCACCGGGGAGGAGTCCGGCAGGTGGAACACGGCCTCCACGCTGCATTGCTGTTCTCCGGACCGGATGAGCGTTTTGTCCGCGCGTTCTCCCAGCGCCAGGCGTATGGCGCCGATGATGACGGATTTGCCCGCCCCCGTTTCCCCCGTGATGCAGATGAAACCGGAGCTGGGTTCCCAGAGCAGCTGGTCCACGAGGGCCAGGTTTCTAATTTTCAGCAATGTAAGCATTCGGGCTTTGGATTTTGAATGCATTATGGCATCATTTGCTCTAAACGCAATCATGACCTCTGTGATGAACATTCTCTTTCTGGGCACCGGAACGTCCACCGGAGTTCCGCAGATAGGTTGCTCCTGTGCGGTCTGCACGTCCCCGGACCCCAGAAACAAGCGGTTGCGTTCTTCAGTTTACGTGGAGGCCGCGGGCACCCGCATTCTGCTGGATTCCTCCCCGGATCTGCGTCAGCAGGCCCTGCGGGAAAACATCACGGACGTGGACGCCGTGCTGTACACGCACGCCCATGTGGACCACGTGGGCGGCTTTGACGATCTGCGCGCCTTCTGCTGGCGCAGGTCCGGCGGCCTGCCCCTGTACGCCTCACCGCAGACGATGGAAGCCCTGCGGACCATGTACGGCTGGGCGTTTGAACCGAAACCGGGCCGGAGCGGCTACGTCAGGCCGGAACCTCACGAAGTGAGGGAGCCGTTCCGCGTAGGGAGCGTGCTGGTGACGCCTCTTCCCGTAATGCATGCCGGGGTGGAGACTTATGCCTACGTGCTGGAGGCGGAAGGGCAGCGGCTGGCATACATGCCGGATGTGAAAAGCATTCCGGAGGCCTCCCTGGAGGCCATGAAAGGGGTTGACCTGCTGATTATTGACGGCTTGCGCTATCATCTGCACCCCACGCACCTGTGCCTGGAGGAATCCCTGGCCGCCATTGCCGCCATCCGGCCCGGGCGCGCCGTGCTGACCCACATGTCCCACGACATGGATTACGGGATTCTTTCCGGCAAGCTGCCGGAGAACGTCATGCCTGCCTACGACGGGCTGAGGCTGTCCCTGCCGTGATTTTCACCCTTCATTTCCATCAGGCCATGACTGCTGCAAACAACCCTGACCAGCCCGGCGCGCGGATGCCGTGCGAGACCAGAAAGGTGTTCGGCTTTTCCGTGGCCGTCAGCTCCGTGGAGGAAATGAGCTCTGCCCTGGCGGAACGTGCCCTGGAAGCGCAGGCCCCGTGCCTGGTGGCCGCCGCGGACGTGCACGTGATAACCCTCGGCGTTCATGACCGGGGTTATGGGGCCGTGCTGGAACGGATGGACGTGGTTTGCCCGGACGGAATGCCTGTGGTGTGGAAGCTGAACAGGGGCCTTCCCGCAGGGGAAAGGAGCGCCGAACGCGTGAGCGGGCCGGACCTGATGGAAGCCCTGGTGCGGGCGAATGCGGAGTATCCGGGTCTGCGCCATTTTTTGCTGGGCGGAGATGAAGGGACGCTGGAGACCCTGGCGTCCGCATTGAAGGAGAAGTACCCGGCTTTTCATCTGGCCGGCGTGCATTCCCCGCCATTCCGTTCCTGGACGGAGGAAGACCGGAGGGAGATGCGGGAGGCGGTTGCCTCAAGCGGGGCCAATGTGGTGTGGGTGGGCCTGGGCTGCCCGAAGCAGGAGCGGTGGATGGCGGAGCAGAAGGAGCTGCTGCCTCCCGCGGTTTATGTGGGCGTGGGAGCGGCCTTCGCCTTCCATGCCGGAACGGTGAAGCGCGCGCCCCGGTGGATGCAGAAAAACGGCCTGGAATGGCTGTACCGCATTTACCGGGAGCCGGCGAGGCTGCTCAAGCGGTACGTGAAGCATAACAGCCTGTTCGTGTGGTATGTGCTGACGGGGAGGTAAAAACTCTTTTCCCGATGCGGGCGCCCCGGACATGGGGAGCAGGTTATTTTGGCCTTGTACCGTTCCCGTGCGGATTTATCATGGCTTGGCCGGGTTCTGCACGCCTGCAGGGGTGCAGCTGGCGTTTTCCATCCTTCCATCTCCTTTAACTTCTTTTCCTCATGTTCTTTCGCCGCATTCCCCGGAAAAGCTGGTATGAAAAAGCCGTGGAACGCGTTTTCAGGGACAGGAGGTTGTGTGAGGAAAAATTGCCTCCCTTCGGCTGCGTTCGCGGGGAAAATGGTTTTCTGTACCGGACAAAGCTGCTGAACGGGCAGCTCTGTATGGAATTTGAAATACATGCGGAGGGCTCCGTCAGCGTAACGGTGCGTGATGCGGACGGGAAGAGTATCCCTCATCTTGCTCAGGGAGAGGCAGACAGGTTGCGGGAGAGGGCGCTCCGCAGGGAATATGAGGAAGAGCTGTGGCATGTGGCGGAGTGCTGCTTTGAACCTGATTTCTTCAAGGGCGATCCTGCCCGGAGCCTCGTCGCGCACGTCCGGGAGGCTTACGGGGATGAATTGGAATTCCTGTGGAGGAAGTCGCCGGGAAGCGCTGTCGTGCGGCGGAAGGACACGGAAAAATGGTATGCCGTTTTTCTGGCTGTGCCGCGGTTGAAACTGGGCGGCAGTTCCAGGGAAAGGGTGGAGGTGCTGAATCTGCGGGTCCGCCCTGGGGAGCTCGAGGGCCTTGTGGACCATCACAGCCGTTTTCCGGCCTACCACATGAATAAGAAAAGCTGGGTGAGCCTTTGCCTGGACGGGACCGTCTCCTTTGAGGAGCTGGCCGCGCGCCTGGAGACCAGCCGCCGGCTTGCCGGGAAGTAAACGCCGCTGCCGGCGGTTTTCCGGAGGGCTTATGGTTTCCTCACCCGGAATGCGGCGGCGGAGTTTGCAGGTGGTAAGGCGGGACGGGGCTCTTGACCCGGAAGGGAGCCGGGCCTACAGTGGGGGCATGAACGTTGAAGAAAAGGCGCTGTCCACCTTCCGCACGGAACCCTGGCGCCACAATTGCGCCCAGGCCGTTTGCGCGGCCCTGGGAAGGGAGGATTTGCTGGAAGCCGTCTCCGCGTGCGGCACGGGAAGAGCGCCTGACGGGGTATGCGGCGCCTTGTATGGAGCGCTCCTGTGCACGCCCGTGCAGTCAAGGGAGGAGCTGAAGCGGCGGTTTGTGGAGAAGCTGGGTTATTCCCATTGCAGGGAGCTGAAAAAAGAAGGCTGTGTTCCGTGCCGGGACTGCGTTGCCTCCGCGGCGTTTATGGCTTTTGATTTGCAGGAGTGAACGCAGAATGACACGACTGTATTCATAGATTTTCATGAAGAAAGAGTCTATTGGAATGAATCCAAATAGAACAACGTCATGAAAAAATTGATATATGCTATAGCAGCGGTAGCCGTTGCAGTTCCGGTAGTGGCCCTGGCGCAGAGCGCCTGCAACAGCGGTTCCTGCACCAAGGGTGACAAGGACATGGCTGAAGCCAAGGAACACATGAAAAAGGGCGCCAAAGCCGCCAAGGACGCCGCTTCCGAAAAAATGAAGGAAGGCAAGCAAGCGGCGAAGGACGCCTACGAAAAGAGCAAGGAAGCCGTCAAGGATACTTACCAGGACAGCAAGGAAGCCGTGGACCATGCGGCGGACAGGGCTGCCGATAAGGCCGAAGCCATTGGCGACGCTGCGAAAAACGGTTAACTCAAACGATTAAAATACAAACCATTTATTTATTATGTGTGACTCCAAAGATCATATGAACCATATGCATGAAGGCTGTGGATGCTCGAAAGATGCCGCTTCCGGCAAGATGGAAGAAGGCAAGAAGGCAATGAAAGACGCCTACGAAAAGAGCAAGGAAGGCGTCAAGGATATGGCTTCCGGCGTAAGTGACAAGGCCAAGTCCATGATGGACAAGGACAAAAACGCTTAATTCCGGCGGTTGAATAAGCCGTTTTCTATTCTGCATCCCGTATGCGGCATGATTTCCCCTTGTCCGGGTTTCCGGACGAGGGGATTTTTATTGGGCGGGATTTTCCGGTTGAGGGCAGCCCTCCCCGGAAGCGTCCATGGCATGCAGGCTGATTTTGTGCCTTTTGCACAGTTCCGCCACCCGGTCACGCTCCAGCAGAATGGTTTTGCCCGCTTCCAGGGCGATTTGCCTGACGCCGCATTCCGCGCACGTCTCAATGGTGACGGGGCCGATCGTAGGAATGTCGAAGCGCATGTCATGCCCCAGGCGCGCCACTTTTGCCAGTGTGGCGGGTTTGCCGTTGCCCAGCTCGCCGCTGCGGCGTATGCAGTTGTTGGTGCCTTCAATGGCTTCCACGGCAACTACGGTGCCTCCGTGCACGACGACGGACTGCCCGATGTGAAGGCGGCTGATTTCCTTGGCCATCTGCATGCCGAAAACGGCGTCCTCCCATTGTTCGGTCGTGGGACGCGGTCCGGCGATGTGGCCCGGCTGCGGCATGTGCTCTTCCATGTAGGTGAAGGCGGGGAGGATGGTGAAGCCTTCTTTTTCCGCCTCCGTGATGACGGCCCCCAGCAGGGAGTCCGCGTTTTTCTCCGGCATGCGCATCAGCACGGAAAGGGCGCGGAGGTCCGGACGGAGGGAGAGAATGTTCTTCGGGTTGATGCCTCCCGCCATGATGACGTTCCGCACGCCGTGCTTTTTCAGGAAGGAGAACGGCTTGCTGATCTGGCCCACGCTGAATTCCTGGTAAGCGTCGCACAGGGGAATGACGGCGGGATTGGTCTCCCCCTTGAAGCCCACGGCCACGATGCGCAGCTCCGGCGTCCGGCGGCGCGCCCCCCGGACGATGTATTCCGGGTAGACGCCGTCTCCGGCTACCAGGCCTAGTACGGGTGGGTCTGTCGTCATGCGGCGTAAAGCGTGCGGGAACGGAGCGGGTTACAGGTATTCCGGGCGCTGGAGCAGTTCCGCCACGCGCTTGAGCAGGCGGCCGATGTCCGCGCCGTCCACCACGCGGTGGTCCCCCGTAGCCACGATGTTGGCCTTGGAGATGGGAATGAACGCCTCCACCTCGTCGCTCCAGACCGGGGTCTTGGTGACGGCTCCCACCCCCAGGATGATGGATTCGCTGGGCATGGGCATGGGGGCGGCAAAGGTGAGCCCGAAGCCGCCGAAGTTGGTGACTGTGGCGATGCCGCCCGTGCTGTCTTCCGGGGCCAGCCTGCGGCGGCGCGCCTGGGCGATCAGCCTGTTGTAGTCTTCCAGCAGTTCTTCCATCGTCCGTTCGTTCACGCGGCGCAGCACGGGAACCATCACTCCGTCCGCCACCTGGGCGGCGATGCCGATGTCAATGGTCTTGGGGGAAAGGATGTTTTCCCCCACCAGGTAGCCGGCGCATTCCGGGCTTTCCGCCAGGGCCAGGGCCAGGGCGCGGGCAAAGTACAGGGTGATGCCGGGCCGCAGCGGGGAATGCTGCCTGTGCTTGATGAGGGGGTCCATGAACACGGGGCGCCCGGCGGAGGCCAGGGGGCGCGTCCAGCTCCGGCGCATGGCGTCCGCCACGGCCAGCCGCATGGAGGAGGCCTTGCGGTGCGGCCACTGGCTCACGTATTCCAGGAATTCCTCCAGGTCGTCAATGGTGACCCGTCCTCCGGCTCCGGAGCCGGAGATGAAAGCGATGTCCGAGGCGCTCATGCCCAGTTCATCCATGCGCGCCTTCATCCGGGGGGACATGTAGTGCGCGCCTTTCATGCCGGCGGGCACCGGCAGGCCGCGCACGCTGGGCTGGACTTTCAGGTCCGTGCCGTTTTCCTGGTAGGATTCCCCCGTCAGGCCAAAGTGGACCCCGGCGGGCTTTTCCTCCCGGGCGGAAGCGTCCGGGACGCGCTGGGGCACGGATTCCGGGCTGGCCGGAAGGGAAGGCTGGGTGGAGTCACCGGCCGGGGTGGCCCCGGAACGCTCAATTTCCTCTTCCGTGGCGTCAATCATGGCCATGCAGGCGCCGACCACGATGGATTCCCCTTCCTTGATAAACACGTCGCTCAGGACGCCGCCGCACATGGTGGTGACGCCCATGGTGGCCTTGTTGGTCTCTACCTCAAAGATTTCTTGGTCGGCTTCTACGGTGTCGCCCGGGGCCGCCAGCAGGCGCAGCACGGTGGCTTCCGCAATGGAATCCCCGAGCTGGGGCATCAGAATGGGTACTTTAGGCATGGTGGAAACTGGGTTGAATCAGATGGATAAAAGATGGCGGATGGAGGCGGCGATGGATTCCAGCGTAGGGCGGTGCGCCTTCCACAGGTTGGGATGCTGGGGGATGGGGGTGTCCCTGGCGTTGAGCCGCTGGGGCGGAGCGTCCAGCAGATGGAAGCCTTCCGCCACGATGCGGGAAACGACTTCCGACGTGACGCCCCCCCACGGGAAGTCTTCCCCGACGACCAGGACGCGGCCAGTGCGCGCTACGGAGGCGATGACGGTGTCCATGTCCAGCGGGCGCACCGTGCGGAGGTCCACTACTTCCACTTCATAACCGCTCTCCTTCGCCAGCAGGTCCGCCGCGCGCACGGCTTCCGGCACCATGGCGCTGTACGCCACTACGGTGGCGTGCTTTCCGGTGCGGGCGATCCGGGCCATGCCGAAGGGAATCACCGGGGCTTCCCGGTAGTTGTCCTCCGCCTTCAGCCAGCGGTACAGGAACTTGTGTTCCAGGAAGATGACGGGATCGGGCACTTCCACGGCCTGGCGCAGCATCCAGTAGGCGTCCGCCACGGTGGCCGGGGTCATGACGTGCAGGCCCGGATAGTGGGCGAACAGGGCTTCCAGGCTCTGGCTGTGGAAGGGACCCGTGCCGGGCGTTCCCCCGCAGGGCAGCCGCACCGTGATGTTGGCGGGAATGCCCGTGCGGTAGTAATGGGTGGCCGCCATGTTGACGATCTGGTTGAAAGCGATGGTGCTGAAGTCGGCAAACTGGACTTCCATGATGGGCTTCTTGCCCATGACGGCGGCTCCGGTGACCATGCCGGCCATGGCGTCCTCACTGATGGGGGCGTCAATCACGCGGTCCGGGAACAGCTCCTTGAGGCCCTTGGTCGCTTTGAAAGCGCCGCCGAAAACGCCTATGTCCTGTCCGTACAGGAAGACGTCCTTGTCTTCCGCAAGCAGGTCTTTCTGGGCGTCGTGAATGGCATCAATGTATGTTACGCTCATGGGAATATTCCGTTTGCAGGCTTAATAAGGTCTCCACACCGTGGCGTTCCAGTCCTCCCGGAAGGGGTCCGGCTCCGGTTCCCTCTGCGCAGTAGCCACGGCCAGCTGGACTTCATCGGCATACTGCTTTTTCAGGTCCGCCACTTCTTCCGGCGTCAGCCAGCCGGCTTCCAGCAGTTGCCGTTCCGCGACGGTGACGGGGTCTTTTTTGTCGTACTCATCCTTCAATTCCCTGGGGATGTAGGAGGCGTCGTCATGTTCCCCGTGGCCGCACATGCGCAGGGTCTTGGCCAGCACCCACTGGGGGCCCCTGCCTTCCCTCGCGTTGTTGACGGCGGTGCGGAAGGCTTCCAGCGTAGCCATGAAGTCCGTGCCGTCCGTTTCATGCACGGTGAAGCCGTAGCCGCGGCCCCTGTCCGCCAGGGAGGCTTCCCCGAATTCACGGACATTGGGAGTGGAATAGGCGAATTGATTGTTGGTCACCACGAGCACCAGCGGCAGTTGTTCCACGTTCGCCATGTTGGCGGCTTCGTGAAAGGCGCCTGTGGACGTGGTGCCGTCTCCGCAGAAGGCCACGCCTACGGGGCCGGGAAGCTTGCCGTCCAGCCGCTTGGCAAAAAGGCAGCCGATGACGAAGGCCACCGTGCTGCCCAGATGGCTGATGGGCGCCATGTAGCCTTCCGCCGGCAGTCCGCGGTGGACGTTCCCGTCCCGTCCCTTCATATAGCCCAGGGCAGAGCCCAGGTAGGAGCGGGCCGCTTCAATGATCGGTTCCCCCCAGGTGATGCGCGCCGCCTGTTCCCGGATGAACGGGGCGATCACGTCATACCCGGCGGTCAGGAAAACGCCGCCGCAGGCGGCAATCGCTTCATGCCCGCGGCCCAGGTAAACGCCGCCCGTGATTTTGCCCGCTTTATACAGGCTGGAAATTTTGGTGTCAAAGGCCCGCGCCAGCAACATGGCCTTGTAAGCCTTGACGGCGCTTTCCTTCAAGTCCGGTTGTGTAGTGTCGCAATGTGCCACCCCATTATTTTATATGCTGCATGGGGAAATGCAATGCCATTTCATGAAACTTCCGGAGACTTCATGCCTGCGGGCCTGAACGGACGTTCCGGCTGCACCGCAGGGCGGCAGGGGCGCGGACGGGGAACTCCGGTTCCCGAAAGGCGTTTTTTACATCCTCTTCACCCATTGCCTGTTCCGGAAAAAATCCCCCGGTTCACTTCCCTTCCGGCGGAAGGGAGCATCTCAGTTCGAATTTGGGATGCACCACATCGTAGTCTCCGGAAAACAATTCCGTTTCCATGATGATTTTATCATACTCCTGCGCAAAAAGTTCGGGAAAGACCAGGGGGGCCTTCCCGATATCGCTTTCCTTCCTGATGGAGCAGAGGAAGGAGGCGGCAGGCAGGCGCACGACTTCCTTTAACTGCCGGGCGTCCCTTTTGGTCGCTTCCACCTCCACATACAGGAACCTTTCCGTTCCGGAGCTCCGGTGGAAGGAAAGGAGTCCGGCTTCCGCGCCCAGCCTCAGCTCATTGCGGTTAATGTCATCAAACATGTTGGTGATGAGTACATTGTAATCCGTGCTGTGCTGTTTTCCGGCATAGGGGGCCGTCCAGCAATATTTTTCCGGCAGGGCGTGGACGGTCTGCCCCTCATGGCGCCGGAGGCCTTCCATCCGGTCCATCTGCTTCTGGAATTTTTCCAGCAGGTGCAGTTTCTCCTGAATGTCCCTGATTTTCTGGTGCGCCAGCATGGTGCCGTGGGAAATCAGCTTCTTGTAATGGATTCTCTGCTGGTCCTCGGTCAGAAAGGAGGTGAACTCCTTCAGGGGAATGTCCAGGAAGGTGCAGGCGCGGATGGCGTCCACCACGGGAATCTGGGAGAGGGTGTAATAACGGTAGCCTGTATCCGGGTCCGTATGGGCCGGGCGCAGAATCCCCAGTTGCTCGTAATACCGGAGTGATTTAATATGTACGCCGGTCTGTTTGGACAGATTGCCTATGGTTAGTAAATTCTGCTTGTCCATCCTGTATTGCGGTTGGCGTGGAAACTGATTTTTTCCCGCCGGAGGCGCGCCCGGCGGAAACGGCTGCTGCATGCAAGAGAAATCTTCCTGAAGACGAAATCGTCGCGTCATTCATTTGATTCTTGTTGCCAGCAGCTTACAACAAATGATAAAAAGCCGCTCCACTTAATCTTTTCATTGCCTCTTGACTCTCCCATTATGGGATACTTTACATCTTATGGCAATTGAAAAATCCCCGGTCTTGTCGGAAGCGTGGTTCCGGGGTTTCTTGAGGTCTTATAAAGCATGATTACTGATGAAAACAACTAGTCTCCTTCTTCTCTGCACCACCCTTTTGGCAGCTCTCTCCTCCTGCCGGCAGGGGGATGAAAATCCGGCCGCCGGTTCTCCCGGAGAAATAGTGCCGGAAGTGGCCGTTCTCACGGTGCACGGCACCCAGGTTCCCGTAACCGCCAACCTTCCCGGCCGCATGGAGGCGTACCTCCAGGCGGAAGTGCGCGCCCGCGTGACGGGAATTATTCAGGAACGCTGCTACCAGGAAGGGCAGACGGTTCGCCCGGGCGACCTTCTCTTCAAGATAGATCCGGCTCCGCTCCAGGCCGTGCTGGACGAATGCAAGGCTACGGTAGCGCGCGCCAAGGCCGTGCTGGCGGATGCGGAGGACAAGGCCGCCCGCTATTCCTCCCTGGTGGCCAAGGGCGCCGTCAGCGTGCGGGAGCACAAGCAGGCCATGGCGGAGGAAGACCGGGCCAGGGCGGAATATGCCGCCGCCGCCGCGTCTCTGGAGCAGGCCCGCCTGAATCTGGAATACACCAGGGTGGAAGCGCCCATCTCCGGCCGCGTGCGCCGCGCGCTGGTGACGGAAGGGGCATTTGCCAACCAGAACGAATTCACGCACCTGACCACCATTGAGCAGATAGACCCCATCTATGTCCGCTTCTGCCAGCCGGCCTCCCAGTACAGCAGCCTGCGCCGCGCCGTGGTGTCCGGCCTGTGGAAGGGAGTGCCGCTGGGTGAAATCAAGGTGCGCCTGCTGCTCTCCAATGGGGAGGAATACCCCCATTCCGGCAAGATCATCTTTTCCGACATGGCGGTGGATCCGAATACGGACACCATTGAAATGCGGGCCCAGTTCCCCAATCCGGATTATGAGCTTTTGCCCGGCGCCTATGTGCGCGTGGTATTTGAGAAGGCGGTGCGGGACAACGTGTTCGCCATTCCCCGGGACGCCGTCATCCGCACCGCGCAGGGGGCTTCCGTCTTTGTCGTGGGCCCGGAAGGCGTGCTGGAAATGCGCCCCGTGAAGGCGGATACGCTGAACGGCCGGGAATGGCTGGTTTCGGAAGGCCTCAAGGACGGGGACAAGGTGGCCGTCAGCCACATCATGTCCCTCCGGCCCGGCATGAAGGTCCGCAGCGCCGCGCCCCAGCCGCAATCCAACGCCCAGCAATAACCCGTTATGCCTGATTTCTTTATACGCCGCCCCATTTTTGCCTGGGTAGTCGCCCTGCTGATTTCCCTGATCGGGCTGCTGGCCATTCCCAGCCTGCCTATTGCCCAGTACCCGGACATCGCTCCGCCGGTCATTACCCTGCGCACTACGTATCCGGGCGCCTCCGCCCAGGATACGGAGGAAGCCGTCACCGCCGTGATTGAAAAGGAAATCAACGGAGCTCCCGGCCTGATGTACATGTCCGCCACCAGCAGTTCCGACGGCGCGGTGGAAATCGCCGCCACGTTCACGCAGGGCACGGACCCGGACATTGCCGCCGTGGAAGTGCAGAACAGGCTGAAAATCGTGGAATCCCGCCTGCCGGAATCTGTCCGGAAGGAAGGAGTGTTCGTGGAAAAATCCTCCAACAACATTCAGGCGATGATCTCCCTTTCCTCCACGGGGAACCTGAATGATACGGAACTGGGGGAATGGGCTTCCGCGCGCATCATCCCTGAATTGAAGCGCGTGAAAGGCGTCGGGCGCGTGGAGCTCTTCGGCGCGGAAACGTCCATGCGCATCTGGCCCGATCCGGAAAAGCTGGAAGCGCTGGGGCTGACGCCCACGGACATCGTGAATGCCGTGGCCGCCCAGAGCGAGCGCATCATCATCGGTGACATCGGGGGGGCGGCCGTTTCCAAATCCGCCCCCATCAACGCCAGCGTGGTGGCGGAGGAAGCCTTCCGCACGCCGGAGGAATTCGCCTCCATTGCGCTGAGAACGCTTTCAGACGGTTCCTCCGTCAAGCTGGGGGACGTGGCGCGGGTGGAGCTGGGCTCCAACAGCTACGCGTTCTTCTCCCGCTGCAACGGGCAGACCGCCACCGGCATGGCTATCAAGATGGCTCCCGGCTCCAACGCCGTGGAAACCATGGGCCTGCTCAAGGCCAAGATGGATGAGCTGGCCAGGGACTTCCCGCCCGGCGTCACCTACCAGATTCCGTATGAAACCACCCATTTCGTGGAAATCTCCATCCAGAAGGTCATCTCCACCCTGCTGGAAGCCATTCTGCTGGTATTCCTGGTCATGTTCCTGTTCCTGCAGAACTTCCGGGCCACCCTGATTCCCACGCTCGTCGTCCCCGTGGCCCTGCTGGGCACCTTTGCGGTGATGTGGCTCTCCGGGTTCTCCATCAACATGCTCACCATGTTCGCCATGGTGCTCAGCATCGGCATTCTGGTGGACGACGCCATTGTGGTGGTGGAAAATGTGGAACGCATCATGATGGAGGAGGGGCTGGACGCCCGGCGCGCTACGGTAAAAGCCATGAAGCAGATCGGAGGCGCCATCGTGGGCATCACCGCCGTGCTCGTGGCCGTGTTCGTGCCCATGGCCTTTTTCAGCGGAGCGGTGGGGAACATCTACCGGCAATTTGCCGTGACCCTCATTGTATCCATCTCCTTCTCCGCGTTTCTGGCCCTTTCCCTGACTCCGGCTCTGTGCGCCGCCATGCTTAAAGCCTCCTCCGTGGAGCATCAGGAAAAGAAAGGATTCTTCGGATGGTTCAACAGGACCATCCACCGGTCCACGGACCGGTACGGCAATGCCGTATCCGGAATCATCCGCCGCCCCGTACGCTCCCTGTTCCTGTATGTGCTCATCATTGCGGGGGCCGGCTACCTGTACCTCACGCTTCCCACCTCCTTCCTTCCGGAAGAAGACCAGGGCAACTTCATGGCGATGGTTGCCCTGCCTGCCGGGACCTTGCAGGAGGAAACCAGCACCCGGCTGCGGGAGGTGGAGGATTACCTGATGCAGCATGAACCGGTGGAATACGCCTACTCCGTGGGCGGCTTCAGCTTCATGGGCACCGGCACCAACATGGCGATGCTGTTTGTCGGCCTGAAAAACTGGGACGAGCGTTCCGGAGAGGACAACTCCGCCCAGGCGATCATTGACCGGGTCAACGCCCGTTTTGGCGGGGACCGCCAGATGATGGTCATGGCCCTGAACATGCCGTCCCTGCCGGAACTGGGCAGCACGTCCGGCTTCGACTTCCGGCTCCAGGACAAGGGCGGCCTGGGGTATGCCCGCATGGTGGAAGCCCGGGACGAACTCCTGGCCCGCGCCAATGCGGACCCCAACCTGACGGGCGTCTACTTCTCCGGACAGGCGGACACGCCGCGGCTGCACGTCTCCATTGACCGGGAAAAAGCCTTCTCCATGGGAGTGCCCATTACGGAAATCAGCAATTCGCTGGCGGTCATGTTCGGGTCCAGCTATGTGGGGGACTTCATGCATGACAGCCAGGTGCGCCGCATCATTGTGCAGGCGGACGGAAAAAGCCGCCTGAACGGCAATGACATTGAAGACCTGCATGTCCGTAATGACCAGGGGAAGCTTCTGCCCCTCTCCTCCTTCGTCCGGCTGGACTGGACGGCCGGCCCCCCGCAGCTCACGCGCTACAACAACTACCCCTCCTTCACCATCAACGGCTCCTCCGCGCCCGGCAAGAGCAGCGGGGACGCCATGAACGCCCTGGAGCAGATTACCGCCACCCTGCCGCAGGGCGTGGGATTTGAATGGACGGGACAGTCCTATGAAGAAAAGCTTGCCGGGTCCCAGGCCACGCTGCTCTTCGGCCTGTCCATCCTGATCGTCTTCCTGGTGCTGGCGGCCCTGTATGAAAGCTGGTCCATTCCGCTGGCGGTCATCCTGGTGGTGCCCCTGGGCCTGCTCGGAGCCCTGCTGGCCGTCTTCCTGCGCGACATGCCCAACGACATCTACTTCAAGGTGGGCCTGATTACGACCATCGGCCTTTCCGCCAAGAATGCCATCCTGATTGTGGAAGTGGCCAAGGAATTCTACCGGGAAGGCATGGATGTGATGGAAGCTGCCGTTGCCGCCGCCAAACTGCGCCTGAGGCCCATCCTGATGACCTCCCTGGCGTTCGGCGCCGGGGTGGTTCCGCTGGCCTTCGCCCACGGGGCGGCGGCGGGCGCGCAGCGCGCCGTAGGCACGGGGGTGCTGGGCGGCATCATTACGGCCACCCTGCTGGCGATCTTCCTGGTTCCCCTCTTCTTCCGCCTGACAGCCGGAAAGAGGAAACAGGAACACCCGGAAGAAGCATAGGGCACGAGGCTGGAACGGAAACGCCTGGAATAGCCCCTGCCGCGGAAGGCGCGGGAAGACAGAACCCTGCATGGGACCGCTGCCCGCGCCTGATGCGTTAAAAAAGGGGAGCACGTTTCCGTGCTCCCCGTCTTTCGGGAAAAAGGCTGAAAGAGGTTTTCCTGCGGAGGGAGGGCCTGAAAAGCCTCGTTATCCGCATGGGCTGGAACCCCGTATGCCGCTGCGCCCGTGCTTGGGATTATTCCCTGCCGCGCGCGTTCAGGAAAATGAACACGTAATACAGCAGCATGGCCAGGGAGGAAAGCGCGCCCACCACATAGGTCATGGCCGCCCAGAACAGGGCACTCTTGGCCTTTCCGTGGTCGAAGTAATTCATCAGGTGGGAACGGTCCAGCCATTTCAGGGCTCTGGAGGAAGCGTCAAACTCCACCGGAAGCGTGATGAAGGCGAAGATGGTGGTCATGGCAAACAGGCCGATGCCCAGCCCCAGCACCCACGGGGAACCGCCCATGGCCAGCAGGATAATGCCGATGATCAGCACGATGCTCACCAGATTGGAGGAGAACTGGACGATGGGAACCAGCGCGGACCGCAGGCCCAGCCAGTGATAGGCCTGGGCGTGCTGTACGGCATGCCCCACTTCATGGGCCGCCACGGCCGCGGCGGCAATGCTGTTGGAATTGTAAACGGACTCGCTCAGGTTGACGGTCTTGTCCGCCGGATTGTAATGGTCCGTCAGGTGGCCGGGGGTGGAAATCACCTTCACGTCCGTGATGTGGTTGTCCTTCAGCATCTGTTCCGCCACTTCCCGCCCGGTCACCGGAATGGGAATCTGGGAATATTCGCTGAAACGGCTCTTCATGCGCGCGCTGACCAGCCAGCTCAGAAGCATGGAGCCCAGCAGAATCATCCAGTAAATGGTATAGGAATGCTGCGGGGCGGTTTCCGCCGCCTGGGCCGTGTAGGAAAGGAAGTCGATATTGAATAATTCAATCATTGCAAGTTTGACCTTATATCATAAGGCTTTGTTGAATCCAGAGGGCGCCGTGTCAGCCGCCGGGAGAGGTTCCCCCGGCTTCTGTCATACGGAAACATGCGGAAGAACGGTGCATTCAATCGTCCGCCTTCTGGGAAAGAAGTTTGCCGTCCGGGGCATAGTAAAGCTCCAGTTTGCGGACGGCGGCGGTTTCTGACCGGCAGTCCACCCGGTACTTCAGGGCTCCCCTGGCGGTGATCTGCTTGGCGCGGCGGGGAGCGTACCCCGGGAAATCGCGGGCGATGGCCGCCGTAACGGGGGCGGGCAGATCCTGAAGGCGCATGTCCGCCTTAATCAGGCAGACGGTGCCGTCCGGATAAAGCTTGACGTCGTATTCCAGGCCGTTGAGGTGGAATTCCGCCTCGTAAACGTCTTCGTCGTTGTCGAAATCCCATTCGATGGCGCCGGCGTTCGGATACTGCTTCTGCACCTGTTCCTTCACGGGGGCAGGAACTCGGGAGGCCGGAATATCCGCCAAAGCCGGAAGGGTGAATGCGGCAGCGAGAGTGGTCGTAAGTATACGTGAAATATTCATAAATACGTGATAATTGTATTTATTCAAAAAACAAGAATCTTTTGTGAATGTCTTGTGACAATTCTGCCATCAATGGAATGAATCCGGGCATGGCGGGGTTTATTGTCGCCAAAAAGCGGGTGATGGAGTTGAATGACAGCATGCAACAGGGTATTGTTTATTTGCTTGGAGCGGGTCCGGGGGATCCCGGCCTGATGACCGTCCGCGGGCGGGAACTGGTGGAAGCGGCGGAAGTGCTGGTATATGATGCGCTGAGCTCGGCGGAACTGCTGAACTGGGCTCCTGCCGCATGTGAAAGGATTTTTGTGGGCAAGCGGGCTTCCCGCCACGCCCTGCCGCAGGAGGAAATCAATGCCCTGCTGGTCAAACTGGGACGCGCCGGGAAAAAAGTGGTGCGCCTGAAAGGCGGCGATCCCTACGTCTTCGGGCGCGGGGGGGAGGAAGCGGACGCCCTGCATGAAGCGGGCGTGCCGTTTGAAGTCATTCCGGGCATTACCTCCGCCATTGCGGGGCCGGCCTATGCGGGCATTCCGGTGACGCACCGCAAGTACTGCACGCAATTTACCGTCTTCACGGGCCATGAAGACGTGAACAAGAAGGAATCTTCCCTGGACCTGAAAGGAATCGCCGGAGCGCAGGGCACGAAAATCATGCTGATGGGCATGCAGAAGCTCGCGGACGTCTGCGAAGCCCTGACCGGATACGGGCAGGAGCCGTCCACGCCGGCCGCCGCCATCCAGTGGGCCACCACGGGCATTCAGCGCACGGTTACGGGCACTGTCCGGACGCTGCCCGCCAAGGTTCAAAAGGCCGGGCTGGGCGCCCCTGCGGTAGTCGTGATCGGGGATGTGGTGAAGGAACGCGACAGCCTGGCCTGGTTTGAAAAACTGCCCCTGTTCGGCAAGCGCATCGTGGTGACGCGCACCCGCGCCCAGGCCGGGGAACTGAGCGTGCGCCTGCGCCGTCTGGGTGCGGAAGTGCTGGAAATGCCCACTATCCGCATGGCCCCCCCCTCCAACAAGCGGGAATTTGCGGAAGGCGTGGTGCACGCCCATACCTATGACTGGCTGGTGTTCTCCAGCCCCAACGGGGTGGAACGCTTCTTCCAGGCGTTTTTTGCCGTGTACCAGGACATCCGGAGCATCGGAGGCGCCAGGATTGCGGCCATCGGGCCCGGAACGGAGGCGAAGCTCCGGGAATACGGGCTGGCCGTGGATATCATGCCTAAAAAATTCGTGGCGGAAGGACTCGTCAAGGCCTTCAAGGACGCCCGCGAGGAAATCGGAACCATTGAGCACAGCACGTTCCTGTGGGTGCGCGGGGAGGAAGCGCGGCGCGTGATTTACGACGGCCTGACCGCTCTGGGAGCTATTGTGGACGAATGCATCGCCTACAGGACGGAAGCGGAAACGGAGGACGTGGCGGGAGCCCAGGCGGCTTTCCGGGAGCGGGGGGCGGATATCGTGACGTTCACCAGCTCCTCCACGGCGGAAAACTTTTTCAAGCTGGGGCTTCCGTGGCCGGACGGCTGCAAGGCCGCCAGCATCGGGCCCGTGACCACGGCAACCCTCAAGGAGCTGGGGCGCGCACCCTCGATTACCGCGAAAACGCACGACATCAACGGCCTGGTGGAGGCCATCGTCAAGGCCGCCGGCAAATAGGAAAAACGGTGCGCCCCGCGGGAGATGCCGGGGCGGAACGGATGGAAAAGCGTTATCCGGGGAAATGCCGTTTAAAAGCCATTGACGGCTTCCCAGCCGATGACCTTTCCATTTTCAAACAGGACATTATAGGAAACGGGCGGACGGCTGCCCAGGGGCATCGTGACGCCTATCCCGGTGCCTACCCCGGAATCCCTGCTGCGGAATCCGCCTCCGCCCAGGCCCACGGACCAGCCCGTGCCGCTCCGCGTGTAAATCCACCGTTCCGTATTCTTCCCGTTCATCCGGCCTGCCATCTTCTGTTCAGGTTCCCCCCATGCCAGCAGGACCGCCATGGGGGACATGCCCTTTTCCAGCTCTCCGCGCGCCACTTTGGCCTGCTGCTCCTTCGGAAGCTGTTCATAGGCCTGCATATTCTTCGCGATGCGGTCGGACGGCGTGGGGGAACAGGCCCCCAGCAGCGCGAGGCAGGCGGGAAGCAGGACGAAAGGAAGGCTCGTTTTCATCATCCCACAAATAGCATGGCGTAAGATGGCTGGCAAGGTGCCAGCGCGGCTTTTCCGGAAAATGGAGGCGGGAAAATCCGTTATTCTGACATAAAAGCTCGCTTTTCCCGTAAATACATAATTGGTTATTGACAAGCATGGGGGGTAGGGGAGTAGGAATTCACCTCCAAATGCAACGCGCCGCAGATGCGGGAAAGGTTGCCGCCACTGTTTACCACTTCTATTTTTCCGAGCCGCCGATATGTCCAAAACGTTAATTATAGCAGAAAAGCCGAGCGTCGCCACTGATCTGGCGAGAGTCCTCGGCAAGGAGCTTGGGAAATTCACCCGGGACAAATCCGGCGCGTTTTACCAGAATGACCGGGCCATCATCACGTCCGCCGTGGGCCACCTGCTGGAACAGAAGAAGCCCATGACGGAGGGCGGCAAGTCCCTGCCATGGAAGTTCGACTATCTGCCCGTCATCCCCAGGACGTTTGAACTGGAACCCATCAAACAGTCGGAAGACCGCCTGAAAAAGGTTCTCCAGCTCGCCAAAAGCAAGGACGTGACGGAAATCGTCAACGCATGCGATGCCGGGCGCGAAGGGGAGCTCATTTTCCACAACCTGGTGCGTTACGGAAAATGGACCAAGCCTGCGCGCCGCCTGTGGATGCAGTCCATGACGGATGAAGCCATCCTGAATGCGTGGCACAGCATGCGGAGCGAGGCCGACATGCAGCCCCTGACGAACGCCGCCGTGTGCCGTTCCGAATCAGACTGGCTGGTGGGCCTGAACAGCACCCGCGCCCTTACCATCCTGCAATCCCGCGGAGGCTTCAACGTCACCCCCGCCGGACGCGTGCAGACCCCCACGCTGGCCATTCTGACGCAGAGGGAACTGGAAATCCAGGCGTTTGAACCGGTGCCCTATTCGGAAGTGTGGGCGGAATTCGGCGTGCAGTCCGGCTCCTACTCCGGCCGCTGGATTGACCGGGACTGGAAAAAGGACGACAACCCGCAGTCCCGCGCGGAACGCATCTGGGACCCGGAACAGGCGACCGTCATCCGCGACCGCTGCCGCGGCAAATCCGGCACGGTGACGGAGGAAAAGAAACCCGTCACAACCATCGCCCCGCTGTTGTATGACCTGACCTCCCTCCAGAGGGAAGCCGCCAACCGCTACGGCTTTTCCGCCAAGCGCACGCTGCAGCTGGCCCAGGAGTGCTATGAAAAGCACAAGGTGCTCACCTATCCCCGTACGGACTCCCGCTACCTGCCGGAGGACTATCTGGGCAAGGTCTACGGCATCGTGGGCACGGTGGCGGAGCAGGACCCGGAATTCGCCACTTTTGCGAAGGACATCCTGGACAACAAGCGCATCAAGCCCAACCGGCGCGTGTTTGACACGAAAAAGGTAAGCGACCACTTCGCCATCATCCCGACCGGCAAGATGGAAAAGCTTACCGGAGACGCGCAGAAACTCTTTGAAATGGTCATGGCCCGCTTCCTGGCCGTCTTTTTCCCCCCCGCCGTGTTTGAGGACACGCGCAGAACCACGCTCATTGCCCACCAGGGCGGCGTGACGGACGCCTTCCTAACCACGGGGCGCGTGCTGGTGGAACCGGGCTGGCAGGCCGTCTACGGACGCAAGGCGGGCAGTTCTTCCAAGGAAGAGCTGGTGCCCGTCCATGACGGGGAACAGGCTGCCGTGCGTGAAATTGAAATCCGCAACGCCATGACCAAGCCGCCCGCACGGTACAATGAAGCCACGCTGCTGGCCGCCATGGAAGGCGCCGGAAAGCTGGTGCATGACGAAGAACTGGCCGCCGCCATGAGCGAACGCGGCCTGGGCACTCCCGCCACCCGCGCCTCCATCATTGAAGGCCTGATTTCCCAGGAATACATTGTCCGGGACGGCCGCGAGCTTCTGGCGACGCGCCGCGGGATTGAACTGATCGCCCTGCTGGAACGCATCGGGCTGAAAACGCTTACCTCCCCCAGCCTCACCGGGGAATGGGAATACAAGCTCAAGCAGATGGAGCAGGCCGCCCTGCCGAGGGACTCCTTCATGGAAGGCATCAAGACTCTGACCGGGGAAATCGTAAAGAGAGTGAAAGACTTCCGGGAAGCCCAGCAGCAGGTGGAACTGCCGGAAATGGAACTGGACTGCCCGTCCTGCCATGCCCACGGCCTGAAAAACACGCTGGACGCCGTTTCCTGCCGTTCCTGCAAGTTCAGCATCCGCAAGGTCATCTCCGGCCGCGACATGACGGATGAAGAGCTGAAAACCCTCATTGTGGACGGCAAGACGGGAATCCTCCACGGATTCACCTCCCGGTTCGGCAAACCCTTTGAAGCGGGGCTGGAGCTCAACGACAAGTTCCGCGCCACGCTCTACTTCCCGGCACGGGAGGAGGACGAAGCCGCCGGGACGGAGGAAGCCGTGAAAGTGGCCTCCGTCACCATCCCGGACATGGGGGAACACGATGTGATGGAAACGGCCAAGGCCTGGAAAGTCCCTTCCCTGGCCATTGGAAAGGAAAATGCCGCCGTCTCCGTTTCCCGGACCATCCTGGGCCGTGAAATTCCGCTGGACCAGGTGTTGAAGATTCTGGCGGAAGGAAAGTCCGACCTGATGAAGGGCTTCATCTCCCAGCGCACCAAGCGCCCGTTTGACGCTTATCTGGTCTTCAATGCGAAGACGGGCAAGATCGGCTTTGAATTCCCGCCCCGGGAAAAGAAATATCCGGCTAAAAAAGCTGCGGCCAAGTCGGAAGACAAGGAAAAAGCTTCGGCTTCCAAAACGGCCAGGACGCCCAAAACTGCCGGGAAAGGCGCGGGAAGAAGCGCTAAAACGGCAGAGGCGGCTCCTAAAAAAGGGAAGAAGCAATAACTGCGGTCCGAGGATTTTCTCCGGATGCGCGGTCAGGGTGGCATGAGGCCGCTGATTGGAGGGAATGATGAGGGGCGGGAGCTCCTCACTCCCGGGCAAGCCAAATTCAGTTTCCCTTGCTTCTTCCAATTCCCCCCGGTTTGTCACGGTCTCCCGCCCGGGAAAAAGGGCCTTCCGGCCCTTATCGGCCCTGCATGGCCTCCGGATGACATGTGATGAGGCCGTTTTCCCCTTTCTTGTTCCGGGTTCCCGATGCAGCGGCGGTCAATTAAAAGCTTTTATCCGGCCGGCCCTGTTGTTAGGGTTGCAGTTGCAACCCTGTGTTCCTGACGATGAAACTCCTTCTGCTTGCTGTGCTGGTATGGTGCGGCGCGGTTTGTGCGCCGGCTGATGAATATGCCTTTCCGGGCGAACGGGAATGGATATCCAAGCTCGGAGATGTGGTAAAAGGCAGTTTTCAATCCTGCACGGGTTCCAGATTGGCGCTTAAAACGGGGCGGAAACGTGTGGAAATTCCGCTGAACCGCCTGGATGAGGAAGACGCGGCGCTGGCGGCTTCCCTAACGGGCACGGCGGCGCGCCGGGACCTGAAGCTGGCCGCGATGCTCTGGCCGTTCCTGATGAAGGAACTGGAAAAAGCAACGTGGACGCCGGTGGAAAAAGACATCACTCCCCGCTATAATGAAGCGGCCCGGAAAAACCCCACCAGAACCTTGACGGGAACCAGGAAGGTGGACGGGCTGGTCTGTACCACCTCCCTTTCCGCCATCAAGGGCCCTCCGTTCCGAATCCAGGAATACTGCCGCCCGCAGGCGCGCCCGGAAAGCGGGAGGGGGCAGAAAAACTTTGACATGGTTCTGGACCAGGGAAGCCTTTACGCCTATTACGATACCGGAAAAGGCCTGCTCATTCCCTCCAAATACATGCCTGAGGAACGGACGGAAATGCGCGCTCCCGTTTCCTCCCTGCTCCCTCCGGGCGAACGACTCGCCGCAAGGGAGACAAAATCCTACAGCAATGCGGACTACTCCCTGTCCATGGAAAGCCGCCCCGTCAAGGGAGCCTATGAAACGTGCAAGCCCAATTCCCTGGGAAAAAAGAAGCTGGTGATGTACTGGAATACGGAGGGCAAAATGGTCTGCGGCATCATGAAGCTGGACTACGACAACATGCGCGTTGCCGCCCTGTTTGACGACCAGCGGAAGCTGATGAACGCTCCGGGACTGGGGTATGCCGTGATTCTTTCCCGCCTGGACAAAAAAGGCCGGGACTCCAGGGAGGACGGCCGTTACTACCATGTGGCGCTGGCCGCGGACGGGCTGCCCGTGTACCACCATGAAGGCCCGGAGGACGAGGCCGCCATGAACCCGCTGCTTTACGGGAAACTCCGTGATTCCGAAAAGAAAGCGGCGCTGGCGGAGGAAAGAAAACGCGAACAGGCATTCCGTGCCAGGCAGGAAGCTCGCCAACGCCTGGTGGAATCCGCCAGGAAGCGAAGAGAATAGTCCGTCCTTGAATCTTTTCTGGAAAGATTACTCCTCGGAAAGATGGTCCGGGTGAATGGAGTAGTGCCCGGGGGCGTCCAGCGTGTCAATAAGGGCCATGTCTTCTCCGTCCAGGGAGAAGCCGAAAACGTCCAGGTTGGCTTTGATTCTGTCCGCATGCACGGATTTGGGGAGGGGCACGATGCCGCGCTGGAGTTCCCAGCGGAGGCATATCTGGGCTACGGATTTTTTATGCTTGTCCGCGATGCGGCGCAGGACGGGTTCCTCCAGTACGCCTCCGCGGGCCAGGGGGCCCCATGATTCCACCAGAATGCCGTGTTCCCGGCAGAAGGCGACCGCTTCCGTCTGGTGGTACCTGGGATTGATTTCCAGCTGGTTCACCATGGGGATGGTATCGGCTTGTTCCATCAGGGCTTCCAAATGGCGGGGAAGGAAGTTGCTGACGCCGATGGCCCTTGCCTGGCCCTCCTTGTAAAGGCGCTCCATGGCTTTCCAGGTTTCCCTGTTCAGATCTCTGTAGTCCTTCTCATATCCGGCGGGGATGGGCCAGTGGATCAGGTACAGGTCCAGATAATCCGTTTCGAGGCGGTTCAGGGAGGCGTCAAAAGCGCTCAGGGTGCTTTCATAACCCTGGTCCGTGTTCCAGACTTTGCTGGTGATGAAGATTTCCTCCCGCGGAATGGAGCTTTCCCTGACGGCGCGCCCCACCGTTTTTTCATTGCCGTATACGCTGGCTGTGTCAATGAGGCGGTAGCCTGCTTCCAGCGCGTCAAGAATGCTCCGGGTTCCCGACGTGTCGTCCGGGGCCAGGTAGGTTCCGTAACCGATGCCGGGAATGGGGAGGCCGTTGCTCAGCCGCTGCGTATCTCCGGGGGAAGTGATGATTTTCATACTCTTCATGAAGCACCCTCCGCCGGAAACGGTAAAGAGAACGCCTTGTCATGAGTGCGGCATGCGCGGCAGAAAGGGGGAGGGATTATTTCCCGGCCTGGAGGCAGCGGTAGTAATAGTCCACGCGGGAGATGAACCAGCTCCATTTATAGCCGGGGCGGCCGTTGGTCATCAGCGGGGCGGGGCAGTTCTTGCCGGACCAGTAGTTGTGGGGCACCACGTTGCGCAGGGGGACGTTGTAGCGCATCATCAGCAGGGCCGCCAGCTTGGCTGTCTTGTTGTAGATGACGACGGGGTTGTGCGTGGTGCATTCGCACATTTCAATGGCTACGGAGTATTGGTCGCCCGGGCCGGAGTGGTCCGCGTGGTGGCCCGTTTCCGTCGTGGGAATGTGCTGGTACGCGCCGAACTGGTCCACCGTGAAGTGCCAGTTCAGGCTGCGGGATTTGCCGCTGTTCAGGTAGCGGGAATGGGCGTTGGCGTCTCCCTTGGGGTTGGCGGTGCTGTGGATGGTGATGAAGCGGGGGCGCATGGAGGCCGCATGCCTGCGGGCATACGTGCTTTTGGGCATGTAGGAGACGCGGATGCCCACCTCACGGCCCATCTGGTTGGACGTGCGGGGGACTACCGGGGCTTTTTGAATTTTGAAGGAGACGGCCGGCGGTCTCATTTTATCGTTCTGCGAGCAGCTGCAGAACGCCAGGGCGGCGAATACGGCAAGAAAGCCCGTCCAGACAGATCTATATTCCATGTGTTTGTTCTAGAAACAGCCCGGAAGGATTGCAAGCAGAATTTGGAATTAGTTCAAGTGAACTAATCAAGCCGTGTCATGGAGCTGCGGGTGCTCCCGGAGAGGAAGGCGCCAGACGGGCCGCGCCTTCGGGGGGAAGGGCGGCCCGTCTGGAAAGGATGCGGCGCCGGAAAAGCCCGGCCAAGCCGCGTTATTTGAGGATTTGAGTGAGGACGTATTGCAGGATGCCGCCCGCCAGGTAGTATTCCTTTTCAATGGGCGTATCAATGCGGACGATGACGGGCACGTCAAACGCCTCCGCGTCTGCGGGCTGCACGCGTAGCGTGACCTGCTGGCGCGGGGCGATGCCGTTGTCCAGCCCCAGGATGGAGAAGGTGGCGTCCTTCAACGGGGCGATGCGGTCGTAGTCCGCCTTGTCGGCGAAGTTGAGGGGCAGCACGCCCATGCCGATGAGGTTGGAACGGTGGATGCGTTCAAAGCTCTTGGTGATGACGGCCTTGACGCCCAGCAGGTTCGTGCCCTTGGCCGCCCAGTCGCGGGAGGAGCCCATGCCGTAGTCTTCTCCGCCGATGACGATGAGCGGAACACCGTCCTGCGCGTAGGCCATGGCTGCATCATAGATGAAGGCGGGGGTTCCGGCGGCAGGGGTTATTTTCTTGTCCGGGGCGGGAATGGAGCGGTTGCCGAAGTACAGCGTATAGCCGCCTTCCGTGCCGTCCACCATCAGGTTTTTGATGCGGACGTTGGCGAAGGTGCCGCGGGTCATCACGCGGTCGTTGCCGCGGCGGGAGCCGAAGGAGTTGAAGTCTTTTCTGTCCACCCCCATGCCTTGCAGGTACAGCCCGGCGGGGCCCGTTTCCCGGATGGCTCCGGCGGGGGAGATGTGGTCCGTAGTCACGGAGTCGCCAAAGATGCCCAGGGGGCGGGCGTCCCGGATGTCCGCCAGCGTGCGGGGCTGGCCGTTGAAGCCGCAGAAGAAGGGCGGGTCCTGGATGTAGGTGGAGTTTTCATTCCACTGGAAGACGGAGCCCTCCGGCGCATACACGGCGGCCCAGCGTGGATTTTTGTCCGGCGTGATGGTGTATAGTTCCCGGTACGCTTCCGGATTGCGGGATTTGGCGACGGCTTCCGCGATTTCCCCGGAGCTGGGCCAGAGGTCTTTCAGGAAGACGGGCTTCCCGCTGCGGTCCGTGCCCAGCGGTTCCGTCTGGAAGTCGATGTCCACGCGTCCGGCCAGCGCGAAGGCGACGACCAGCGGAGGGGACATCAGGAAGTTGGTTTTGATGGAAGGATGGATGCGCGCTTCAAAGTTGCGGTTGCCGGAGAGGACGGAGGCGGCCACGATGTCATTGTTCCTGACCGCCTGTTCCAGTTCCGGATTCAGCGGTCCGGAGTTGCCGATGCAGGTGGTGCAGCCGTAGCCGACGGTTTCAAAGCCCAGGGCGTCCAGGGATTCCTGGAGCTGGTTGGCCGCAAAGTAGTCTGAAGCGATGCGGGAGCCCGGCGCAATGGACGTTTTTACGTGCGGCGGCACTTGCAGGCCCAGCGCGACCGCTTTTTTGGCGAGCAGCCCGGCGGCGAGCATCAGGCCCGGATTGGAGGTGTTGGTGCAGGAGGTGATGGCGGCGATGAGGATGCTGCCGTCTTTCAATTCCGCCTCCTGGCTGAAGCCTTCCACCGGAACGGGAACGCCAGCCGGAGAGTGCATGGTGACCTTGACCGCCGGGGATTCCTTTTTGCCGTAACCGCCTTCCGCCGCGGGCATGCCGGCGAGCTTGCGGAAGCTGTCCTTGATGGAGGCCAGGCGGATGTGGTCCTGCGGGCGCCTGGGTCCGGAAACGGCGGGTTCCACGGTGGACAAGTCCAGTTCCAGCTGAACCGTGTAGTCCAGTTCTCCATTGCGGGGCATTCCCCACAGGTCCTGGGCCTTGAAGTAGTTTTCGTACGTGGCGATGGCTTCCTCGCTCCTGCCTGTCTGGCGCAGGTAGTCGGAGCAGCGTTCGTCCATGGGGAAGAAGCCCATGGTGGCGCCGTATTCCGGGGCCATGTTCGCTACGGTGGCGCGGTCCGCCAGCGGGAGGGCCGCCGCTCCTTCCCCGAAGAATTCCACAAATTTGCCTACCACGCCGTGGCTGCGCAGCATCTGGGTGACATGGAGCGCCAGGTCCGTGGCGGTCACTCCTTCACGGAGTTCCCCCGTCATGTGGACGCCCACTACTTCCGGCACCAGGAAGGTGACCGGCTGGCCGAGCATGCCGGCTTCCGCTTCAATGCCGCCCACGCCCCAGCCCACGACGCCGATGCCGTTGATCATCGTGGTGTGGGAATCCGTCCCTACCAGGGTGTCCGGGAAATAAACGCCGTCCTTTTCCATGACGCCCTGCGCCAGGTATTCCAGATTCACCTGGTGGACAATGCCCACGGAAGGGGGCACTACGGAAAAGGTCTGGAAAGCCTGCTGGCCCCATTTGAGGAATTCGTAGCGTTCCGCATTGCGCTGGAACTCGATGTCCAGGTTCTTTTCCAGGGCGTCCGTGCGGCCTGCCCAGTCTACCTGGACGGAGTGGTCCACCACCAGGTCCACGGGAACCAGCGGTTCAATGACGGAAGCGTCTTTTCCCAGTCCGGCCACGGCGGAGCGCATGGCGGCCAGGTCCACCAGCAGCGGAACGCCCGTCAGGTCCTGGAGGACGATGCGGGCCACCGTAAACGGGATTTCATAGGAACCGGGATTTTTGGCGTTCCAGGAGGCCAGGTTGTCCACATCCTTTTCCGTTACCTTCAGGCCGTCGCAATTGCGGAGCAGGGATTCCAGAACGATCCGGATGGAAACGGGAAGACGGTTCAGGCGGGGATAGCCGTTTTCCGACAGGGCTGGCAGTGAATAAAACTGTCCCGGGGTTCCGGTTCCCGTGGTGAACGTGCTCTTGGCAATCTTGGTCATGATGCGGAATAGAGGGTTAACTGTAAACAGGCGGCTGCCCTCCTGGCAGTCGCGGGTACTATACAGGCCAAATATGATAAGGCAAGGACTCTGTGTGACGGGGGGAGGATTTTTCCCCCTCTCCCGCAAGCGTGGAAATTCCTTTTTGCACGCGTGCTGCCGGTTTTTTCCGGCGTTTTTGCCTGTAAGACGCGCAGGAACTGACAACAGAACCAGGAAAAACTTGTAGAAGCACGGCATTTTGTTTAGATGGCAAGGATTTGCGTCTGGCATCCTGCTGTGCGCACCCCAATAAAAATCAAACTGGATTAAAGAATATGTCTGAGTTAGAAAGACCAAACAATACGCTTGCCATTTGTGCCCTCGTCTTTGCCGTTTTATGCAGCCTCGTAGGCCTCATTCTGGGCATCATAGGCCTCAACAAATATCCCGACAAGAGCAACGGCAAGACGATGAGCCTTATTGCCGTGATTCTCAGCATCGTCCTGATGCTGGTCGGCGGCTGGACTGCCTGGCGCAACTGATAAAAGGCTTCACCAGGCTCGTGAATCCAAGGCTTGCGGAGAACCGAAGATCCGCAGGCCTTTTTCATGGAATGAAACTGTTTTTCCTGTATCTGGCGCTGCTGGCTGCGGCATGCGCGGTGCTCCTGCTGGTGGATGACCCTTCCCGGTCCGGCTGGCTGCCGGAGTGCCTTTTCTATAAAACCACGGGTTATCTTTGCTACGGCTGCGGTTCCACCAGGGCCCTGCATGCCCTGCTTCATGGCCATTGGCTTGATTCCCTGCGGTACAACGTGCTGCTGGTTCCCACGCTCATCTGGCTGGGAACGCTGTTTTTCATCAGGGACAAGACCGTATTCCTGAGGGTGCTGACCGCCGGCGTGGCCGTACTTGCCCTGTTTACCGTGGCGCGCAATATTCCGCTGTCGTGACGGCCGCTTTTTTCCGGTTTCCGCCTTTTGCGTGCATGCCGGAATTTTGATAGAGTGCGTCATGAAACATTGAAAATAAGTTCGCGGCATTGTCCAACCCTCTGAAAGGGTTAAAGATGATGAACGCGAAAAAAACCTTATCAATTATTGCAGGAGCGGCAGCGGGAGCGCTGGTGCTGGCAGCCTGTTCAGGGCCGCAGGAAGAGAATTTGCGCATGGTGCCCCTGACGGTGCCTACGACCATGCCCATGACTTCTTACGGGCCGAATACGAGAGTGGTGGTGGCCGGGGTGGATTATACGGAGGTGCATGACGAGTGGATGAACCAGGACATTATGAAAAAAGCCACTCCCGGCAATACGCGGGTGGTGATCAGCCGCGGAAGCCAGAGGGGCCAGCTGATGGTGGGGGATGAAGTAGCCATGGATTTTCCCGTCTGTCTGGGGACCGCTTCCCACCGCACGCCCGTGGGCCATTTCCGCATTACGGAAAAGGCGGTGCACCACGTCTCCAATTTATATGATGCCTCCATGCCCTATTTCATGCGGCTGACGGACAGCGGCATCGGCATGCACGTGGGACCCGTTTTCCAGACGCCCCAGTCACATGGATGCATCCGCATGACCCGCTCCTCCTGTGTGCCGCTTTTCAAGACCGTTAAAGTAGGTACTCCCGTCACGATCGTGCAGTGACGCGGAGGAGAAGGCGGATACCGTTGGCGGAGAAGAGCTCCTTGCCTCCCTCTTGTGGCAGGTGAGGGGAATCCGGCGCTGGCAGAAAATGGTTTTTATTTTTATGATATGTTCATGGTCAAAGAATCGGGACGATTTCAATAGATGGATGAAAGCGTTGAAAATAAAAAACTCATTTTTTTAACACAAAACGCGCCTGGCCGTCGCTATTTCAATGAACGGCATGAAGATAAACGGCATTTGCTGCAAGTCGTATTGCCCCAACAACCCAAATCCTCCATGGCCTGCTGCCGATTGCCCACTCTCCATTCATCGGCAGCGGCATGGATGGAGGGCGTTTTTTTCAAACGCAGGCGTACCGGAATTGGTTGACTGCCTGCGGCCCGGGAAGCAGCCTTCATGAATCTTCTTCCGGAGTACTACTTTTATCCCTTTCCGGAACCTCTTATGCATGGGACGCCGCATTCAGCATCTTTGTTTCCTGTCTCCCGTCTTACAGCATAAGTGCGCATGGAATCTTGCATGGAACCGAGAGCCGGTTCTTTATCCGGCCACACTTCGTCCTCCGGATTTTTAACGGATTGATGGATAGGTGAGGTTCACCTTCCGTTTTTTCCATAAGCTACTTTTCCCCGGATTTTCTGTCCGCTGCCTCCCGGCGAAGCTGGGGCAGGTATTTTCCATACCCCTGCGCTTCCATATCCTGTTCAGGAATGAATTTCAGGGAAGCGCTGTTGATGCAGTAGCGCAGGCCGCCGCGGTCCTTCGGGCCGTCCGTGAAGACGTGCCCCAGATGGGCGTCCCCCGTTTTGCTGCGGACTTCCGTACGGCGCATGCCGTGGGAAAGATCCTGTTTTTCCTGAATCAGTTCTTCCTTGATGGGCCGGGAGAAGCTGGGCCAGCCGCAGCCGGAATCAAACTTGTCCGTGGAAAGAAACAGGGGTTCCCCCGTCGTAACGTCCACATAAATGCCGGGCTTGTCGTTATTGAAATATTCGTTGCGGAAGGGAGGTTCCGTCGCATTGTTCCGCGTAACTGCAAATTGCTCGGGCGTCAGGCTGCGGCGCAGCTCGTCATCCGGTTTTTTCCGGTAGACGGGAGCGGCTTCCCTGGCCTGGGCCGCCTCCTGGAACTTGCCGGGCGGAATATGGCAGTAGCCGCCGGGGTTGTTGTCCAGATAGCGCTGGTGGTATTTTTCCGCCCGTGAAAATTGACGCAGGGGTTGAACTTCAATCGCCACGGGCTGCTTGAAGTGCTGCTGGAGCCGTTTCAGGGAGGCTTCTATAATCGGCTTGTCCTTCTCATCCGTATAATAAATGCCCGTGCGGTATTGAACTCCCCTGTCGTTTCCCTGCTTGTTGACGGAAACGGGATCAATGATGGAATAGTATTGTTCCAGCAGGAACGGGAGGCTGAGTTCTTCCGGATCAAATACCACTTTTACCGTTTCCGCGTGGCCCGTGCGTCCGCTGCAGACTTCCTCATACGTGGGGGAGGCAGTGGAACCGTTGGCATACCCCACTTCCGTTTCCTTGACTCCGTGAATCAGGGAGAAGTACTTTTCCACTCCCCAGAAACAGCCTCCTGCCAGATAAATCGTTTTTAAATCCTTGTTGTCCATATGATGTCTGTTTTTGTTGCCTGCCTGTCCGTTTTCTCCGCAGGAGAACAGGGAAAGCATGGCTACTGCGGCCAGAATGGCGCATGCCAGTCCGGCCAGGGTCCATGGTCCGTGGTAAATACGTTTCATAAACGCTGTATGGGGTCGTCTTCCGGTGCGGGTGCAGTTGCTCCCTTGGCTGAAGAACCTGCCGTTCCACAGCTTTTCCGGGAAGATGAAGGATTAGACAACGCCGAGCCTGTTCCGTTCGATGCCTGTGTCAACGTCCCCCCGATTCCTCCGGCTCTTCCGGTTGCATCATGTTTTTCAGCCACTGGTAAACCGCCCGGTCGGCAGCGTCCGGTTTTCTGCTCGTCTGCATGCTGAACCCGTACCTGGTGTGGAAATTGAAAACCGCCAGGGAAGGGCTCAGGCCGATGGAGAGCCCGTCCATCCGTATTTCCACTTCCTGCGGGTCATGGGTGGTGAAGTCAAGGCGCCCGGCATTGCTGACGGACCCCGCATAATGTTCCAGGAAGGGCTGGATGCCGGCCAGGAAGGAGGAGTCCAGGGCCATGGGATGATTTTCCGGGGAAGAAGCTTTCCTGATAAGAATTGCGGGAGGCGCTGTGGCGGAATGAGCGGCTCTCAGCGTATTCAGCGGAACGTTCCACAAAAAGGAGAACAGTCCCGTGCCCAGGAGAAAGAGGGGAACGGCCAGGACGGCAATCCATTTGCCCGGCTTGTTTCCTGATTGATGACGGGACCGTCTTCCGTTCATGAAGGATAACATGGCATAATGTTCCGTGGGGGTCCATGAAAGAATTGGACCGTGGAGCAGAGGAAAAATCCCGTCCTTGCATCAGGGGATTTTGCGCCATCACAGGGATAACATGAAAAACGCACGCTGGAAATCATGTATAGTATCATCAGGGCCCAGTACTATTTATGAAAAGAGAGCTGATTTTATCTCCGTTTTTTTTATTTTTCATTTTTTTAATGTTTGCCGCGAATTTGTCCCTTGCGGAAAAATATCCTTCACTGGACGTTCCGGAGGACATCCCGCTTCAAGTAAGGGAGGCTTCTTCCCTTCAGTCCCCCTACTCAGGAGGCCATTCCGTAAAGCAGGCTGTGGACGGTTCTCTGGAATCCGCCAACTGGCATGTTCCCGGAGCGCGGCATGTGGAGGGGGAATTTGTATTTGAAGTGCCGGACACCATTCATTACATCACCTTTTCCGGAGCCAATTTCAGTGAAGTTTCCGTGTCCGCCATGTCCGGCTCGTCGTGGAAGAACCTTGGAAAGTTTGATATAGGCGGCTCCAAAATGATCAGGTTTAAAAACCCTCTTCAGAAAGTTCAGAAAATCAAAGTGGAGGTTGATTACCCTGAAGGAGCTTCCCCGGCGTTTACCGTACGGGAGATCAGTTTTTACAAAAAGGCGGAATCCACGCTCAACCGGCAATTGCTGAAAGTGTTCAGAGACACGAGCTGTTCCTCCATCAATCCCAGGTGCACTCTGGCAGACCTCAAGGCGCTGCCGGAGTTTTTGCAGCTCATTGCGCGGAAAGTGAAATCCGGCGCCTATGAAGACAAGGAATTCCGCATTGCGTCCTACAAGGCTTACAGCCATCCGGAGTTTGCCGCCAAGGTGAGAAATATCAACGCCCTGAACAAATTTGACAATCCCACCGGAATTGCTGCGGAGAAAGGAGATGAAATCCTTGTATTCGTGGGTCCCACCCATGGAGAGGATATTGCGCTGGCTTCCGTTTCCCCGGCGGGAATCGAATCTTCCACCTATCCCCTGAATGAAGGAGTAAACAAAATCAAAATCAACCGTTCGGGATTGCTTTATGTGATGTACCACACCGATATCAGCACGCCCAAGAAGCCTGTGAAGGTGCACATCCCCGTGGGCAGCGGGACGGTGAACGGATATTTTGACGTGACGAGGCACACGGACAAGGACTGGAAGCGGATGATCGGCAAGGCCCCCCACAGCATGTTCGACATCGTGGGGCGGTATTCCATGATGATCCTTCACACGGAATATCTGAAGGCTTACAGCCCGGATTCCATCACGAAATCCGTCAGGGTGTGGGATGAGAGCGTCAGGGCCATGTGGAAAATCATGGGCTTTGACAAATATCCCCAGCCGCATAACAACCGGCAGCTTGGAGTTTCCGTAGAAGGCGGAGCCCATATGTTCGCCACCTGGTATTACTGCGGCTACAGCGTCGGGGATCAGGGAAATACGCTGAAAAATGAAGTGCTCGCCCCCGGCGTTCTTCAGGGGAACCGCCTCTGGGGATTCGGGCATGAAGTCGGCCACTGCTACCAGCATCCGTTCAACTGGCGCAGCATGTCTGAAAGCTCCAATAACTTCTTCGCCCAGTTGATCCTGGACCAGGTGACCAACCCCATTAACGGCAATGAACTGGCCTCCGACATGGAAAACCCGTGCAAGTACCTGCTGTCAGAGGCGGTAAAGGGCCTGCCGTTCCATGATCTGAACGGCTGGGCCAAGTGGGGTTTTGCCCAATATTCCTTCTACCTGTATTTCCATAAGCTGGGCATCAACCCGGAATTTTATCCTGCGCTGTTTGAATCATTGCGCCGCAAGCCGCTTTCCAGGCAGGCGTATGAGGTTTCCGAGGCTCATCTGGCCCTGTATGAACGCATCTGCAATGTCAGCAGGACGGACTTTACTGATGACTTTGAAATTTTCAATTGGTTCGTCCCGATTGACCACAAAGGGAACCAGTATGGGGATTACAGCTTCAAGATGACGGAGGAAATGGCCCGCGCCTCCAAGGCCCGGATCGCCGCCAGGCGGTACCCCAAGCCGAAATTCCGCATCGCTTTCCTGCACCAGCATGGGAAAACGGTCGATTTGTGGGGACAGAACCTGCATGGTTCCCAGCTCAACGGGTATTGGACCAAATACAAGCAGAACGCGAAGCTCAGCCCGTCCGTGAGCGCCTCCAAAAAGGACAGCATGATTATTGTGCGGAATGGGGAGAATGCGGCCGCTTTCTGCGTAGTGACCAACGGAAAGGTGGTGGGTTATTATGACCGCCAGAAGTTTGATGTTTCCGGCGTGGAATGGAATGATACCTCCAAGGTGTACGCCATTCCGATTCAGACTGCGGAACCCTATAAGCTGATTTATTCCGCCACGCGCTCCTGACCTGGTTCCGGAGATTAGCGAAAGTCCCTTCCGGAAAATCTTTTCCGGAAGGGGCCGGGCGTTGGGGCGTCCTGTTATTCGGGCGCCTTGAAGTTGTACACGGGCCTGATGCGTTCCACGATTTCCGCCGTTTCATGGATGTTGCCCAGCACGCTTTCTCCATCCTTGTAGGCCATCGGCGCTTCATCCAGCGTAGCGCGGGAGACGCAGGTGGAGAAAATGCCCTGCATGGAAGCTTCGAATTCCTCCAGGGAAAGGTTGGCTTTGGCCTTTTTGCGGGACATGCTGCGGCCTGCGCCGTGCGGGGAGGAGGAATTGAATTCCTCGTTCCCCCTGCCAATGCAGATGACGGAGCCGTCCCGCATGTTCAGGGGAACGATGAGCTTTTCTCCAAGTCCGGCCCGGACGGCCCCCTTGCGGATGACGTTGTCTTCCGCAATGTAGTTGTGCACGGTGTCGAAGATTTCCAGGTCCGCGGCATCGTCCAGTAGCTCATGCAGCATCACGCGGCGGTTCAGGGCGGCGAAGCGCTGGGCCACCTTCATGTCCCGCATGTAGTTCAGCGTATCTTCTCCCTGCAGGTAGCAAAGGCCTTTCTTGCGTTCCTTGAGATAGGCGTCCGGGCAAGTGGCCACGGCGATCTTCTGGTAGCGCTCCGCAATCTTCAAGCCGAAGTTGCGGGAACCGGAGTGGATGCACAGAAAGGCGTCTTCCGTTCCCTGTGCTATTTCAATGAAGTGGTTGCCGCCGCCCAGGGACCCCACGGAACGGCGGTGCCTGTCTTTCTCCGTTCTCAGCACATCCACGCAGATGCGGGAGATTTCATCATCCAGTTCCGGATCATCCAGCAGGGCCTGGTGGACGGCGGAACGGGTGTTCCAGCCGAACGGGACGCGTTCGCGCAGGCGTTCGTCAAACCGGGAGAAATCCGGCAGACCGGCCAGCCTGGCCGTAAGCACTCCGCAGCCGATGTCCACGCCGATCAGGTTGGGAATCACCTTGTCCGTTTTCAGTTCAGCGGTGAAGCCGATGACGCAGCCGGCTCCGGCATGCACGTCCGGCATGATGCGCACCCGGCTTCCTTCAAAGGCGGGGTGGTTGCAGACGTCCCTGATCTGGGTGCGGGCCAGGTCTTCCAGTTCATCCGTGAACACGCGGGCTTCCGTGTATTTTCCGTCGATGGTGATCATGGTTTTATTTTCTTTTGGTTGAAGGGCGGGGGCCGCGGAAAGCGGCGCTGCGCCCTGTGACTCCGTTACCATAGCGCATTTACTGACTCTTGCATTATGCAAGTATTCATATAATATGACTTTAAAGTTATGTTTGAGCACCTTTTCGCAGAACGGGGGCTGTCCCTGGACCGCCTGAAAACCCTGATAGAAGTGGCCAAGGCGGGGAGCATTGCCGCCGCCGCGCGCGGGGACAGCGCACGGCAAAGCCTGTATTCCCGCCAGATCAAGGAACTGGAGGAATTCTTCGGCGTGGAGCTGGCGGCCCGCCGCGGGAAAGTGCTGGCGCTTACCAGGTCCGGATGGGAACTGGTGCGCCTGGCCAGCGAAAGCCTGTGCCTGCTGGACGATTTCAAAAGCCGGAGCCGGAACCTGCCCTACCGGTTCACCATCGGCGCCGGAGACAGCCTCCACGCGTGGGTGGTTGCTCCCGTGCTTGCGGACATCCAGCAGCGCGGCCTGCCGTGGCTCTTTGCACTGGAGAACATCCGCAACAGTGAAATTCCCCTCAAGCTTCAGAACATGGATGTGGACTTCGGCATCGTGCGCACCAGCGCGCTGGCGGCGGAAGGGCTGGAAAGCCGGGCCATCTGCTCCATGGATTATGCGCTGTACGTGCCCGCGGCCCTGGCCGGAAAAAAGGTGCGGGGAAGGGAGGAGGATTTTTCACGCCTGCTGGGCATGTTCCCCCTGGCTACGCTGGGGAGCGGTTCCGGCTTCCATGCCTCGCTGAAACGGAATTGCGCGGAATTCGGCATCAGGCTGCGGGTGCAGTGTGAAACGCAGTCCTTTCCCTTTGCGGCGCGCATGCTGAAAAGCGGGGCGTTCATGGCGGTTCTCCCCTGCATGGCGGAGGCGGAGCTGGGCGGGGGATTCGTCAAGGTCACCCATCCTGCGCTGGACAGGCTGTCCCGCAGTATTTCCCTGGCCTGGAATCCCCGCCTGCTGCGCGTGAGGCCTTCCGCCCGGCGCGTGATTGACGTTTTTTCCGCTCCGGAACGGGAATAGCAGAAGAGAAATCAATCCGAATCCACGCCAAGCTTGTTCTTCCGGTAGTGGTCCAGGGAAATGCGGTAGAAGTACACGATCGCCAGCAGATTCAGTAGCGCGCCTGCGCCGAAGGCCCAGTTCAGGTTCAGGTAAGCGTAAATCTTGCCCCCGAAAAACATGCCCGTGCCCACCCCGATGTCAAAAGCCGTGAAAAACGTGGAATTGACGGCGCCCCGGTGGCCGCGGTCCGCCATGTTCAGCTTCATGGTCTGGAAGGTGGGGATGAAGATGCCGAAGCCGAAGCCGATGAGGATGGCGGAGGTATAATAGACCCATTCCAGCGGCGCAAACGCCAGCGCGCCGAAGCTGACAGTCAGGATGCCCAGCGAGATGACGGAAAGTTCCGCCACGCGCCCGCGGTCGATCTGCCGGCCCACCATGAACCGGGAGACCAGCATGCCCAGCCCCATCAGCGCATAAAACAGCCCGGCATACTTGAAACCGTACATTTTCCCGTACAGGGCGGAATACACGGCCACAACGCCGTAGGAGAAAGAGGCGATCATCACATTCACCGCCAGTGGAATGCCCACGCGCAGCACCAGGCGGTCCAGCACCTTTTTGGGCGTTTCATGCACGGACTCCTGAACGGGGCGCCTGGGGGCGCGGATGAGGGAGGCGATGCCCGCCCCAGCCAGGCACAGGACCAGGGAGCTCCACGTAATCACGTAAAAACCGTACTGCTGGTATACCTGGAGGCCGATGACGGGTCCCAGGCACATGCCCAGCGTCATCGTCATGCCGAAAAAGCCCAGGCCCTCCCCGCGGCGGGAAGGGGGGATGATATCCACGGCCATCGTCGGACCGGAGGTGGTCATGCCGCCCCAGATCAAGCCCTGCACGAAGCGCGTCAGGAAAAACGCCAGGGCGGTGGCGGCCACGGCATACCCTGAAAAGGACAGGGCCAGCAGGATATAAACCGTGATGTAAATCTTCTTGCGGTCCCCGGTATCCACCCGGTGCGCGAACCAGGGGCGGGAAATGATGGCGGCCAGCACGTAAATGGACATGATCCAGCCCAGCCAGCCGGAGGAAACCTGCAACTGCCCCGTCAGGTACAGCGGGAGAACGGGCACCAGTTCGAAGAAGGCCAGCCCCATCATCAGGTTGGCGCAGCAGGCCAGGACGTAGCCCCGCGTCCAGAGAGGCACTTTGACGGGCGGTGCGGTTTCCGCTGCCAATTCATCTCTGGTCCGGGTCATGCAGGGGTTGTACAGCCATCGGAAAAAGTTTCAAACGGTTGACGTGTCATGGCGCAGTTCCTGCCCTGGAAAGGAATGGCACAAGATATTTTAACCACAATGGACAAAATCCCCGGGTGATTGGGTACTGGGAACAGGGCCAGCGGATGGACGGCTGTCCGGAACATCGAATTTGCGCCGTTGGCGAGGTGGGATGCCTTCTTTTTTGCGTGCAGGGCCGCGCAGGCATGGTAGGGTACAGGGTATGAGCGTGATCACCAAGCGTGGAGACAGCGGAGAAACGGACCTGATGTTCGGCAAACGGAGCCCCAAGACGGCCCCGCGCATTGAAGCTTACGGAACGGTGGATGAATTGAATTCCCTGATTGGCGTAGTGCGCCATTCCGGAGTAAGCCCCCGGACGGTGGAAATGCTGGACGGCGTTCAGGCGCGCCTGGTGGGGGCCATGGGGGAACTGGCTACGCTGGAGGAGGATTTGCCCAAGTATGACGCCAAGGGTTATGCCCGCATTACGGCGGAGGACGTAGCATGGCTGGAGGAACAGGCCCATCTGCTGGAGAAGGAATGCGACATCCGCTTCAAGGGGTGGGCGCGCCCCGGCAAGGAGGGGTCACTGGGTTCCGCCTATCTGGACCTGGCCCGGTCCGTCTGCCGCCGCGCGGAACGCCGGGTAGTGGCACTGAGGCTGGACAATGCCTTGAGCAACGTGAACACGGCCCTCTTCCTGAACCGCCTTTCCGATCTTTGCTGGGTTCTGGCCCGCTTTGAGGCTCTGGACGTAAAAGAAAAAGAGAGAAATCAGGAATAATACACCTCTCACAGCTTGTGGCCTGGGAGACTTGAAGTCTCATTCCGTTTCTAATGTCTCTGTACTGGGAGAATTCTCTCATTCTGGTAATGGAAAAGTCAACAGGTTTTTATGTGGAACAATTGAATCATATAAATCATCATTGATGTATTCCCTTTGCCATTGATGCAGGCATAGATTAGAGAAAGAGAACAATCTATTTTTTAAATCAATGATTCAAAGATTTAAATTTCAGGGAGCTTTATTCAAAATATGTCTCTAGAAATAATTTATGCTTAATATAATATTCTTCTATATTAGGATATTTCTTCTGGAATTATCGAAATTGGCGTATATTATATGTTAATTGATCAATTAAAAATTATAGAAAACAATTAAATTAAAATCCACTTTCGGTGCTATATATTACATTATTATTTAAAAGGCAAAATGATAGTTAGGAAATCCGAATAACGTAAGGCACACTTTTGCTCTTCTCTTTTCTATTTATAAGGGCAAATGACTTTTCGATATCATACGAACTAATCTTGACGTGCGAAACTTGGAACAAATTTTTTCATAATTTTCTCCACCATTTTCGCATGATCTTTAAATGTGGTACCATTTTTAAACAAAAACAGAAGTGTTTGGTAATTTGCATTCCAGCCTTTAATTCGATTCAGGTAAAGTGCGAATACTTCCTTGTCTGTTTCACTGTAGAACAAATCGTAATACTGTGTTCTGATAATTTTGGTAGTCAATGCATTCCTGAAAAAGTCAGTCAGTATGACTTCCCTTGGAGACTCAAAACCACGCGGGACATAAAACTCCTTAGTTAAAAACCCGTAGGTTGAAGCCCTGACTTCTAATGATTTTTTTTCATTGTGTAATATAAGGGTATGCAAGTTTTCTTCCGGAATAGGAGCATCTCTCCCTATAGTGGGACTAAACGAAATTCCACTGGCAGGATCAATGATAAAGCTGTCTGGGTAACTAATGACAAAGCAGTTAGAAAAACGTTCCCGTTCTTCGCCTTCACCAAAGGTTGTCCACTTATCAGGTAGTGCGGTATCTTCGGCCACAATGAAACATCCCAGCCATAAAAACAAGGCCACGGGAATAAGGAGGAATTTGATCGGATTCATGGCAAGGGGGGCATGGGGTAATTATCACTGTCGATAATTTTAGGTTCCCAATGGTTTTTCTTAGCATCAAGTAGCTTAAGCTAGTTCCCTTAATAAATATGAAAATTCATTGTTTTAATTTAATTTAAGAAATCCCTCTCGGGACAATGTGTTTTCTATATATGAACTAATGTCCGTGGATGGATGACATTTTTTCTCTTCATATGCTGCATCAATATTTATTTGAAACCATTCGGGGAATTTGGACAAACGCCCCCCATACCATATTTGGACCTTATCACCTTTTCTTTTGATGAGGATAATATCTTGCGGAATAAATGTTGGAATGAGGCTTTCCTTTTCATAAATATAAAAATTATCATCAATTCCATTGCTTGGTTTATATGAAATGATTTCCAGATTTTTAATATATGTTTCGCTTTCTAAATTATTCAATCCATGCTTTATATGAAAAAAAATATAGATAAAATTAATGATATATATTGTAAAAATAGATAAGATAATGAGGGATACGTATTTTATTATTTTTTTCATAAAAATTAAAATGGAAAAAATGCATTAACTTTTCCTGTGTAAAGAAGAACTTTACATTTTGTATTAGCTTCTAAACGTGCTTTTAGAATAGGAGATTCTCCCAGATGGCAACTTCTCAATTCGAGAGTACATTCTGAGCAAAATTTAATATTTTTAAACATATTAGATATTAAAGTTGATTTTTTACTTTCTTGGAGTCTTCTATCACCCCAATAAGCAAAAACTCTAGGATAAGAACCACTAGAACTCCCATGCATAATAACAGTCAATTTTTTAATACATTGACATGACAGACATTCAGAGTTAGGATTAAAATCAGATGGCGATTTTGTTGTTTTGTTTGCTAATAGATCGTTAATTCTTCTATCCCACCAAGTAGCATTTTGACATAAGGCATGGTAGGTTATACTAATCTCATATTCTACTGTTTCATAAGCACTTGGGTGTAATTGTAATCCATTTAATGCCCATCCTTGATAAGGGCTATTACCTAAAAGGTCTATGAAATATGAGGGCACGTTTTTTACAAACCCATACAAATTCCACTCACTCTGTTCCTGAATGGGATCTCTGTTAATCCACCTGCCGTCTGCTGGATTGAGGTGCCGATAATTATAGTAGACAAGTCCCAGTTCGTCATCCGAGAACTCGCAGGAAAACCTGAACTTGTTCTCCCGGGCCATATCCCCTTCTTCCGTGATAGGACTTCCGAAGGGAGCATACTCGTAGCGGGCTTGTTGTTTCTGCTGACCGTCGAAGATGGAAGTGACATTCTTCAAGGCATCGTACATGAAGTAGAGATGCTCTTTTACTTTCATTCCGTTCTCCTGCCAGCATGTCATCATCAGGATGCGCGTTGCCATGGGTTCCGTCGGGTCCCACAGGTAGCTCTTTACCAGCAAAGGTTCGGGATGCGTCAAATCCAGCTCGGCTACCTGCAAATAGTCCCGGTACAGGAACCAGCAATGGCTGGATACTGCCCCATTGACGGTGGCCTTCTTCTCGAAGCGCCTTCCTCGGTAGTCGTAGCCGCAGGTGATGGTTGTTCTGCCATCCTGGCTGGTGAAGACGATGGGGCGGTCGTTGGCGTCGTAACTGATTTCCCAGATACCTGTCGAGGTCCTGATGCGGGTCTGGTTGCCGTCGGCGTCGTAGACGGGGGTAAAATGTTCTTCTCTCCCGGCAATCTCCGCGTACTGGTTAAGACAGTTGGCATCGTAGGATACTTCCTCTTCCAGTTCCCGGACTGTTTTGCGGTTGCCGATGTTGTCGTAGGAATAGATAAAGCTTCTTCCCCGGCTGATCCGGTCTTCGACCAGCTCGCTGCGGCTGTTGTGGGTGAAGTTTCTGGTGGTTGCAGGTGTGGCGACATCCCAGGAGTCCCGGCGCTGGATGGGACGCCCCAGGGCGTCATAATCGTACTCATGGCGGCCCGCTGATTCACCATTTGCTCCCTTCCTGTAACCGATGGCGGTTACGAGGTTGAGCCTGGGATGGTAGGTATTGCAGCGGACCATGCCGTTGGGGTAGGTGAGATGGTTGAGGAAGCCGCTGGTTGGATCGTATTCCCAGGTAAAGGAAGATGCCAAACCTTCCAGATTCATCCCGATGATGTCACCTTTGGAGTCGTAGTCAAGATAGGAGTGCTGCACGGTACGGGTTCCAAGCATCAGGCGGCAGCCGGCCGAACGGCCAAAGGGATCGTATTCTTCCTGAAGAGAGCTTTCCACGGTTCCAAAGGAAGTGTCCTGAATCATGTTGCCGTAAACATCGTAGGAGCATTCCCTGATGCCGGAGGCGTCCCGGACGTAGGTCATTTGTCCGATGTGGTTGTAGGTGAACTTCCATCCTGGCGTATCGTCACTGTGGGAGACGGAGACAAGTTCTCCGGTGAGAGGAGCATAGGCGTAGGTAGTGACGATTCCTCTGGCTTTGGTCAGCGTCTCCAGACGGTTAAATTTATCGTAAGTCTTGATTGTGGAGGAGCCGTCGGCATAGGTCTTTTTCACTTTCAATCCCGTGGCTTCGTCATAGAGCCCCGTGGTGGTATCTCCGTCGGTTGGGTTGGAAGGATCAGAGGTAATGTCTCCCTCATCTGCCCTGAAGGTAGTCAAGGTAACCATATGGTCGGCTTCATCGTAGGCGAAGCATGCGGGCTGAATGGCGGTGCCGTACTCGGCTATCTTTCTGCCGCTCCCTGACGCGCTAGTGCCCGGAACTGGAGCAAATGTACCTGATCGACTACAAGGTGCGCGTGCTCTCTCCCACCCGGACGAACATTCCGGACGCGGCGGAAGAAAACGGCACCGGCTCCAATGTCCGCGTTCTCATTGAATCTTCGGACGGCGTCGCTTCTTGGACCACGGTGGGCGTTTCCTACAGCATCATTGAGGCCAGTCTAGAAGTTCTGGCGGACGCCGTCACGTGCAAGCTCTACAAGACGGAGCAGGCCAGATGGCGCGCGGAATGCTGATAAACGGCGCCCCTGAAGAACTGACCTCTTGACGATCGTTATATTCTCTCTGAAGCGCAAGGCGGCTTCCGCCAGGAAGAGAAGGCGTGCTCCAGGTAAAATTCATTTAAATTTTACTTCATCCGGTGTTGGCATGTTTTCCGGAAGATCAAAGGGAGGGATTGTGGGACAATGGTAATGAAGTATATGGGGAGCCTGTTTCGTGGTCAGGGGATGGCTTTTAGGTTTAAAGTGAAATACTTGAACGGTACCTGGAGATTCATTGGCATAACAATGGTTTTCAACGTCGTACATCAATGTCCAGTTGACGGTTGAAAAAATGCCGTACCGTTTGTCCCTTCCATGTTGGTCCCTTTTGGTGTATTCGCCCAACTGGGCGATTCCCTGGACAACCACGCATAAATAAGGGCGGCTTCCCAGGCTTACAGGCTGTTGCCGGCCATTGTGGAAAATGAGTTCCTGGTTGAATGGAATGATTAAAACCGGAAGCCATCCGCGGGAGCAGGGCCATTCCGGGAACATAGATAGGTATTTCCATTCCTTTTGTACGACCGGCAGTTGATTTCTCGTGACCATCCATAAATAATCACGGCAAAGAGGCTGTCTCAACATCATCCATAATAGAGGGGGAGGCATCGTATTGCGGTTGTAGGCCTGTATACATTCCTCCCCGCAGCCAAGTATAAAACTCAATCCCCAAAGCTGGGAGTCCAAGTCAAAGCTCCGTTCCTCTTCACACCATCCCACTAACTGCCGGTAGCTGCAGATGCAACTGACTGCCTCCGGATTGATTTTCACCAATACCGTCTTGTTATTCGGAGACGGCATATGGAATAAATCGACACTGGCATGGAGCGACTGAAGTGGTAGTAATCCCATAAGTATGCAATAAATGAAAATACGGAAACAGTTAGCAAATATCTTTTTCATTTTTTTCTTTCTTTTTCCACTCTTCGAGAATCTCTTCTCTTGATTTATTCATTTTGATCATATTCGGATTTAATGTTTTGAGTTCATGGTGTCCCGTTGATGTTCTAAGAATTGTAATATCAGAAGTAAAAAAATGAATAAAATTACATTCTTTATTCCCTGTCTTTACTCTGAATATTCTCCTAAGTGGAGACAAAATATAAACGGATTTTATATGTCCTGTTTCATGAAAACAAGCAATCGTTTTAATATTTTTATTCGCTAGAATTTTTTCCATTAAGGGATGTATTGTTACTCCATTTTGTCCCGCAAAAATTGGAGCTCTTGTTTCTCCCTTTCCGTGTGAAATCATTACGGCAAATTGTAATGCATCAGGTTTATTCTGTTGAGAAGCTTCTGTTGCTGCTTTAAAAGCCTCCTCCGGAGATATTTGATTATTCAAAGAAGTTTTTGAATCGTCATTAAAATAATTTATTAAAGCGTTAACATCTCCTTCATAAATATCCCCATTAAAATAAATTCTTTTCTTTTTTATTTGTGTGGTTAGATGAGTTTTATAGAATTGTAAATTTTTTTCTATTTTACTTGATTCTTTTACTATATTTTCTCTATCTTTAGTAAATGTTATTAATTGTGTTTCATCATTATGAAAAGATGTTACAATAAATAATTTTTTCCCAATATATCTATACAGTTTATTACTCTATTATCAAGGAATCCATACAAATTCCATCCACCCTGTTCGACGATAGGATCGCGATTGGTCCACCTGCCGTCTGCGGGATTGAGGTGGCGGTAGTTGTAGTAAACCAGCCCTAGTTCGTCGTCCGAGAACTCGCAGGAGAAGCGGAACTTGTTTTCCTGCGCCATGTCTCCTTCTGTGGTGAGAAGGCTACCAAAAGGCGCGTACTCGTAGCGAGCTCTTCTCGTGTGTTGTCCATCAAAGATGGAAGTAACATTCTTCATGACATCGTGCATGAAGTAGAGATGCCCTTTTACTTTCATTCCGTTCTCTTGCCAGCATGTCATCATCAGGATGCGTGTGGCCATGGATTCCGTCGGATCCCACAAATAACTCTTTACAAGCACAGGTTCAGGATGCCTCAAATCCAGTTGGGCTACCTGCAGATAGTCCCGGTACAGGAACCAGGAATGACTGGCGATTGCTCCATTGACAAAAACTTTCTTCTCAAAGCGCCGTCCCCGGTAGTCGTAGCCGCAGTTGATGGCAGTCCGGCCATCCTGGCTGGTGAAGACGATGGGGCGGTCATTGGCGTCGTAGGATACTTCCCAGATGCCCGTTGAGGTCCTGATCGTGGCCTGGTTGCCGTCGGCGTCGTAGACGGGTTTAAAATGTTCTTCTCCCCCGGCAATATCCACGTACTGGTTAAGGTCGTTGGCATCGTAGGAAACTTCCTCTTCCAGTTCACGAGCGGTCTTGCGGTTGCCGATGTTGTCGTATTGGTAGCTGAAGCTTCCTCCCTGGCTGATCCGGTCTTCGACCAGCTCGCTGCGGCTGTTGCAGGTGAAGTTTCTGGTGGTTGCAGGAGTGGTTCCATCCCAGGAGTCCCGGCGTTGAACGGGACGCATCAGAGCGTCGTAACCGTATTCATGGCTGGCCGCCGATTCTCCATCCGCTCCCTTCCTGTAACCGATGGCGGTTACGAGGTTGAGCCTGGGATGATAGATATTGCTATGGCCCAGCCCAAAGGAAGCGTCCTGGGTCATGTTGCCGCAAGCGTCATAGGAGAATTCCCTGATATCAAAGCGTCCCTGACGGAGGTCATCTGCCCCAGATGGTTGTAGGTAAACTCCCATCCGTCGTATCGTCATTGTGAGAGACAAAGACGAGTTCTCCGATAAGGGATGCATAGGCATATATTGTCGCAATGCCGCGTGCTCATTGAATCCTCGGGCCCTGTCACATACAAGCTTTACAAGAGGGAGCAGGTCAGATAGCACGCTAAATGCTGATAAATTATATCAGTTTCTGTTTTTATAAACTCAAAAGTAAAAATTTTATCAAATAATTTTAATGCCCGTATTCTTTAAATCCTGCCAGTTTAAGGCTGGAGGAGAATACTTCACCAACGGAAGAAACATTTTCTCCTTCTTTAAATCCGTCTTCCTGGTAGAGTTTTAATTTTTCCTTCATGGTGCCACGTGAAGTAGATTTAAGTCTAGAGCCGGTATATATTTTTATGCCGGAGATGCTGCTTTTCATGACAATTAGATCATGATAGAAAATATTGGGTAGTAATTGTTTTTGTTGGTAGATGAGCAACTGTTCTGCAGGTGGTCCTTCAACTTGGTAATAGTATTTTGCATATTCATTTTTTAATTGCTCAAAGCTTGATTGTTCTAGTACATTTTTCCAATGATGGATACTCCATGCTGTGTATCCATAATTAATACAAGTAAGGATAATTAACCCAGCGATGACAAAAATAAAAATTCTTATTAATTTTTTCATTTTTAAATTTAAATTAAAGAAATGGAAAAAATGCTTTAACTTGATCTTCGTATAAAGTAACTTCACATCCTGTATTTTGTTCAAGCCGTTTTTTTAAATACGGAGATGAGCCCAAATAACATGCTCGTATTTCAAGTTTGCAAGATGAACAAAAATTAATTTTTTTAAACATGTCGGATATTTCTGTCTTATTTGCATTTTCAGTTAAGAACCTTTCTCCCCAATGCGCCCTTACATTTGTATCATTTTTTCTAATCCAGGGTTCTTCCCCATGCATAATAATAATTAAACTACGGATGCATTGGCAGGATTCTTCACATTCTGAATTCGGTTTAAAATCTGAAGGAACATGTGTAACTTTTCCTGCTAAAAGTGCCTTAATAGCTTTATCTCCTAATTTATCTAACTTTCTTTTACAAGCAAAATACGAAAGTTTAATGCCTCTGCTCTGGCCAACTCTATCTGGTATGGGAGGAGGAGTAAAAGCTGGATCTAAAGGAGAGGAGCTCACCATTCCTAAAAAATCAACATTTTTCTGAATATGATTTTTTATAAACCCATACAAATTCCATCCACCCTGTTCGACGATAGGATCGCGATTGGTCCACCTGCCGTCTGCGGGATTGAGGTGGCGGTAGTTGTAGTAAACCAGCCCTAGTTCGTCGTCCGAGAACTCGCAGGAGAAGCGGAACTTGTTTTCCTGCGCCATGTCTCCTTCTGTGGTGAGCAGGCTACCAAAAGGCGCGTACTCGTAGCGAGCTCTTCTCGTGTGTTGTCCATCAAAGATGGAAGTAACATTCTTCATGACATCGTGCATGAAGTAGAGATGCCCTTTTACTTTCATTCCGTTCTCTTGCCAGCATGTCATCATCAGGATGCGCGTGGCCATGGATTCCGTCGGATCCCACAAATAACTCTTTACAAGCACAGGTTCAGGATGCCTCAAATCCAGTTGGGCTACCTGCAGATAGTCCCGGTACAGGAACCAGAAATGACTGGCGATTGCTCCATTGACAAAAACTTTCTTCTCAAAGCGCCGTCCCCGGTAGTCGTAGCCGCAGGTAATGGACGTTCTGCCATCCTGGCTGGTGAAGACGATGGGGCGGTCATTGGCATCGTAGGATACTTCCCAGATGCCCGTTGAGGTCCTGATCGTGGCCTGGTTGCCGTCGGCGTCGTAGACGGGGTTAAAATGTTCTTCTCCCCCGGCAATATCCACGTACTGGTTAAGGCCGTTGGCATCGTAGGAAACTTCCTCTTCCAGTTCACGAGCGGTCTTGCGGTTGCCGATGTTGTCGTATTGGTAGCTGAAGCTTCCTCCCTGGCTGATCCGGTCTTCGACCAGCTCGCTGCGGCTGTTGCAGGTGAAGTTTCTGGTGGTTGCAGGAGTGGTTCCATCCCAGGAGTCCCGGCGTTGGACAGGGCGTATCAGAGCGTCGTAGTCGTATTCATGGCGGCCCGCTGATTCACCATTTACTCCTTTCTTGTAACCGATGGCGGTTACAAGGTTCAGTGTGGGATGGTAGGTATTGCAGCGGACCATGCCGTTGGGGTAGTTGAGGTAATTGAGGAAGCCGCTGGTTGGATCGTACTCCCAGGTAAAGGGAGAAGCGATGCCTTCCAGATTTATCCCAATCATGCCGCCTTTGGAGTCATAGTCAAGATGGGAGTGCTGCACGGTACGGGTTCCAAGCATCAGGCGGTAACCTTCAGAACGTCCCAAGGCATCGTATTCTTCCTGAAGAGAGCTTTCCACGGTTCCAAAGGAAGTGTCCTGTTGCGTTCTTCCATAGGCATCATAAGAAAATTCCCTTAATCCAGAGGCGTCCCGGACGTAGGTCATTTGTCCGATGTGGTTGTAGGAGAACTCCCATCCCGGAGTATCGTCATTGTGGGAGACGGAGACAAGTTCTCCTGTCAATGGAGCATAGGCGTACGTCGTGACAATGCCTCTGGCCTTGGTGACGGTTTCCGGACGGTTGAACTGGTCGTAGGTTCTGAGAACGCAGGAGCCGTCGGCATAGGTTTTTTTCAGTTCCAGATCGGTGGCTGGATCGTAGAGCCAGGTGGTGGTGTCTCCGTCGGTTCGGCCGGAAGGATCGGTGGTGATGTCGCCTTCGTTTGCACGGAAGGTAGTCAGGGCCACCATGCGGTCGGCTTCGTCATAGGAAAAACAGGCCGGCTGGACGGCGGTGCCGTACTCGGTCGTCTTTCTGCCGCGGATATCATAGGAGTAGTAGGTCGTGCCTCCCAAAGCATCGGTGATGCAAGCCACGGCGTCACAGCAGGACAAGTAGCTGGTGGTGGTCACGTTGCCTGCAGGATCGGTGACTTTGACAGTACGTCCGGCAAGGTCAGTTTCTGTAGTAGCGACATTGCCGCGACCATCGGTTTTTTCCAGAATCATCCGTGTAGAGGTACAGCAGAACTGTTGTGAGGAACGGATTCCGGCGTGATCAGTCTGGTTTGTTGTAAATCCATCTACGATGACTGATTCAGCTGTGATCTCCGAAGTTGGAATCCGGCTGAACTGGGTGCGCTTGGTTGGAGCAGTATACTCCGTCCATTTTACGCTCTGCTGACTGTAGACGTCCGTCGAAATGGTCTTGCTTTCCAATACAGGACTGAGTTCGGAAACCATATTCTCCGTGGTTTGAATGAGGGGGAGGCCGTCGGCATTATAGGTCGTGGAAGTCTGCACCTGGTAGACGCCGTCTTCTCGAACCCGGAAGCAGGATGAGGTTTCCGATATCCTGTTTTTTGAAGTATCCTCCGGATGCAGAGTGTCCAATAGAACAATTCGTCTTACGGCTTGTCCCAGCTCATTGTAGACTGTGACCATGGGAGCAAGATCCTCTGTCTGGGAACGCACAAGCAGTCCTTTGTCATTGTAATTATTTCTAGTAACGATGATCCCTCCCTTGGTATTGGGCTGTTCCTGCCGGATGATTTGGCCAAAACCGTTTTCCAGCCTCCGCGACAGCACGACTCCCCTGGACAAGGTCGTGGTCAGGATGCCTTCTTCGGTCAGTTCCAGCCGGGTCTCCATCTCACGCTGCCCCGTGCCACCCTGAAACAGGACAACGCCATCATAGTACTTTTGGGTGACCAGCGTAGCGCCTGCTGGGTTGGTGACGGTTGTCGTAAGCTGATCGTGGCTGTACTCGGTTCGTGTGATGCGTCCCAGCAAGTCCGTGGAGGAAACGACCCGTCCCAGATCATCGTACTCTGTACTTTGCATCGTCGTCATGGCCCCTATGTCGCGGCGCGTGGCAATCGTCCTTCCCGCCGCATCATAGCTGTAGGAATTAATCGTTTCTGGCGTAGTCTCGGTAGCCGAGCGGATGGTTTCCACCAGCTGCTTGGCCGAGTTGTACCCATAGCTGGTGGTGATGCCGTCTTCATCGGTTTCCCTCAACGGCCCACAGCACATCCATTCCGTCGTACTGGTTCTGCCGTTGCCCCTCGTCGTCTTGACGAGCCTCTGCTCGTCATCATATTCATAGTCCTCCGAGGCAATCAGCGACCAGCCTTCTCCGGTGTGAACGTATTGTTCTTTCCTGGTGGTGGCGCCGTTTTCAGCAATGTATTCTATGTTCCGGGTACTTTGTCCGGGAACGATACTTCCATTAGCCTGCACAGTCTCCGTCACCTTGTGGAGAGCCCCGTATTCCGCGGCGGCTTCGTAAGTATAAACGGTTTGCACCCCGTCAATACTCTGGCTCATCTTTTGCCTGCCCCGGGCGTAGGGATATTCGGCTCCTTCCCCATAAGTCTCTTCTACACTCGTATGAACCTGGTCGGAACCCAGGGCGGTTTCCGTGACCGTGGTGCGGTTCACCTGCGGGCTGTCTTCATAGGTGTAAGTGCGTTTGAGAAGCGCCGTTTCCGTCCCATCCTCGGCAATGATTACTTCAGTTTCCGTAGCGGGTCTGAAGTCATTGAAGCGCAGGTCGGCGTAAGTGGTTCGGGTCCCTCTCTCCCCGCCTCCGGCCCAGGGAGCAGCGGAGAGCACGGTTTTGCCCTGGTCATCGTACTCGTAGCGCGTATAGCCGCCATTGGGTTTGAGTTCCAGGGACACCCGGAACTGGTCGTTGTAGGTATAGAGGGTGGTCTGGGCCAGAGAGGTCTTGTATCCCTCCGTCCGGCTGATGGTCAGCCAGCCGCCGTCGGTATACTTCTTCACTGTCCGGGTACAGGAGGAGGGTGTTTCCTCGTTGATGCCCTGAATAGTTTCAAGGCGCTCCCACTTGGAATCGGGCAGGGCGTTGCGTTCAATGGTGCGAACGATGCGCTCCTCTCCCTCCCCCTTGACGATGGTCACCTTGTTGCCTTCTTCGCGGCGTTCGATGAAATGCGGCTCCTGACCGGCGCGCCGGTTGGTGATATGGGTGACCTTGACTCCGTTTTCAAGCGAGGTTTCATAGACGGCCGTTTTGTAGGGCTCTCCGGTAACGGTGAATCCGCCTTCCCCGTCTGGGATGGTCTTGCCGGGAGCATACCACTCCAGGGTGAGCCTGTCGCCTTCGGGAATGCTTCTCATCAACCCCTGGGCGCGGGAATAAACGCTGGCAAGGGAGCCGTTTTGATGGTAAGTGACCTGGACCTTGCTGAAGTACTCCTCGGCAGAGATCACATGGCCCGAAGAGCTGGTGACCGACACGACCTCTCCGGTGGCTGCCGAGAAGCGCAGGACCATGCCGCCGGGAAGAACCATGTCCATGAAGGCGGGAGTACCCTGGAGGTTGGGAGTAAGATCTTCGTTGAGAAGCCTCACACGGTAGTTGACCTTCCTGGAAGAGCCGATGGGAGAAGCATCGCTGCTTCCCTCGTTAGCTTTGAAATAGAGATGGCTTCCGGAGGGGCGCTTGACGGTGACGCGGCGCTCGTCAGCCGAGAAGGAAGCGCTCCAGGCCATGGGGTGGTTGTAGCGCATGGAAAAGCCGCTGGAAGCCGGGGCATTAGTGGTGGCAGAGCGTGCCGTCCTGATGAACTTGGCGGGAGCCGGAGGCGTGGGTCCTGCCGGGGAGGAAGGGTTGATGCAGGCGTTGCCCTGGCAATCCTGCTCTCCCTCGGGATCCCCCGGAGTGGGCTGTGTCTGGACACAGTGTTCGTCCCCTTCCTCATTGCACTCACATTCACAGGGGCAGGGTTCCTCTTCCTGGTCCGGCTCGCTGGAAGAAGAGGAAAGGGAACTTGAACTGCTGCTGGAAGATGAGCTTGAGCTCGAAGAACTTGATGACGAAGAGCTGCTGCTGGAAGACGAGCTGGAAGAAGACGATGAACTCGAACTGCTCGAGGAGGAGCTGGAAGACGGAGCGCTGCTGGAAGAATCCGGCTCCTGGGGCGGCAAGGAACTGCTGTGGAAACTGGAAGACGACCAGCTGCTGGAAGAAGATGACGAGGAAGAACTCGACCTGCTGGAAGACGGCGACCTGGAAGAAGAAGGCGGCGCGCCGCTCGACGAATCCGCCGGCTCCGGAGCCGACGAACTCTGCAGCGAGCTGGCAGACGCACTGTCGGAGGGGGAAGAGCTCGAACTGCGGGCAGAAGAACTCGAGCTGCTGCTGGGCTTGGGATCAAACTCAAACGAATCTCCTCCCCCTGCCGAACTGCTCGACGAATCTCCTTCTTCCACCTCCTGGTACAGGTTGACCAGAGTCAGGACGGTTTCTCCTTCCTTGCCGGCAGGCGTGTTTTCCGCCAGCAGGTAATAGTCCAGGTCGGGCTCTCCTTCCTTGTCGCTTACCAGGGCAATGCAGAACTCCTGTTGGTCCTCCGCGGCAGGCTGGTGTTGGTGGACGATATGGCACCAGTAGTATCCCTGTTCAAACTGGATCTGGCGGCGGAGAGGCGTGGAAGAGCCCGGCTCCGTGGAGAGTTCCATATCCTTGGCGGGAATGGAAAGGGAGATGGAAGAGTGGGCGTGGAGGTGGAGAAAACAGGTGGCGGGAGCCATGACCTTGAGGTACCCGAACCATTCGTGACGGGTGGGGGAGGAAGCAGTTCGTTTGGGGATAAGGACAGGAGCGGAGAGGCCGTTGACCAGGAAGTCGCCCTGGGGCTGCCCGTTGGGGTACATGGGAATGAAGGGATAGACGGTGTCCATGGCGCCGATGTTGAAAGTGTTGTTCATGGTATTAAATTAAGAATTATGAAATAGTTGCGACTACCATGAATCAAAAACCAGCAAAGTAAACACGCCGGGAACGTTATGATATTTGGTGAGTTTTTGAGGCGGATGGCAACGTGGAAAAAGGGAGGGGATTCTTCTCCGGTGGCACGTATTTCTTTGCCATATTTCCAAAATTTACCCATTGCCAGGGTAAAAGACAGCGTGCAGGAAGAGAAATACTAGCAAAAGGTAAAGGAGATTTTTCTCTGATGAACCAAGTTTCCCGCGTTCCACTGGAGTTATTGCATTTAAAAATTACCGGTTGGATTCATGACCGCACTACCATCCTAGTGAGCATAAGAAAGGAGTTTTTATAGAACATTATTCAAGGTACAAAAAAAACTTCATCAAGTGGTAACGACTTTTATCTCTATTTTTTGCCGCTTGCGGATTTTCTGCTTGTGTTGAAGACTCAAAAAGAGGAGAAGATGGGTACATAGAATTACCCTCCTCCCATGAAAACCTGTTCTTTTGCTATTGGCTGCTTCTTAGGAATTTGCGGTATTTTTCCATCCATTGCCGACACTACGGTGCGCTATCCGTCTTCCTCTCCGTCCCATCTGGAAAAAGGGAAGCCGTTTCAACTGGTGTTTGACAAGGCCGTGGTGCCCGCTTCCGAGGTGGGAAAACCGGCGGACCCGGAACTGATGTCCTTTTCCCCGGAGAAGAAACCGGTGGAACTGGCGCTGGGCAACGGCGCCGGGACGGCCATGCCGGAAGGCGCGAAGCTGATGTTCGTTCCTCCTTCCTTGAAGTTTTCTTCCAAATGGATTACTCCCAACGTGCTGGAGTGCGTTCCGCTGGAGGAGGTTCCCTTCCGGTCCACCTATCTATGGAAACCGGCGGAGAATGTCCGTTTTCTGGACGGTTCCCTGGTGCCGTCCGTTCCGCTGCGTCTGACGGGGCGCACGACCTGGAATTTCTTCCTGTCTTCCATGGACAGGGGCTGGCAGGGCAGTGAAGTTTACCCGTGGGAGAGTTTTTTCCTGGTGATTCCCGACGCAGTTCTGGACAGGGGCAATCCTGCGAATGGCTTGTATCGCGACGGCAAGGGGTTCCTGATGCTTCCCGGTTATTGCTCATGGAAGGAGGCATTGGAAAAGAACCTCCGTTTTGCCGGCGTTTCAGATGAAGAGCAGTTGAGGTCCGCAGATTTTATGAAGCAGCTCAAGGCGGGAGCCGCGGGGTACGATGCGGGGTTCCGGCTAAGGCCTGCGACGTTGAAGGAGGTGAGAGACGCCAAATCCTACCGTGTGAGAAATATTGCAGGGGAGGGAAGGTTCAGAGGCCGTCCGGACGGCATGGTTGTTCCCGGCGTGTATGTCATTCAGCCGGAAGGAATGTTCCGGTATGGCAGGAATTATTGCCTGGTCAGTTTGGACGCTTCCTTCCTGTCCTCCCGGGGAGGAGGGCAGAAAACCGGATGGGAAGAAATCAAACTGGGGGCCGTGCCCCGTTTTTCCGCCTCCGGTTATTACCATGCGTTTTCCGGGAACGGAGGCCGGTTTACTCTGGAATGGACTCTCCCTGTCCTGATTGAGGATTTGGAACGGTTCTGCCGGGACCATGTGGAGTTTTTCGTGGAGGGCGGCGGGAAGCCGATGGCTTACGGTGATCAGGAGGGAGGCTTTACCACATCCCTTGACGGAGAGGATGCGGAGACGGCCGGGAAAATAGCAATCCGCCTGGACAGGGAACGGCTGGCGGAGATGAAGCATGCCCGGCCCCAGTGGTATACGTCCCTGCCTTTTCTGGTGAGCGCAGACGAGGCCGTTTTTAAACTGCAATGGAGGCTGAAGGGCGTCCGGTCCGTGGATGATCAGGAATTGGCGCGAAAGAATGCGGAAGGTTCCGTGGAAGTGGAGCCGGAGGATCCGTGCCTGTATCTGGATGCGGGCAACAACGGCGTCATGTACGCCGGATCCCGCAAGTTGAAAGCTTCCGTGAGCAATTTGAAGGATTTGACGGTGCGCGGCTACCGGATCAGGGACGGCCACCGGCACCAGACGCTGGCGGCCTACCGGAAGATTTATGAACGGGACCAGTCCGCGCCCCTTTCCCGTACCGTGACGGACCGCGACCAAAGGCATTTTCTGCCTGCGGAGCTTCTTGCGGCGGATAAGACGGGCGCGCTGATACTGGACGTGCGCGGCAAAACGGAAGCGGCCATCAGCCTGGACGGCCTGTTTGGCGGAGCCGTGGAGCCAGGCATGTATTTCATTGAGGTGGAAGGCCGTGTCAGTGATCCGGTGCTGGAGGCGTACAGGCTGTTTGGCGTGCCGTCGGAAAACGGAGGCAGAAGGAAGTTCGACGGAAAGGAGGCATCCTACGCCGCGCAGGCCGTCGTGCAGGTGACGGATTTGGGCGTTCTGCATAAAAAGACGGCGGATACCATGTTTGCTTACGTGTATTCCCTTTCCACCGGAAAAGCGGTGGAAAAAGCGCAGGTCCAATTGCTGGATGCGAACGGCTCCGTTCTGGCTTCCGTTCCCGTGGAGCACGGTTCCGTGATTTTGCCCATGGCCGGGATGAACGGAAAGGCCGCCTATGTTCGCGTCCTGTCCGGGGTGGACAGTTACCTGAGCCCCCTGGAGGATTGGCCGGGGCAGGTGAGGATGTGGTCCTTTGGCGTGAAGACGCTGCCCTACGAATGGGAAGCCCTGGGGCTGAATCCCGCCACTACCGCGGAAACGAGGGTGTTCATGTTTTCGGACAGGAACCTGTACCGCCCGGCGGAGACCATGCATTTGAAGGGAATCGTGCGCTCCCTGCTGGACAACAGGCTGGGCCTCGCTCCCGTGGAGGAGGTCAAGCTGACGGTCAGGGACGGACGGGACCGGGAAGTAGCCGTCAAGCAGGTGAAGTTGTCCGATGCGGGAACCTTTGACCTGGATTTCACGTTTCCCGGGGAAGAGACGGGAACTTACAGCGTCCTTGCCAGCCTGCGGCTGAAAGGGGATTCCGCGGAAGAGGAAAAAGAAGGGGCAGAGGATGATTCCTCCGACGAATACGATTACAAGAAGTATTACCGGAAGGAGTTTGACAAGAATAACCGGGAGTTCCGGTATGAGGTGGAAGTAGCCGAGTTCAAGCGGAACGAGTTTGAAGTGGAGGAGAAGATTCATGAATTGAAGCCCGGCGCTCATCTCCTGAAGGCGGATGTGAAGGCCACGAATTTTACCGGCACGCCTGTTTCAGGCGGCAAGGTGAACTGGTCCCTGCGCAGTACTTCCTCCAACTTTTATCCTGCCGGATACAAGGATTACCGTTTCGGGGATTACCGTGATGACGATGGGGGCTACTGGGAGGCCTATTACGGTTATTCCAGCAGCCGTTCCTCCTCCCACATGAAGCAGCAGTCCTCCGTGCTGGACGGGGAAGGCAGGAATACCGTGGAGTTCTCCCTGGACGGGCAGTCCTTCCCGCGGGTCAGGAGGCTGTCCCTCCAGGCTTCCGTGGTAAACGGGAATGAGCAGTTGGTCAAGGTTTCCCGAGGCGCCGTCTGGAATCCGGCTTCCGTGTTTGTGGGCGTGAAGAACAGTTCTTCCATCTGCCGCCAGGGAACGCCCCTGGATTTGCGCCTGATTGCCCTGGGGCTGGACGGCAAGCCCTATGCGGGCAGCGGCCTTGATCTCAACATGACCGTGACGCGCACCGCTTTCCGTCCCGCGCGCTACGAGAGCGGAGATGCCACCACCGTGCGCAATGACGAGGTAAGGAGCACGGTGCTGGAAAAGGCCCTGACGCTTGCCCCGGCGGATTCCGCGGATGTCCGTACGGGAGGAAAAGCCGTCTCCGTTCCCACCCCGCAGGACGGTATTTACGAGGTGGCTTTTTCCGGCAGGGACGCGGAAGGACGGGAATTCCGCACTGCCGTAAAGTACTGGGTTTACGGCAGCGACGTTTCCCCGTGGGAGTACCATGACGGCCTGAAGGTGAAGATCATCCCTGACAAGCAGTTGTACAAGCCGGGAGAGACGGCCCGTCTCTTGATCCAGACGCCCATTGAGGGGGAGGTGATGGTGACAGTGGAGCGGGAAAAGGTGCTTCGGAGTTTTGCCAGAAAGCTGACGCTGGACAATCCCGTGATTGAGGTGCCTCTGGAAGAGGCGGACGCGCCGAATGTCTATGTTTCCGTTTTCCTGGTGAAGGGGGCGGACCTGAGCAGCCGCAAGGTCCGCAATCCCCAGTTGAAGCTGGGATATGCCGCGCTGAAGGTTCAGCCTGTCCAGCATACCCTGAATGTAAAGGTGTTTCCCCCCGCCGGGATGTCCCGGCCCGGTTCCCCCGCCGTGGTCAGCGGCGTGGTGACGGATTATTCCGGCAGGCCGGTGCGGAATGCGGAGGTATGCCTGTTTGCGGAGGATGAAGGCACCTTACAGGTCATCGGGTACCAGACTCCCCGTCCCATCCGGTACTTCTATGCGGACCGCCCCCTGTCCGTGGGCACGTGGACGACGCTGGAACAAATTCTGGATGAAGACTGGGGTGGCCGCTCCACGGACAACAAAGGAGTTTTCATCGGCGGCGGAGATTCCTCGGACGGCTCCCGCAAAGCGCCGGAGAACCTGGATTTAAGGAAGAATTTCAACCCGTGCGCCGTGTGGCTGGCCTCCCTCCGTACGGACGGGGAGGGCCGTTTCAAGGCCGAGTACAGGAATCCGGATACGCTGACCCGCTACCGGGTGATGGCGGTCGCCCTGGCGGGAGCTGCCGATTTCGGAACCGGGGAAAGCGCCTATGTGGTAAACAAGCCCGTGATGCTGGAACCCGCTCCCCCCTTTACCGCAACGGAGGGTGATTCCCTGGACATTCCGGTGACGGTCAGCCAGACGGGTGACAGGAAGGGCCCGTGGGTGGTCACGCTGAAATCCGGGACCGCTGCGGCTTCCGTGCCCCAGCCCGTCCAGACGCTGACTTTGAACGGGAACCAGCCGAAAACGCTGGTGTTCAACGTAAAATTCACGCAGCCGGGGGAAGCCCGGCTGACCTGGGAAATCCGCGCCGCAGACGGCAGCGGCACGCCTTATTCCTCCGGCGTTTATTCCTTGCTGAAGGATTCCGTGGAGCACACGTTTGAGGTGGTGCCTCCCTTCCCGGAGCTGAGGGAGCTGCGCTGCTTCTCGCTTTCCTCCGGCCGGACGCTGGATCTGCCGGGGTTGCTGGCGACTCCCTTCCTGAAAGGCACCCCCATCCGGGTGACGCTGGGCACGTCCCCCCTGCTGTATGCGGACGGCAGCGTGAATTACCTGCTGCGTTATCCGTACGGATGCCTGGAACAGCTTTCCTCCTCCACGCTGCCCTGGATTTATGAACCGCTCCTGGCCAAATATCTCCCCGGTTTCAAGGGAAAATCGCCGGAGGACCGTTCCAGGGCCCTCCGGAGCGGCGTTTACAAAATCATGAAAAACCAGCTTTCTTCCGGCGGCCTGTCCTACTGGCAGGGTGGCACGGAGGTGAGCGAGTACTGCGCGTATGCCGCTCTGGTGCTGACCCTGGCGCGGGAGCAGGGGGTTTACATTCCGGAACAGGGCCTCAACAAGCTGTACACCTATCTGGGGCGTTCCCTGTCCGCCCGCCCGCGGGAGGGGCTCCTGGGGGCATGGGTGCTGGCCAGAGCGGGGCTCATGCCCGCGTCCCTGCTCAACCGCCTGCTGGACCATGCCGCTGAATTGAGGGCGGAAGACCGCCTGTACCTGGCCCTGGCGGCGGCCCTCTCTTCCCGTGCGGAGGCAAAGGAGCAGGCCCGGAGCCTGATGAATGTTTCCGGGGAGGAAATGAAACAGCCCCGCTGCCGTCTTCTGCTGGCGCTGGCGGAGATGGCGCAGGCCCCCGGTGACCGGGCTGTCCGGGAAAGGCTGGAACGCCTGATCGTGGACAGGATGTCCGGCTCTTTCGGAGGAAGGGCCCCCTATTCCACCTGGACTTCCGGCTGGGATGTGATTCTGCTGGGGGAATACCTGGAAGGATTGCAGGAGGCGCCCCTTTCCGCCGCCTTCCGCGTGGACCGCGGCGGCCGGACGTTTGACGGGATATGCTCCGTGTCTTCCCCGTCCCGGTTCCTGACCGCGGTTGGGGAGAAGGCCGTGCTCAGCCTTCCGGAAGCGGGAACCCGGGTATACGGCATGGCGGAGGCCCGCGGACGCAGCAAAACGCAGCAGGACGGAGCCGCCGTCAACAGGGGCTTTGCCGTTTCCCGCGTTTATGAAAGGCTTTCTCCGGAAGGAACCTGGACGCCTGCGGCGGAGTTTGCCGTGGGGGACCTGGTGAGGATTACGCTGCACGTGGACAAGTCCGCTGACCCGCTGACGTATGTGGTGATGGAGGATTACCTGCCCTCCGCTTTTGAGGCCGTCAATCCGGCGCTGCTTTCCCAGATACCGGGAGGCCGGGAGAGCGAGACGGCGGACGCAGGAAACCGCTGGTTCTACTGGAGCGGGTGGGTCTCCCACCGTGAATTCCTGAAGGACCGGGTGCGCTTTTTCGCCGATTCCTGGTCGGGAGGCCGCTTTACGGCGCGCTACCTGGCGCGGGTGACCAAGTCCGGCTCCGTTATCGCCCCGTCCGCCAAGGCGGAGCTGATGTACAAGCCGGAAACCTACGGATTGAGCATTCCCCAGAAACTGACCGTCTCCGCGGGGAAGTAAGTGCAGTGTTTTCATGATGCGGCGCAGATCTATGAACAGGGCGGTTTTCAAAAAGCTCCTTCAACGGAAAACCCTTCTTTGGATTGCCGGAGGGCTGGCCGCCGCGTGGCTGCTTGCATGGTATGCCGTGCCCTGGCTGGTTCCCCTGCCGGAAGGGCTGCTCCATCCGGAAGAGCGGGGCGCCATGGTCCTGGACAGGGACGGCGGCAGAATCGCCACATTGCCGGGACCGGATTATTACCACACGGAGCCTGTCCGGCTCCGGGAGGTTCCGGACATGCTTCTTAAGGCTACGCTGGCGGCGGAAGACAAACGCTTTTTCAGCCACGGAGGGGCGGATTTCCTGGCTCTGGCCCGCGCCGCGGCGGCGAATGCCGCAGGCGGGGAGGTTGTGTCCGGAGCGTCCACCATCACCCAGCAGCTCGCCAAGAATGCCAATCCTCCCGCACGCAGGAACCTGTGGACCAAGGCCCGGGAGTTTTTCCAGGCCCGGCGCATGGAGATGAGCATGAGCAAGGAGGAAATTCTGGAGTCCTATTTCAACCGCCTGGATTACGGCAATCTGCGCCGGGGGCCCGCCGCGGCGGCGCGTTTCTACTTTGGCCGGGAGATGGCCCGCCTGTCCCTGGCGGAATGCGCCCTGCTGGCGGGGTTGCCGCAGGGGCCGTCCTTCTTGAACCCCCTCCGGCATCCGGAACGTGCGCTGGAACGGCGGAACCGCGTTCTGCGGCGTCTGGAGGAGGAAGGCATGTTCCCGGCGGACATGGTGAACAGGGCCTTGCAGGAACCCCTGTTCAGCGCCGGAATGGAAGAAGGGCGGCAGCCGGCGGCTCCCCATGTAACAGCCGCCCTGATGCACGCAGGACGGACGGGGGAGGTGCGCACGACGCTGGACGCCTCCCTGCAGCGCGGCGCGCTGGAAATCGTGAGGAGGGAGCTGGAACGCTTGAAAGGCCATCATGTGACACAGGCCGCCGTAGTTGTGGCGGAAAACGCCACGGGGAATATTCTTTGCCTGGTCGGTTCCGCGAACCGGAAGCATCCGGCGGGGGGGCTGATGGACGGGACTTCCCTGCCGCGCTCCCCCGGTTCCGCCCTGAAGCCTTTCGTGTACGCCCAGGCATTTGTCCTGGGGGCCTATCCGGGAACCGTTCTTCCGGACGTTCCCACCACGTACCGGAGCGCGCACGGGCTGGAAGCGCCGCAGAATTACAACAGGGCCTACATGGGTCCCGTTTCCGTCAGGCAGGCCCTGGCCTGTTCCCAGAATATCCCGGCCATGAGGGCTCTGGATACCTTCGGCGGCCCGTCACGGCTACTGAAACTGCTGGAAAACCTGGGTATCCGGGGCATCCAGGGAGACGCCGCGCATTACGGCCTGGGCCTCGCCATCGGCAATGCGGAGGTGACCTTGCGGGATTTGACCGGGGCTTATGCGTGCCTGGCGCGCGGAGGCTCCTTCCTCCCCCTGAAGCTGGAGCAGGGCGCTTCCGTTCCGGAACGGCCCGTACTGCCTGCGGAAGCCTGCTTCATGGCGGCGGACATTCTGGCGGACCGGGAAGCCCGGATGGCGGCGTTCCATGACCGGGAGCTGATGAACCTTCCCTTCCGGTATGCGTGCAAGACGGGCACTTCCTCCGATTTCCGCGACAACTGGTGCGTGGGCTTCACCCGTGAAATCACGGTTGGCGTCTGGGTGGGCAATTTTGACGCCTCCCCCATGAAGCAGGTGGGGGGCATGGATGGAGCGGCCCCCATTTTTGCCGGGGTCATGAGGCTGGCTCACCGCAATCTTGCCCCTTCCTTCCCCGGTCCCCCTCCCGGCATGGTGCGCATCCGCATTGATTCCCGCACCGGAAAGAGGGCGGAGGGGCTGGATCTGCCGCAAGCCCATGTCCGGGAGGAATGGGCTTCCCCGGAAACGATGCCGCAGCCGGCCTCCCCGGCGGATTACGATGCCGTGGGACGGGCATATCTGGACAGCCGTTATACGGAGTGGTTTACCAGTCCTTCCTGCACGGTGGGGAATACCTTCTGCCTGCTTCCGCGGGCGTGGTCCGGGGAGGCTCCCCGCATCCTGGTTCCGGCAGACGGCTCGCGCCTGGCGCTGGATCCGGAACTGCCCGGCGGGGGACGCAGGCTCAAACTGCGCTCCAACCTGCCGGCGGGGGCGGTGTGGTCATCCCCCACCCTGACCGTCGTGCAGTATGGAGAAGAGGCTTCCGTGCTGCTGGAACCGGGAGCGCACGTCATTACCGTGCGCCATCCGGAGCTGAACCTGGAGCAGCGTTCGTCAATTACCGTCAGGGAACTGTAACAAGAAGCCGGGAGTTTTCCTCCCGTGCGCACGTGGAAAAAGCGTTCCGCTCAGTCCAGCGGCAGGATGGAGGTGACCAGCATCTTGAACCGTTCCTGCGCAATGACGGAATGAGGCACTCCGGCGGGAATCAGGAGAGTCTTGCCCTGCGGAAGGTTGACCTCTTCATTGCCCACGGTAAAATACGCCGTCCCGTCCAGAATCTGCACCAGGGCGGGGCCGGGCGTCTGGTGGGTGGGGAGGAGCTGCTCGTCGTCAAAAGCCAGGATGGTCATGTTGACGCCTTTGGAACGCACAAGGGCCAGGCTGGTGATTTGCCCTTCGCGGTATTCAATCAGGTCAGCGTAATTGAAAGGCGCCCGTTCGGGGATATGCTGAATTGCTGTCATGCAGGTTGGACACACTCATTTCCCCTTCCCGTTTCCGCCATGACAGGCTTCCGGGAAAAAGGTCCGCTCCAGACCCGGGAGCGGACCTTGGCATTCAGCATTCATATGGTGCTTACTTACGGGTTCAACGTCCTGAGTTCATAGGCGTGGGGTCGGGTTCACAAGTAAACAGCAACCATTTTATACATGAAAAGTACAATTTGCTTCAAGAAAATTTTGGTGAAAAAATACAGATTTAATTCTGCTGCAAGGAGAACCGGATTTAACGCCCGCATGTGGCCGTTTCCGCCTGCGGGCGTGTGCCGTCAGCGGTTCCGCCGCCTGCGGCCGGGCGTGCGCTTCTCCTTTCTGCCTGGGGAGGCTGTCTTTTCCGGCTGCCGCCGTTCCTCCCGTGAGGCGATGGTAAAATCCGCCCACTGCTGTTCCCGGTCCACTTTCACGGGAATGACGGGAATGCGCAGCCCTGCGCACAGCACGGAGCCGTGGTCGCTCTTCCAGCGGTTGGCGAATGCCTCGTACACCCAGCGGCCGCCGGGAAGCTTGTCCGGCTTGATCAGCCCCTTGATCTGGAGGCGCGGGATTTCCAGCAGCACGCCGAAGTGGCGCGTTTCCGTAATCAGGGCCTCGTGCACTTCCGGATGGTCCGCATAGCACTGGCCTTCCAGCCATTCGAAAAGCTTCATCCGGTTGGCGTCCTTTTCCGCACTGGCGGAAGTGCGCTCCGTCTCTGAAATGTGTTCCGCGTCCTCCTCCAGCCTGCCTACGCTGCCGGCGCCTTTGGCCCCCTTGGGGGGATTGGCCAGCAGGGGATTCAGGGAGCGGTGAACCACCAGGTCCGCGTAACGGCGGATGGGGCTGGTGAAGTGGCAGTAATTGGCGGTGGCCAGGCCGTAATGGCCCAGGGGCTCCGTATCGTACCTGGCCCGCATCAGGCTTTTCAGGAGCGCCAGCTTGAGCAATTGCTCGTCCGGGGAACCCTTGATGGACTTCATCAGCTCATTAAGGTACTGGCGCTGGCCGATGTCGTGGACGGGGTGCCCGTACAGTTTGCACAACTGGCCGAATTCAAAGAGCTTGGCGGAATCCGGTTCTTCATGGACACGGTAGATGGTGGGGCGGTTCCTGTTTTTCAGCGTCAGGGCCACGGCCTCGTTGGCGGCCAGCATGCACTCCTCAATGAGCTGGTGGCTCTCATCGTACTCTTCCGTGATGATGTCCGTCACGCGGCCGTCCTTGTCCATGACGGCGCGCACTTCCGGGAAGTCCAGGTCCAGGGCTCCCTTGGCGTAGCGGTTGCGGCGCAGGATGGAGGCCAGCTTCCAGGCTTCACGGACCATGGAGGGAACTTCCCCCTTGTCATGCCCTTTCAGCATGGTGAAGGCCTCCTGGTAGGTCAGGCGCGCCTTGCTGCGGATGAAGGCGTCCGCGAAGCGGGCGTGGAGCATCTTCCCCTTTTTATCAAACTTCATTTCGCATACCTTCGTCAGGCGCACGACGTCCGGCCGCAGGCTGCACAAATCATCGGAAAGGCGGGGAGGCAGCATCGGAAGGACGCGGTCCGGCAGGTAGGTGGAGTTGCCGCGGCGCAGGGCTTCCTCATCCAGCGCGCCGCCGGGCTTCACAAAATGGGAGACATCCGCGATGTGGACGGCCAGCGTCCAGCCGGACGGAGTGGCCGTGATGGAGATGGCGTCGTCAAAATCCCTGGCGCTTGCCGGGTCAATGGTGATGACGGTGCGGTCCGTCCAGTCCTCCCGGCGGCCCAGTTCCGCGGAAGAAGGGTTTTTCCGGAAAGATTCCACCTCCTGAAGCACGGAGGCGGGGAATTCCACGGGCAGGTCATACTTTCTGATGACGGCTTCCATGTCCACGTGGGGATCGTCCGGGTAGCCGAGCACCTCCACGATTTTCCCGCGCGGGGCCTTCTTTTCTTCCCCGCGGGACACGGGTTCCACGGAAACCAGTTGGCCGGGAAGCACCTCCATGGCGGGTTTTTCCACCAGTTCAATGTATTCCGGAGAGCCTACGCCGTCCCCGAGCACGCGGCCCAGCTTGTTCTTTCCGGCGCGGAAAACGCCCAGCCAGCGGGAGCGCGCGCGTTCCGTCACTTCCTCCACGCGGGCTTTCATGCCGGTATCCGGAGAAGAAAAGCGGTCCCTGCGGACGTTTCTCCGGCCCTTGGCCGCCTTGCGTTCCACGCGCACGGCCACGCGGTCCCCGTCCAGGGCGGTTCCCAGGTGGTTGGGCTTGAGCTCCAGCTCCGGAATGGCCTCCAGATCCCACCCCAGGTCCGCCGCGGCGGGATCCCCCTTTTTGGGGAGAAAAAGAATCTTGCCGGAGCGCAGGATGCGGATCATGCCGTGCACCAGGTTCCGGCGTTCCCGTTTCAGGGCGTATCTCCCCTTTTGCAGCCGCACGAGCCTGCCTTCCTCCTCCAGCTGGTCCACAATGGCGCGGAAGTCCTGCTTCTGCCGGGAATCCACGTTCAGGGCGCGGGCCAGTTCTGATTTGCTCTGGGGTTCGTAATGTCCGTCTTCCATGTGACGGACCAGGCGGTCTTTAAGGGAATTATTCATCTTGCGGAAGTTCCGGGAAAGGAGTCTTCCATTCCCATTGATGCCATCATAAGGCGGTTTTTGCGCCGCTTCAAGGCGCGGGCGGTGCATTCTTTGTCCGCCTTTCTCCTTGCCAGGCCCGGGCTTGCGTTATCTGGGCCGGAGCGTGCCTTCCGTGGTGCCGAGCTGTTCCGCGACGTCCAGTTCCCGGATGAGCCGGGCCGCAGTGCAGGAGCCGTCCAGCAATTCCCGGTAGCGGGATACCAGAAGGCGTGCTTTTTCCGGAGAATCGTCCAGCAGTTCCACGCGGAAGCGGGAAAGGCCCTGATGGCGGAAACCCCGGAAAAAGCCGGCTCCCGTCTGCGCGCGGCCGTTGAACAGGGTGTTCCGGCACCCGGCGTCCGCCAGCAGGGGATGGAGCTGCCCCACGCGGTCCCGCAGCTGCACGTGGTACCGTTCACAGGGGCGGCCGCAGTTCTTATAGCTGGAGCCGTCCGACAGGAAGGTGCAGAACACGCAGTGCTCCATGTGGAACATGGGCATGTGCTGGTGCAGAGTCAGTTCAAACCATTCCGGCGGCGCGGCGCGGAGCAGGTCCTCCACCTGTCCGGCGTTCAGGTCATAGGAAATGGTGAGATAATCCAGGTTCCCCTGTTCCTTCAGGATGGCCGCGCTGTACGGATTGGCGACATTCAGGGAAAAATCCCCGATGCGGTGCAGGGGGGAATGGCGGAAGTACTGCGCCGCGCCCAGGTTGCGGATGAGGACGCCGTCCGGCTCCGCCCGTTCCATGAGCTTGAAGTAACCGGTTTCCGACGGCTTCTGGATGCGGGGCGTCGCCAGAAAGACGGGGATGCTTTTCGTGTGCCGCCGGACCGCTTCCACTCCCGCCGCATAGTCCCGGAGGTCTTCAAAATCCAGATAGACGGCGTCCGCCCCGGCATCCAGAACGGAAGGTATCTGTTCCGGCCTGCGGCACAGCACGGACAGGTGCGGCGGCGCGTCCGGAGTTGCCGCACCCGCCGGAAGCGCGGGAAGGACGAAAGGTTCCGGAAGACGGGTGGGAACGGAGGCTTCCCTCTCCTGCCGGACCGTTTGAATTTGTTCCACGAGGGCGCGCCTTGTCTGGTTGAGGATGCTGAGCGGGAGCATCAGGCCCTCCGGCAGGCGGCATTCGCAGGAAGCCAGGCGGAACCCCGTTCCTCCCAGCCTGCCGAGCTGCTGTTCCAGAACTTCAGGAGTCAGCGGGCGTTTTTCCGCCGTTTGCAGGGGCTGTGTGGACTGCACGGAACACCCGTATTCCGGGCAGGAAACCGTCAGAGGCTCCCCGGCGGATCCGGTGCATGCCAAATGGAGGGGAAGGACGGCCTCCGGCAGGTGCTCCCGCATTTTTTTCAGCTCGGCGTTCAGGGCCGGATCATCCGTTTTCCAGAGCTTCTGCCCCGGCCTGACCTTGCTCCAGTCAATGCCGGAGGCTTTTCCGTGGAAGAAAAGGCGGTTTCTCTGCACTTTCCAGATGCGGCCGCCCTGTTCTTCATTGCGGTCCTCCCCGGCGTCAATGACGAAGCCGTCGCCGGGAGCGAGCGGAACGTTCCCTTCCGGCCTGATGTCCAGCCAGCCCTGGCTGCTGTCCACAATGGTGCCTGCATAGGCGCCGCGCTTCTTGCCGTGGCGGCCGTGGGTCAGGCGCGGGTGGTCCGTGCCGTCCAGCCAGCCGGTGGAAAAGCCGCGTGAAAATACCATTTGCAGTGCATAACGGTCGCGTGCGGTCACCAATTCATCCACGGGTATTCCGGCGCAGGCGGCGTCCAGGGCCTTTCTGTAGGCCGCCGTTACCGCCGCAACGTATTCCGGGCTTTTCAGCCGCCCCTCTATCTTGTAGCTCTTCACGCCCATGCGGACCAGGTCCGGAATGCGGTCAAGGGCGCACAGATCCTGCGGGCTGAGCAGATAGCGCCTTTCTCCCAGCGGAACGGCCTTGCCGTCCACGACCAGGGTATAGGGCAGGCGGCAGGCCTGCGCGCATTCTCCGCGGTTGGCGCTGCGCTGGCCCAGGCTTTCCGACGTGAGGCACTGGCCGGAGTAAGCCACGCAGAGCGCCCCGTGCACAAACACCTCCAGGGGAATATCCGTATGGCGTATGCATTGCCCGATTTCCTCCAGGCTCAATTCCCGCGCCAGCACGGCCTGCTTCAGGTCCAGGAAACCGGCGGCGAATTCCAGGCCGTCCGGGGAGGAAAGCGTCATCTGGGTGGAGGCGTGCAGCTCCAGCTTCATGGCGGGATCCTGCCTTCCCCACTCTGTCAGGCAGCGGGCAAGCCCGATATCCTGCACGATCACGCCGTCCACGCCGGCGGCATTCAAATGGCCCAGGTAGGTGAGGGCGTCCGCCAGCTCGGAGGTGAAAAGGAGCGTGTTCATCGTCACGTACCCCCTCACGCCGTGCGCGTGGAGGAAGCGCATCAGTTCCGGCAGGGAATCCAGCGTAAAATTATTCGCGCGCAAGCGGGCGTTGAAACGGTCCAGGCCAAAATAAATGGCGTCTGCGCCATTGGTTACGGCGGCGCGGGCGCAGTCCATGTCCCCGGCGGGAGCCAGCAATTCGGGGCGCAGGTCTCCGGGCCGGAGAGAGGAAAGGGTCATGTCGTCGGAAATCACGGGGAAAAACAAAAAGGATGGAGGGGTTACTGGGCGGTGCTGCGTTTTTCCGCATGGCGGAGCAACGCTTTCAAATCCCCCAGAAGGAACAGGGAGCCTGCCGCCAGAGCCGGAAGCGGGGAGGCCAGGGCCGCATGCAGCCCGTCCGGAAGGGTGGAATGGATAAAGACGGGGCCGGTTTCCAGTCCGGCCAGCAGGACGGCCAATTCTTCCGCCGGCATGATGCGGGGGGAAGTGCAGGGAACCAGGTGCCATTCTCCGGTGATTTCCCGCAAAACGGGGATCATCTCCCGGATGTGCTTGTCTGCGGATGCGGCAAAAACCAGAGCCGCCTTCCGCCCGGGGAATTCCTCCTTCCATGTGGCCGCGAGCACGCGCGCCGCATGTTCGTTATGGGCGCCGTCCAGCACCAGCGGTGGCGTTTCAAGGCGTTCAAACCTTCCGGGCCACTGCACCTTTGCCAGGGCAGCGGCGGCTGCGGAAGGGGAGGGGAGGGCGTGGAGCTGCCTCATGGTTTCCAGCGCCAGGGCGGCATTTTCCCGCTGATGGGCTCCGGACAGGGATGGCCGGGGCGTTTCCCCGTCCGCCCGGGCGACCGTAAGGGGGGAACGGCGGTCCCGTGCCGTCCGTTCAATGACGGCCATGGCTTCCGGGCTCTGCACGGCGGTCACGGCCGGTTTGCCGGGGGAGATGATGGCCGCCTTTTCCGCGGCGATCTCTTCCAGGGTGTCTCCCAGGTACTGCTGGTGGTCCAGGCCGATGGGGGCCAGCACGGCGATGTCCTTGGGCACGGCGTTGGTGGCGTCCAGCCTGCCGCCCAGGCCCGTTTCCAGAATGATGAAGTTCACGCCGCTTTTGCGGAAGTGGCGCAGGGCGACGGCAAGCGCCAGCTCAAAAAAGGTGGGCGGCTGTTCCCAGCCTTCCGCCAGTTGTTTCAGGAAGAAGATTTCTTCCGCCAGCGCCTCCGGGGGAATCATATTCCCGTTCACGCGGATGCGTTCGGAAAACTCCACCAGATGGGGGGAGGTGAACAGGCCGGTCACATACCCCTGTGCCCTGGCCAGGGCCTCAATCATGGCGCAGGTGGAGCCTTTCCCGTTGGTGCCAGCCACGTGGACCACTGTGGCATCCGTCCGGTCCGCATCGGCTGCCGCCAGCAGCTTCCCGGTATTGTCAAGCCCCAGCTTGATCCCGAAGAATTGGGTGGAAAAAAGCCAGTCAAGGGCGGCGGACACGTTCATGGGCGGTATTCTACCACGGGAAGGCTCCCGTTCAATCCCGGTATGGGAGGGGGCGTCAATAAAATACCGCCGGGAACGGACGCGGCAAACACGAACAAGCTACCGTTGCTACCTCTCGGTCCTGGCGGGGTTTGCCAGTCGTGCCTCCACGGGGTTCCCGGCGGCCCAGACAGTAAACTAGGTTTGCGGTGCAGTGTCAACCTTCAAAGGCATCATCTCCTTCTGGTAAAGGAGAGCAAAATGGAGATCAGCAGAACCACGCCGATGACGGCGGCGGCCGTGAAGAAAATCTCTTCCTCCTGCCTGAGCTGGCTGCGCTCCCCTTCAATTTTCCCGTCCCTGATGCGCTGCAGCCCGTGCAGGACCTTGGCCTGCTCCTCCACGTCCGCCTCCGTCCGCATGACAAGCGTTTCCTCATGGCTGACGGCCTGGTCGTAAGGGGAGATCATGGTGCGGAACTCGGGGTCTTCCGAAAGGATTTCCGTCTCATCATACTCTTCCGCCAGGGGGGAGTTCATGGAATCCCGGAGACTGGCGATCTGTCTGTCCACCTTGTTCTGGAACAGGGCCAGCTCCCTTTTGGCCTTTTCGTAGGCCGCCGTCTGGTCACTCAGCATGGCTTCTCCCTTGCGGGTGATGCGGTCCAGCTCCTGCGGCAGGCTGGCCTGGAGCTTGAGCAGGTCCGCCCGGCTCTCCGTCACCTTGAAATCCTTGCTCTTCGTATTGGACGCCTCCGCGCGCTGGATGCGGTTGATGTCCAGCCGGGTTTCCACCTGGCGTATTTGTTCCTGGAGCCGGTTCCGGGCGTTGTCCAACTGCTGCCTGGTGGTGTCCCGCTTGCCTTTGAGCTCCTCCACGTCCGCGACGCGGCGGTCATATTGTTCCAGGAGATTGGCTATCCGGGCTTCCGCGCTCCGGGCATTGGGCCTTCCCTTCACGGCGGGCACGGACTTTTTCCCGGCGTTTGCCTGGTCGATCTTCTCCATCTGGGCATCCCAATACTTGCGGATGGCCTCTTCCTTCCTCTGGATGGCCGCCTGGAGGCGTGCCGCCTGCTGTTCGTGAAGTTCCGCCGCCTCGTCAAAACGGGCCTGGGCCGCATCCAGCTCCGGATAAGGCTCCTGCTCCATGGCTTTGATGGCTTCATGCCTGGGCACGAGGCCGGTTTGGTAATAATCCCAGCCGTAATAGCCGCCGGCGAGCAACAGGATAAGAAGAAGGTAACGCATAAATTGAAGGTGGTTAGAGGCAGAAGTTTATCTCATAGTGGAAGTTCCGCCGGATTTTGCAAACCTTAAAATCAGCCATCCGGAGCTTTTTTCCTCCGGGACGGGAATGATGATAAATCCGCGGCACGGGAGGCGTAATCTTCCTTGAAGCCATACTTTCAAATCATGTCTATTTTTTCATCACGCAGACAATTTCTCAAATCCCTGGGGCTCGCGGCCGGAGCGGCTGCCGCCGGAAACGTTCTCCCCGGGCAGGCCCTGGAAATCCCTGCCGGGGACAGCCTCTGGAAATCCGGCGCCCAGGCGTCTCCGCGGCCTTCCGGCTCCATGTACATGGGGGGCTTCAAGGCTCCCGGGCTGGCCCGCATCAGGCTTGCCTTCATCGGCGTGGGCGGCCGCGGCTTTTCCCATCTGGCTCAAATGTGCGTGATGGACGGGGTGGAAATCGTGGGCGTATGTGATTTGAAGGAAGACCTGGCCAAGCGCGGCGTGGACCGCGTGCTTTCCAAGATGGGGAAAAGCCCGCTGAGTTATTCCGGCGGGGACACGGAATACCTGACCATGCTGAAGGAGCTGAAACCGGACGCTGTCATCATCAGCACGGACTGGAGTACCCATGCCGGAATCGCCTGCGACAGCATGAAGCACGGCGCGCACGCCTTTGTGGAAGTTCCGCTGGCCGTCTCCCTGGAAGAACTCTGGAATCTGGTGGACACCAGCGAGGCCACCCGGAAGCACTGCATGATGATGGAAAACGTCAACTACGGCCGGGACGAGCTTATGTTCCTGAACATGGTCCGGCAGGGGGTCATCGGCGATCTGCTCCACGGGGAGGCCGCATATATCCACTGCCTGGTGACGCAGTTGGGGGACACGCGCGGGGAAGGGGCCTGGCGGCCTGAATACCATACCCGGATCAACGGAAACCTGTACCCCACCCATGGACTGGGCCCCGTGGCACAGTACATGAACCTGGCGCGCGGAGAAGACCATTTCAGCCGGGTGGCTGCGTTCGCCTCCCCTGCGCTCGGGCGCAATGCCTACGCCAAAAAACACCTTCCCGCGGACCACCGCTGGAACAATACCCCCTTCATCTGCGGGGACATGAACACGGCCATCGTCAAGACGCAACTGGGGCGCACTATTGTCGTCCAACTGGATGAAACGTCCCCCCGGCCCTATTCCCGCGCCAACCTGATCCAGGGAACCGAAGGAACCCTGGCCGGCTTTCCGACCCGGGTGGCGGGTGAAAAGCTGGGCAACGGCAACTATCACGAATGGATTGAAGGCCGGGAGAAGCTGGCCGCCATTTACGAGAAATACGACCATCCGCTCTGGAAACGCATCGGGAATCTGGCTACGAAAATGGGCGGCCACGGCGGCATGGACTTCGTGATGCTTTCCCGCATCGTGGAATGCCTCCGGAACGGAGAGCCGATGGACCAGAATGTTTACGAAGGAGCCGCCTGGTCTTCCCTGCTGCCGTTGACGGCTCATTCCATCGCGCAGGGCGGCATGCCCGTGGAGTTCCCGGACTTTACCCGCGGAGACTGGAAAACCACCGCGCCGCTGGCCGTGGTTTCCTGAGAAGGAAAATAGCAGAAGATGCTGGAAAAGCAGATGTACAGTGTTTGACTCGCAGCCATCATGGAAATGAAGCCTGCGAGTCGCATTCCTGAAAAAAACTACGGCTTATCAGAAAATACAGGCTCTATATTTAACAGGCCAGCGCGCGGAGTCATTCCAGTAAAAAATCCCTCACTATGGAAATAGCGAGGGATTAAAATGAAAACCGGGGCCAGACGGCATTTATCTTATTTTCCGGTTTTTTCCGTCGTCCCCCGTTCCAGTTTTTCCATGAGTTCCTTTTCACTCATGGGTTGGTGATTATTCTTCAATTCCTTTATTTTCTCGCGCGTCTGCCTGTCTTTTGATTTGCCTAATTTCTTATACGCATCAGTCATGTCGAAATAGACCAGCTTAAGATTGTTTACCTTGTTTTCGTCTTCATCATTCGTCAAGCTGACGGTAAGGATGTAGCGGCCTCCAATCATGGTGAATCCTTCACCCAGAACACGGTAACCGTCGTAATGTTTTCTGAGGTATTCATCTCGCGCCGATTCCAGCATGCTGTAATCCTTGACCCCTTTAAGATCAAGCACGGCGGGATTTTTATAGGAACCGGCAGGAAACTGGACGGCCCCGGCGGCCTGTTTTTGTGCTTCGTCCGCTCCAAATGATGGGTTGATGGCCAGCATGGCGCTGCATCCTATGGTCAAAATGGTTATTTTTAATAATATTTTCATCTTCATTGCCCTATGTTATTGTTAATATGTATGGTTATTGTGTTGCCGCCATTATTTGCTGCATCCGTTGTCTCTGCATAATTCCATTCTTCTGGAAAGGGCTTTTTGGTGTAAAAGAAGAATCGCCTTTTCTTTTGCTCTCTCATTCCAGGGCAGGTCTTCCGAGACATCCACGACAACAGTGGCACCCTGATCCAGATTCACGATCTCTGAAACAGTGGAGCCGTCCTTGTGAGTGTAAGTTGCCATGGCAGTCGCATGAACCTTGAATTTCATTGATTTTCCCTTAACCGGTTCAACCAGCTCTGCTGTCGGCTCTGAAATATTTATGAGCTCATAGCCGCATTTTGCTTGTTTGGCATGTGCCGCTCCAACGAGGATGCCCAAAACAAGCGAAAAACAGCACAATATTTTTGGAACCATCATCATATTATCACCTATGAAATTGAAATGATAAATTGTCAATGAAAATTGATAATCCCGGTAGATGTTTTGCCGTTATTCCATCGTAAAGGAATTGGGTGGTAAAAATATTTTTCTAATTCATAATAAATAAATTATAAGCTTTACTGTTAGATAAGGCATTCCTGGAAGCTCGCGAATCAGTTTCCCCGGTGCAACTTTGCATGGCTAATATGGGTGAGACACAATGGACGCGGAATGCACGGTGAAAGATTTCGTCATGGGATTGTTCCAAGGCTGCCGCAAACAGGTGGAATGCCGTGATGGTGTACGCCCCTGTTTTTATGATTTCCGGCAAATTCTCCGGCATGGGCGGCCGGATGCCAAAAACAGGGCTCATCAAGAAAACCGGATTTTCTGACTTTCCCTCGTCAGAGAGGAAAAAATGCGTATTAATGCATTTTTCTGTTCCCTTTCTCATCTCCCCGTTGAATTGATTTTCATCAACCGCTCCTTCAGGAGATGAAATTGGTTCAGCTCTTGCAAAGAACGTCCTTAAGTTCTTCTGCGCTCATGTTCATGAGCCACTGTTCCGGACCGCCGGAGAACAGGTCGTCCGCCATGCGGCGCTTTTCCGTCAGCATGGCGTCAATGCGGTCCTCAATGGTGCCGCGGCAGATCAGGCGGTGCACCAGCACGTTCCGGTGCTGGCCGATGCGGTAGGCCCGGTCCGTCGCCTGGTTTTCCACGGCGGGGTTCCACCAGCGGTCCACATGGATGACGTGGGAGGCCTGGGTCAGAGTCAGTCCGGTCCCGGCGGCCTTCAGGGACAGGATGCAGAAGGGAGGCCCGGATTCCTTCTGGAAGGCGGTGACGATGCCCTGGCGTTCCGGAATGGGCGTGCCTCCGTGCAGGGTAAGCCCGGAACGGCCGAAGACCCCGGAAAGCAAGTCGTGCAGATGGGGAATGATGGAACGGAACTGCGTGAAGAGGATGGCTTTTTCCTGCCGGGCGGCGATGGAGGCGCACAATTCCTGAAGACGCAGGAACTTTCCGGAGCGTTCCGGGGCGTAGTCGTCCGTGCCCTGGAACTGCGCCGGATGGTTGCAGATTTGCTTGAGGCGCGCCAGGACGGGCAGGATCAGCATGAGGCGGGCGGCCGGGTCCGGTTCGTCCAGCATGGCGTGCAGCGTATCTATCTGCGTCTGGTACAGGGCGGCCTGTTCCGGCGTGAGGGGGCAGTAGGCGGGTATTTCCGTCTTGTCCGGCAGGTCGGGGACCAGGGCTGGATCCGTCTTCATCCTGCGCAGGATGAAAGGGCGCACCAGGCGGCGCAGCGGGGCATAGCCTCGTTCCAGGGAGCGGGTGAAGGCTTCAAAGCTTTTTCTGCCGCCAAGCAGGCCCGGATTCAGGAATTCCATCAGGCTCCATAATTCATTCAGGTTGTTTTCCACCGGCGTGCCGGACAGGGCGGCGCGCCTCTCCCCGTGCAGGGAGCGGATGGCGCGGGAACGTGCGGAACCTGCGTTTTTAATGGCCTGGGCTTCATCCAGAATGATGGCCGGGAAATGCAGCCCGGCCAGCGCAGGCGCGCGCGCGGCCATGCCGTAGGTAGTAATGACGGCGTGGCAGCCTTCCCGGCGCGGTATTTCCTCCGGCTGCCATGAATCCGGGGCGGAGGGGTGCATGATGCGCAGGGCGAGCTCCGGCGCGAAGCGTTCCGCTTCCTCCTTCCAGTTGGACAGGAGGGACGCCGGGGCCACGATCAGGGCCGGGAGGCCTTCCAGCCGGCCTTCCCTCCGCAGCGCATCCAGCCATGCGATGACCTGAAGGGTTTTCCCCAGCCCCATGTCGTCCGCCAGGCAGGCGCCGAAGCCCCGTTCCGTAACCCGGTACAGGAAGGAAAAGCCCTCTTTCTGGTAAGGGCGCATCAGTGCGTTCAACCGGGGCGCAAGCTCCGGCACGGAGACGGAAACCTCCCCCGCCAGGATATCCAGGGCCTGCCGGAGATCCCGGCCCGGTTCCACCACGCAGTCTTCATCCGGTTCCGGGAGTTGCGCAAGCTGGTCGGAAGGGCCGTTGACCAGCAGCCTCAGCCCCTGAACCAGGGGAATGCCCAGGGAACTCATCATGCGCGCCGCCTTGGTCCACCGGTCCATCAGGTCCCGGACTTTTTGAGCGTCCACGCGCACCCATTCCCCCTTGAAGCGTATCAGGCCGTCTCCGTTGCTGAGCAGTTCCTCCAGTTCCTCCGGGGCCAGGTCCCTGCCTCCCAGCGTGGCGGCTACGGAAAACCGCAGCAGGCTGTGGACGGAAAGCCCGGAGGAATGAGCCGTTTTTTCACTGCCGGGAGCGTCCGCCGTGACTTTTACCTGTAATTTGGGAGGGGATTTTCTCCACAGGTTCACCATGCGCACGATGATGCCTGCATGTTCATAGGCTGGCGTGTCCTGTAAAAAGTCCCGGGCTTCCGCAGCGCTCCAGGCCAGCGGGGCGTAAATCTTTCCATTGTCCAGCAGTCGCTGCAGCAGGGAGCTTTCCCGTGCCGCTTCCTTCAAGGGCTGGAGCACGGCCAGCAGGGCAGTGTAGTTCCCTTCATGAAGTTTCAGGGCGGTGGAAAGGGGAAGGTGGCGCACCTGGTTGTCCGCCGCGCTTTGATGCGCAAAGGTAGCCATGAAGGCAAAGGGCCGGGAGCCCGTGGCGTCATCCCGGTTTTCCGCAAGGTGGAAGAATACCTTCCCAATCTGGTTCCAGGGGGCGCCCAGCCCGTTCAGCCACGCGGCGGGAGTGATGCCGCGGGCGCCGACTTCCTTTTTCACCAGCCTCCGGAAATCCTCAAGCCATCCGGCGATGACGCCTGGAGTGACGTATTCCGCCCCCGGCACGGGAGGGAACTGTTCCGCCAGGGCCGCTCTTTCCGCCGTGGAGGCCAGCAGGTGGTCCAGGACGGTGTCCACCTCATCCGGCCTTTCCGCGGCGGCGTGCGCCATGCGGGTGAGCGCCTGGCGCGCCATGTTCTTGATAAAAAAGGCGCCCGGGTCAGGCGCGGTTTCCCAGTTGGAGACCGCGAGGGCATATAATCCGTTTCCGGCCCCCTCTTCAAACAGGCGGTCGAAGGGGGGCGTGTCCGTCACCGGCGCTCCGGATGGAAGGATGCGGAAACCGCTGAAGTTCCGTTCCTCTTCCGGCGCTGCGTGATGGGATTCCGGCTGCATGGCTGGAAGGAATGTAGCATGGCCGCCCAGCTTGTTCAATCCATCCCGCCGCCCTGCGGCATGCGGTTCCCGTGCCGCTTACAGGGCGAACGTCGTATCTTTGATGATGGGCAGTTTGGGCGGCGGCGGATTGAAAAGCTCCTTGATTTGTTTCAGATATTCGATCAGGGCTGAACGGACGCTTATTCCCGTCGGTTTGCCGTTTCCCTTTTGAGGGAATTTGAAATTGTTGCACAGGTAGTCGCCCATCGCGACAGTGTAAATGACGCCGTTTTTCAAGGTGCTGGTGATGCTTGGCGTAACGCCGTCCATAATCTGGTAGGAAAAGCCGGAGCAGTAAACTTCCAGAATGCCTCCTTCGTCATCGGACGGGGACATGAATTTGGACAGAATCAGTTGTTCAATGTCCGCCTTGCTCATGGAGCAGGTGACGACCTTTTCCCGGAAGGGCTCCATTTCATAAATATCCTTGATCTTGATGGGGCCCTTGCAGAGATGGCTTCTGGCCCGTACGCCGCCGCAGTTGTAAATGGCAATGTCCGAATGGGAGGCCTGCTGGATGGCTTTGCAGAAAAAGGTGCCTACGGTGACGTGCGTGATATCCTCCCCGGCGACGCCCACCTGCTGGTTGAAGAACGGGTTTCCGGTGAACTGCTGGACAATCTTCTCTACTTCCGGGTCGCTGGGAATCCTTTCGTCCAGGGAAACGGCCTTCGTGGACTTGGAAAGGATGGAGGCGGGTTTTTCCGTGGAGAAGGTGATTTCCGTAACGCCTGCATGGCTCAGTCTGTGGCCCGTGTGGCTGAGCAGCGTTCCGGTTCTGAGATGGCCGTGCGGAAGCATCACATGAGTATGGCCACCCAGAATGACGTCGATATTCGGAGAATACTTCATCATTTTCAGATCGTGGTCGTATCCCAGGTGGCTGAGGATGACATTGATGGTGTTATGGTGCAGGCGGAACCTGTCCGTGATGCCCTTGTAATCCTCTTCATCCGGCAGTTTCCATGAAATGCCGCTCATCCTGCGGACGTCCGTGGTCTGTAGGTCCACCAGGCCGATGAACCCTATGGAAATCGGCGTGCCCTTGATGGGGATGCTGGCATACGGGGAAAAACAATTTTCCAGCGTGGGGGAGGGATTGACGTTGGTAACGACAAACTTGGTGCCGGGCATCCCCTTAATGTGGTCCCGCAGGGCTTCCTGCCCGTAATCCAGGTCATGGTTCCCGATGGTCACGATGTCGTACTTAAGCTTGTTCATCAGGACAGTCAGGGGTTCGCCCCGTTTTTCCCAGTCGTCCACATAGGGGTTGCCCATGAAATAATCTCCGGAATCCACCAGCAGCACGTGCGGGTATTTGGCGCGGTACTGTTTTACCAGCGTGGCCAGTTTGGGGAATTTTTCCAGATTGCCGTGCATATCGCTGGTGGAAATGATGATCAGCGTTTTGTGGGGATCCGATTTGAGCTTCTGAGCCAGGGTGAACGGGCACAGGCATGCCAGGCCGGCAAGGAGAATGCGGGGCGGAATCATGGATGGAGAAAGTAGAGATACGGGAAATGATAAAAGGGATTAACGGGCGAAAACCTCGTACGGGCCGTCACCCACTGAAATGACTTCCAGACGGACCTTGGATACGCCGCGGCTGTGCAGGCCGATGCGGCTTGCGGCGGACGCGGTCAGGTCTATCAGGCGGTTGCTGTGAAAGGGGCCTCGGTTGTTGATCCTGACGACGGCTGATTTGCCCGTGGCCAGGCAGGTGACTTTCACCTTGCACGGCATCGGCAGGGTTTTGTGGGCCGCCGTCATGGACCGCTGGGGATTGATGTACTCTCCGGAGGATGTCTTCATGCTGCGTCCTTTCCCGCCATACCAGGAGGCATAGCCGGTTTCACTGTATTGCAGGGCGTCTGCGACGCTCATGGGAGTATATCTTTTCCCCCTCACCCGGTAGGGCGCATTTTTTACATGCGCCTCTGTCGCCTGTACGGCCGGGGCCGTTTTCTGGCCGCACTTCTCCGTAGTGGAACAGCCCGGCATCAGAAAAAGCAGCAGGACGGGGAGGGACCAATTCACGCTTTTTATCTTTAACACATGTTTATAATCTTGTATAACAAAAAAGAAACAGGAATTGAAATTTAATGGATAGGGATGCCCGGAAGGAATCTTTCCCCCTGCCGTGGTTTACCAGTTGAGCGGCGCGGGAAAATGCAGTATGCTTGCCCGCATGAATCCTTCCAAGGTAATCGGCCTGGTCGCGTTGGCGGAAAAACCGGGACTGGGGGAAGCGCTGCGCATCATGCGCCGCGAGCTTTCCCGCCACGGGCTGGGGTCCTGCGTCATTGAGACGCCGGATGCCCTGGAACAGGCCATTGTCCGGTGTAGCATGCTGGTAACCTTCGGCGGGGACGGCACCATGCTGACCGTCTCCTCTCTGGCGGCTGCGCACCACGTGCCCCTGGCGGGCGTGAACCTGGGACGCCTGGGATTCATGACCACCTGTTCCGTACAGGAGCTGCCGCTGCTGGCGTACGCCCTCCAGGAGGGTTCCTTCCTGACGGACGAGCGCTCCATGCTGGAGGTGGTCCGGATGGGCGTGGACGGTGTCGCAGTCCCTCCCCGCAAGCTGGCGCTGAATGAAGTCTCCCTCATCCGCGCCCAGTCCGGCAAGATGGTGGACCTGGATGCCGAGATAGACGGAGAACTGCTGAACCGCTACCATGCGGACGGCGTTCTGGTCTCCACCCCCACCGGCTCCACGGCGTACTCCCTTTCCGCCGGAGGGCCGCTGGTATGGCCCATGTCCCGCGTGGTGTGCGTCACCCCCATCTGCCCGCACAGCCTGACCAACCGTTCCGTGGTGCTTCCGGACACCATGACCATACGCCTGCGGCCCCGCGAGCGCCGCGGCCGCTTTGATTCCATGGTTTATTCCCTGGACGGCCGTTCCGCCTATCCCATTGAAGTGGGAGAAAGCCTCGTGATCCGGAAAGCTCCGGAAACCCTCTCCCTGGTTCATCTCCGCAAACAGAACTTCGGCGCTCTCTTGAGGGCCAAGCTGCGCTGGCAGGGAGCGGAGATTCCTACGGATGATGAATAAAACCGTTCCGGCGGTTCGGAAACCGGGCCCGGTGTCTTTTGCAGGCCGGGGCGCTTCTCCATTGATCGTTCCACATTGGCGCAGGGGCGGTAAAACGATTTTTTTAGGATGCGGGCTTGACGAAAAGGCCTATCCTATAATACTCTTCCTGCCCTACCACCAAGGGGGTGGTAGATCTTAATCGCATAAACGCGTAAGAAATAGTCATATATGAAGACCCACGTGAAAAAAGGTGATGAAGTAGAAATCATCGCCGGACGTAACCACAAGGGCAAGCGCGGCACCGTTCTCGCCGTGAATGCTTCCAAAGGTACTGTCATCGTAGAAGGCGTCCGCACCCTGAAAAAGGCTGTGCGCCCGACGGAACAGAACCCGGAAGGCGGCATTCAGGAGATTAACGGCCCGATTCACATCTCCAACGTGAAAAAAGTAGGCTAGGCCTCCGGCCTGACCCTGCGCTTAAGCCACATAAATCATTAATAAAGAGCTGACCCGCTAAAACAATGAGTACACCAACACTGCAAACATACTACCGTGAAAAGGTCGTTCCCGGCCTTCAAGCGAAGCATGCATACAAGAACGTGCATCAGATTCCCCGCCTGGAGAAGATCGTTGTCACCTCCTGCATGGGCAAGCACCCGGACCGCAAACAGGCCGTGGAAGATGCCGTCAATGAAATCGCTAAAATTACCGGACAAAAGCCGTCCGTCACCTTCGCCCGCAAGAGCGTGGCCAACTTCAAGGTGCGTGAAGGCGAACCTCTGGGAGCCCGCGTAACGCTGCGCGGCACCCGCATGTGGGAATTCCTGGACCGCTTCATCAACGTGACGGCTCCGAACATCCGCGACTTCCGCGGCCTTCCCTACAAGTCCTTTGACGGCAACGGGAACTATGCCATCGGTATCTCCGACCAGTCCATCTTCCCCGAAATCGAACTTGACCAGATCAAGCGTCAGATCGGCTTCGACATCATTTTCGTGACTTCCGCTCCTACGGACGATGAAGGCCGCGACCTGCTTCGCGGTCTGGGCGTTCCCATGCGTGAACCGAAGAAGGCCGAAGAAACTCAAACCGCTAACGCCTAACTATTTCTTACCATGGCCGTATTAAGTGACCCCATTTCCGACTTCCTCACCCGCCTGAAAAACGCCAGCCTGGCCGGCAACGAGGAATTTACCGCTCCCTGCTCCAACATCAAGGTGGAAATCGCCCGGATTCTGCAGGAAGAAGGCTACATCTGGAACTATGAAGTGACCGGTGAAGGAACCAAGAAGCAAATCAAGGTGAAGACCAAATTTACCCCCCAGGGCAAGCCGGTCGTCACCGACGTGAAGCGCAGCTCCAAGCCGGGCCGCCGCCAGTACGTTTCTTCCGAGGACATTCCCCGCGTTCTCAGTGGGCTTGGCATTGCCATCGTCTCCACCTCCCGTGGTGTGATGACCGGTGCGCAGGCGCGCAAGCAGAGCATCGGCGGCGAACTTCTCGCCCTTGTATGGTAACCATTAACATTTCCTAAACATATGTCCCGAGTTGGTAAAAAATCCATCACATTGCCGGACAAGGTAACGGTAAAGGTTAACGGCTCTTCCGTTCAGGTGGAAGGCCCCAAAGGCAAGCTTTCCTGGACGCTTCCGGAAGGCATCACCGCCTCCGTTGAAGGCAATCAGCTTTCCGTTGACCGCGCTGGCGAAAGCCGCCAGCTTCGCGCCCTGCACGGCACGAACCGTTCCCTGTTGAACAACATGGTCATCGGCGTTTCCGAAGGCTTCGTCAAAAACCTTGAAATCGTCGGCGTCGGTTTCCGCGCCGCCGTGAAGGGCAACATCCTGGACCTGAACCTGGGCAAGTCCCATCCGATCAACCAGGTAATTCCCGAAGGCCTCAAGGTGACCGTGACCGAAAACACGAAAGTGACGGTCGAAGGCATCGACAAGCAGGTCGTAGGCCAGTTTGCCGCTGAAGTCCGTGCGTACTATCCCCCGGAACCCTACAAGGGCAAGGGCGTGCGCTTCGCCGGTGAAGTTATCCGCCGCAAGGAAGGCAAGAGCGTCGGTAAGTAATTCAGGTAATAACTATTACAACATATTTATACACGATGAGTACTATCAATCGCAAAGCCATCCGCGCCAAGGTTCGCCGCCGCATCCGCAGAAAGCTCTCCGGAACGGCTTCCCGCCCCCGCCTGGCTGTCTATTTCTCCAACCGTCACGTCTATGCCCAGATCATCGACGACACGGTGGGCAAGACCATCTGCTCCGCTTCCACGGCCGATGCCTCCATCGCCGATCCTTCCAAGCTCGCCAACCGCGCCTCTGCCACCAAGGTAGGCAACCTGATTGGTGAACGTGCGAAGGCCGCCAATGTCACTGAAGTCGTCTTCGACCGCGGTGGCTTCAAGTTCTGCGGCAAGGTGAAGGCCCTGGCCGATGCCGCCCGCGAAACTGGTTTGAAATTCTAATTGAAAGATTCCCTAAATGAATAACGAAACGGAAAACACTGCTCCTGCTACGGAAGCCGCCGCTCCCGCTCAAGCGCAGCAACCCGCACAGGGCGGCCGCGACTTCCGCGGTCCCCGCGGACCCCGCCGTGACGGCCAGAATGGCCGCGGACCCCGTGGTCCCCGCCGTGACGGACGCCGTGGCCCCCAGGCTGAAGCTCCCGTGGAAGAAGGCCCCCAGCTCGCTGAAAAGGTTGTGTTCATCAACCGTTGCGCCAAGGTCGTCAAGGGCGGCCGCCGCTTCTCCTTCTCCGCCCTCGTCGTGAGCGGCGACATGGAAGGCCGCGTAGGCTTCGGCTTCGGCAAGGCCAATGAAGTGGCAGACGCCATCCGCAAGGCTACGGAAGCCGCCAAGCGCCAGCTTCGCCCGGTCTCCATCGCCAACGGCACGATTCCGCATGAAGTCTACTCCGAATTCGGCGGCGGCAAGGTGCTCCTGAAGCCCGCCTCCCCCGGTACCGGCCTCATTGCCGGCAACACCATCCGTGCCGTGCTGGAAGCAGCCGGCGTGCGTGACATCGTTGCCAAATCCCTCGGTTCCTCCAACCATGCCAACGTGGTGAAGGCTACCCTGCAGGCTCTCGCTTCCCTGCGCACGAGCGACCAGGTTCTTGCCGACCGCGGCAAGAAGAAGGAAAAGGCCATCTAATCTGACCAGGAGGCGGTCGCCCCGTGCCGCCGCCTCCACGAAATCCAACCATTGTAAATAACATGTTACAGCTTCATACGATTAAGCCCAATCCGGGAGCCAAGCACCGCAGGAAGCGCCTCGGCAACGGGGAAAGCTCCGGTCTCGGCAAGACCTGCGGCAAAGGCAACAAGGGCCAGAAGGCCCGTTCCGGCGGCTCCATCCGCCCGGGATTTGAAGGCGGCCAGATGCCCCTTCACCGCCGTCTGCCCAAGAAGGGGTTCAACAACACCCGCTTCCAGGACAAAATCCTCATCGTCAACCTCTCCCAGCTCGAACGCGTGTTTGAAGCCGGCGCTACGGTTGATGAAAACACCCTGCGTGCAGCCAAGCTCGTTCAAGGTCCCTGTGACGCCGTGAAACTTCTCGGCAACGGCACCCTGACCAAAAGCCTGAACGTAGTCGTGGACTTCGTGAGCGCCAGCGCCCGCGAAAAGGTGACTCAGGCCGGTGGCACCGTCACCGTGCTCAGCGAAGCCTAATCACATTTGGCGAACCGGGTCATGCAGCTTGACCCGGTTCGCATCATTGTGTTTACTGTTGCGGTCCCCATGGATGCCCCGGGTACAAGCCGCCGTGACATGCAAGCCAAGCTGCGCGACAACTTCTATATTACAGGACCATGATATCCGCATTTGCAAACTCCATGAAAGTACCGGAGCTCAGGCACCGGATTTTGTTCACACTGGCGATGATCGTCGTCGTCCGCCTGGGGGTACAGATACCCCTGCCGGGCATTGACGTCATGGAGCTGCAGAAAGTGATTGAAGCCTCCGCGAATGCCAGCGGCCCCGGCGCGGGCCTGGCTACCGTGCTGACCATCTTTTCCGGCGGCGGCCTGCAGCAGTGCGGCATTTTTGCGCTGGGCATCATGCCCTACATCTCCGCTTCCATCATGACCCAGCTCCTTTCCGCGGTGGTTCCCCAGTGGGCCAAGATGGTGCGGGAAGAGGGAGGCCGCCAGAAGATGACCAAATGGACGCGCGCCATTGCCATCGTCATCGCCATTGTGCAGGGCTGGTTCCTGGTCGGTACATTGGAACATCCGGACCGTTTGAAAGCCGTGGGCCTCAACATCCCTCCGGACTGCCAGCTCGTCATTGACCCAGGCATGCAGTTTGCCCTGATGACGGTGCTCATCATGGTGGCGGGCACCATGTTCCTGATGTGGATAGGCGACCAGATTACGGAGCGCGGCGTCGGCAACGGCGTCTCCCTCATTATTTCCGTCAACATTATCCATGCCCTTCCGGGCGCGGTGACCCTGGCCTGGAAAACGCTGGTGTACAAGGACGGCGCGGTTGTCCCGATGGGCGCCATGCTGCTCGTGGCCCTGATCGCCTTCCTGATTATCGTGGTGGCGCTCGTCGTCACGGTAACGCAGGCCCAGCGGCGCATACCCGTGCAATACGCCAAACGGGTCATGGGCAATAAAATGTTCAACGGCGCCACTCAGTACCTGCCGCTCAAGCTCAACTACTCCGGCGTGATGCCCGTCATCTTCGCCACGGCCATCCTGTCCCTTCCGCAGGTGCTCTTCTCCCAGATCGCCCACTACAACACCACGCTGCAGTGGATCGCCACCAAGATGAATGACTGGATGAACCCCGCTTCCTCCGGCTACTACATCATTTCCGGCCTCATGATCTTCTTCTTCTCCTACTTCTGGGTGGCTACCATGTTCCAGCCCTCCCAGATCGCGGAAGACCTGAAGCGCAACGGCGGCTACATCCCCGGCATCCGCCCCGGACCTCCCACCGCCCTTTTCCTGGACCAGACCATGCAGAGGCTGACCTTTGCCGGTTCCGCATTCCTGACCCTCATCTACTTCCTGCCTTCCCTGCTGAACATCGGGGGCAGCATCCCCTACCTGGTCACCCAATTCTTCGGGGGCACCAGCCTTCTGATTCTGGTCGGCGTGCTGCTTGACATGATGCGCCAGGTGGAAACCACTCTTCTCTCCCGCAACTACGATGGCTTCCTGAAAAAAGGCAAGCTCAAGGGCAAATACGGTCACATCCAGGGTACCGGAGCCGCCGCAGGCAGCCGCACGGTCACCGTCATGTGGGTCGTCATCGCCCTGCTGGTGCTGGCTGGTGCCATCGCCTACAATGCCATGCAGTAAGGAACGCCATTCCCTCTTCCGAAAGTAAAGACATGAAGGATCTCAAGCATTTCATCCTGGTTGGGCCTCCCGCATCCGGCAAAGGAACCCAGGGCCGGTTTCTGGCTGATACTTTCAACCTGAACTCCCTGAGCACCGGCTCCCTGCTGCGGCGGGAAGTGGAATCCTGCACGGAGCTGGGACGGAAAGCCCTGGGCTATATGGACAAGGCCATGCTGGTTCCGGACGAGATCGTCAACGACATGGTGCGCGGCTGGCTTTCGGAAATGGACAATGACGCATGGCTGCTGGACGGCTATCCCCGCACGGTTGCGCAGGCGGAAGCCCTGGACCATTTCCTGACCCAGCGCGGAACCTCCGTGGACGTGGTCGTCTGGATGGACGTAGCCCGGGAACTCATTGAACAGCGCATCATGCACCGCCGGGAATGCTCCACGTGCGGCCATGTGGTGCAGACATCGGAAGAGGAATGCTCCAAATGCGGAGGCAAAATGGTCTCCCGCAAGGATGACAACATGGAGGCCTTCGCCCGCCGCTGGAAAGACTTTGAAGCCATGACGCTGCCCGTAGCCAGGTACTACGAAGCCCGCGGCCTGGTGGTTAAAATGACGGTAACCGAGGAACGGGAACCTGCCGAGGTTTCCCGCGACCTGGCCCGCAAGCTGGAAGAATACCGGCAATAGAAAGACGAATTCCATGGCAGAACGAATCCACATCAAGTCTCCCGGCGAGGTTGCCAAAATGCAAAAGGCCGGAGCTGTAACGGCGGAAATCTTGATGGAGATCGGAGCCGAGGTCCAGGCGGGCCGCACCACGCGGGAAATAGACGACATCGCGCGTGAAATCTTCAAGAAGCACAAGGTAGGCAACTCCTTCTACCAGTACCGCGGGTTCCCCGGCCAGCTCTGCATTTCCATCAATGAGGAAGTGGTGCACGGCAGCGGCGGTCCGCGCCGCATCCAGAACGGGGACATCGTGAGCCTGGACGTGGGTGCCATTGTGGACGGCTGGCATGGAGACAACGCCATGACCGTGCCCGTGGGCATGGTGGACCCGGAAAAGCTGCGCCTGCTGGCCGTGACGGAGGAATCCCTGTTCCGTGCCATTGAACTGGTGAGGCCCGGCGCGCTGCTGGCGGACGTCTGCGCGGCTGTGGAGGGCTTTGTGCGTCCCCGCGGGTACACCGTGGTCAGGGACTTTGTAGGCCATGGCATAGGCCGCCATCTGCATGAAGAGCCCCAGGTTCCCAACTACCGCCCCCATTACAAGCTTCCGCGCCTGAAAAAGGGCATGGCGCTGGCTATCGAACCGATGGTGAACGCCGGCAGGCCTTCCGTCAAGATTCTGGATGACGGCTGGACGGTCGTCACGGCGGACGGCAAGCCATCCGCCCACTTTGAACACACGGTCATCGTGACGGACGGGGCTCCCCTGATTGTGACGGAGCGCCCCCGCATCGCGTTGCCGGAGCAGCTCGGCATCGCCCCTTTGTAACTCCAGCCCCGCAAGGGAATGACGCCGCCGGACGCCCAGATTCCCGCTCCCGTAATTCTGGAGAGGACGGCCACGCACCGGATGGTGTGGGTGGATGTGGCCCGTGTGATTGCCTGCATCCTGATTATTGCAAACCACATGGCCTTCTATTCGGCGGAGCTCTACCGGTGGATATGGGCGGAATTTCTGGCGGCGCGCACTCCCTTTTTCCTGCTGGCGGCGGGTTACTTTGTGGGGCGCGGTTCGTTCGGTCCGCTGGACGGGGGGAGCTTTTTCCTGTGGAAGCGGAGCTGGTTTCTTCTCCGCCCGTACCTGGTGTGGGGGCTGGCGGCGGCCGTTCTGATCGGCTGGTCCCCCCTTCATGAATACTACGCCTCCTACCAGCCCATGTATGCATGGCTGAAGGGGGAGGCGGGCAGCGGCTTCTGGTCCGCCCTCGCGGCGTTCGGCCGCTGCCTGGGCATTGCCGGGCACCCGGTGGACGCCCCCATGTGGTTTCTGCGCGACATCATCATTTATACCGCTGTAGCGCCCCTCCTGTACCGCATGGGGAACTACATGCTCTGGGTGGGAATCATCATGCTCTCCCTGAACTACTTTGCGCTGGACCTGGCGGATCATGACTATCCTATCGCCAACAGCCTGGGCTTTTTCCTGGTGGGGATGTACGTATCCCGTTACTCCCTTCCGTTCCTGACGGAATCCGTGCGACGGTATGCGGTGCCGTTCCTGCTTGCCACGCTCGCGCTCACTTGGTGGCTGGTGGGCCACCGGGACCAGCACAACTCCATGCTTATTGCGCTGGGAATGCTGGGGCTGATGTCCCTGGCCATTCTGTTCACGGAATGGTTTCCGCGCGCGGCCAGATGGGTGGCGGGGCTGGCCCCGGCGTGCTTCTTCATCTTCGGCACGCACTACATCGTCATCATCCTGCTGCGTGAAAGCGGCTGGATTACGTGGAAGGGGGAGGCCTGGGACGTCCTGTGGCTCTGCCTGGTTCCGGTCATCTTCGCCGTGCTGGCGGGGCTCTTCTTCTGCATGAAAAGGTTTGCCCCGCGCCTGGTTCCCCTGCTGGGAGCCTACGGGAAATAGCCGCCCTGCAGGGCCGTTCCTCCGGACCGGAAAAGGAGCCGCGCTTATCTCTTGCCGTCAAAAGGCAAATTCCTTATTCTGCCCCTTGCTGGAACGGGCGGGGATGGCGCTTTTGTCACGCCGCCATTCTTGCTCCACGGCTGGGAAACAATACATGGTATGGCAATGATTCAAGGCGAGCAGGTTCAGGATTCGGAATTATCAACGCAGGCGGTGATCTACCTGGGGCCGAGCTCCATGAGCCTGATGGTGGCTGAGGTGGTTCAGGACAGGATTCGCCTGCTGGACTTCCTCCAGCAGCCCGTGCCCATGGCGCGGGACATCTTCCGTTTCCACCGCATTTCCCGGCATACCATGGACCGTTGCGTGCAAATCATCGGAGACTATCTGGAAATTCTCAAGGAATACGGAACCGGCAGCAGGCTTTCCGTCCGGCTCATGATCTCCAACATCATTTCCGAGGCGGACAATGTGGACGTGTTCGTCAACCGCATGCACGTGGCCCACGGCCTGCGGGGACGCCGGATTGACGACGGCAAGATGACGCGCCTCATTTACGTGAAGGTGCAGGAAACGCTGGCGCAATACCCGGGATTCAGCAAGAAAAAGGTGCTCGTGGTCCATACGGGGCCGGGCAATACCCGCGTGCTCCTGTTCCAAAAGGGGCGCATCGTGCGCTATTCCTGCTACCGGCTGGGGACGCACCGCACGGGCGAGGCCGTCGGAGAAATAGAATACGGGGACGATGTGGCGGAACTTTCCCTGCTACGGGAGCACATGCGCGGGCAGGTGGACCAGATTTGCCTGGATTACGGCGGCGTCAAGGGCCTCGCTGGGCTCATCGTCATCGGCCAGGAGATGCAGCAGCTCCGTGACCGCCTGGACCCCACGCCGGAAGGCAAGGTGGCGTGTTCCGCCTTGGTGGCGGAAGCGGAACGGATGTCCCGCACCACCCTGGAGCAGCGCATGAACGTTTACGGGGCGGACTTTGCCGGGGTGGATTCCCTTCTGCCCGCCGTGCTGATGACGGAGATGATTGCCCGCAGCCTGAACCTGAATGACGTGATCATCCCCGGAAGCGGCTATGACGAGGAATTCTCAAGCAGCCTGATCCGGGCGGAACAGCATCCGGGGGACCTGGAGGCGGAGGTGCTCCACTTCGCCGGGATTCTGGCGGACAGGTACAAGGCGGACAAGGGGCACCGCGAGCATGTGGCGCGCCTGTGCATGGAAATGTTTGACCAGCTCCAGGACCTGCACCGCCTTTCCGAGCACGACCGGCTGCTGCTGGAGGTGGCCTCCATCCTGCATGAGGTGGGGTCTTTCATCAGCCAGCAGGACCACCAGCTCCATTCCCAGTACATCATCCTGAACAGTGAAATCTTCGGCCTTTCCCGGGACGACGTGGAAACGATCGCCCTGTTGGCCCGCTACCATCGGCATGAGGTGCCCGCCAATTCCGACCCCATGTACGGGGAGCTGGAGCTGACGGACCGCATGCGCGTAGCCAAGATGGCTGCCATCCTGCGCGTGGCGGACGCCCTGGAACGCGGCCATGCCCAGCGCGTGAACGGCGTCCGGGCGCGCATCCGGGGCCGGATGCTGGAGCTGGAGCTCCAGGGCGTGCGTGAAACCGCCGTGGAAGACCTGGCGCTGCGGCTGAAGGGCGACCTGTTTGCGGACATCTTCGGTTATGACGTCGTGCTGGTGCCCCAGCGGTAGGCTGATTCAAGAAACTTCCATCCCTTATTTTCTCCATGTCTAACGAATACATCAACAGAGAGCTCTCCTGGCTGGAATTCAACCAGCGCGTGCTGGACCAGGCCGTGAGAACGGACCTTCCCCTGCTGGAACGCCTGAAGTTCCTGGCTATTACCGCCTCCAACCTGGACGAGTTCTTCATGGTGCGCGTGGGCGGCCTCCAGATGCTGCGGCATTCCGGCTCCCGCGTGAAGGACATTTCCGGGCTGACCCCAACCCGCCAGCTCAAGGACATCCGCACCCGCGTGGGCCGCATGATTGAGGACCAGTACCGCCTGTTTCATGAAGAAATCCTGCCGTGGATGGAAATCAACGGCATCAATCCGCTGGCCATGGAGGACCTCAGCACTTCCCAGAAGCTGACGCTGGAGCAATACTTCAACAACCAGATATTCCCGCTGCTGACGCCGCTGGACATGGATGCGCCGGAGGCTCCCGCGCTGCCGTCCCTCAAGCTGCTGATGGGCGTGGAACTGCGGGACAATGAAACCGGGGAGGTCCGCGCCAGCGTGGTGGCCCTGCCGGACGGCCTGCCGCGGCGCGTGCCCGTCCCTTCCGCGGAAACGGAACGCTACGTGATGCTGGAGGACCTGGTCCGGGAATGCATCGGCACCGTTTTCCCCGGTGAAACCGTTCTCTCCGCCGCGGTATTCCGCGTCACGCGCAATGGGGACATTGCCGTGCAGGAGGAGGACGCCCTGGACCTGGCGGATGAAATGGAGGAAGTGCTGGTGGCCCGCAAATTCTCCGAATGCGTGAGGCTGGAAATAGAATCCTCCGCTCCCGTCCCCCTGCATGACAGGATCATGCAGATCGTCGGCGCGGGGAAGGAGGAAACGTATGACCTCAAGGGCCCCCTGATGCTTTCCGACTTCATGGAAATGGCCTTTGCCCCCGGCAATGACCAATTGAAAGTGGAGCAATGGTCCCCGCAGCCGTCACCCTCCGTGGACCCTGCCGTCAGCATCTTTGAAAACATCGCCAACGGAGACATCCTGCTCAACCATCCCTATGAAAGCTTTGAACCCGTCCTGCGCCTGGTGGAGGAAGCCGCGGAAGACCCGGACGTCATCGCCATCAAGCAGGTCCTGTACCGGACCGCCAAAAACTCCCGCATCGTAGCCGCCTTGAAAAAGGCGGCGGAAAGCGGCAAGCAAGTGACGGCGCTGGTGGAACTGAAAGCCCGGTTTGACGAAGCCCGCAACCTGGAAAAGGCGGAGGAACTGCAGCGTTCCGGCGTGCAGGTGGTCTACGGCGTCAAGGGCCTGAAAACCCATGCCAAGATATGCCTGGTGGTGCGCCGGGAGCAGGGCATGCTGCGGCGTTACTGCCACTTCGGCACGGGGAACTACAATGAAACAACCGCCAAGATTTACACGGACATCTCCTACCTCACCTGTGACGACCAATTGGGGGCGGATGCCTCCCAGTTCTTCAACTCCGTAACGGGACGCACCAAGCTCATGCGCTTCCGCAAGCTGTACCCCTCGCCGGTGCTGATGAAGGCTCGCCTCATTGAACTCATTGAAGGGGAGGCGGAGCGCGCACGGCAGGGGGAACCGGCCCGCATCTCCGCCAAGATGAACAGCCTTCAGGATGTGGAAATCATTGACGCCCTGTACAGGGCCGCGGACGCCGGGGTGGACATTGAACTGAACGTGCGCGGCATCTGCTGCCTGAAAACGGGCCCCCGGCCCAACGGCAAGGTGATCCGCGTGGTCAGCATTGTGGACCGCTATCTGGAGCACGCGCGCATCTTCTTCTTCCACCACGGCGGCAACCACCAGCTCTTCATTGCCAGCGCGGACTGGATGACCCGCAATCTGGACAAGAGGGTGGAGCTCATGGTGCCCGTCACCAACGGGAAGCTGGCGCGCCGCCTCAAATCCATCCTGGACGCCTGTTTCAGGGACAACGTGCAGGCCTGCAATATTTTGCCTGACGGCACTTCCGAGCACGTCGTTCGGAAAAAGGGCCAGAAAGCCTTCCGTTTGCAGCAGTACCTGACCAAGGAGGCCCGCCGCTTGGCCAAGGACAAGGAACGGGAACGCCAGCAGATGCTGGAGCCCCACACGCCGCATTAACCCGGTCCGGAGCATTGGGCCGCATGCGTGGCATCCTCCGGCATACCTTCAACACGTAGCGGTCCGGAACATGTCTTTTCATGAGACATGTTTGCCCGCGTATGCTGTTTTTTCCTGATCGCGCTGGCTGGGGGGTACGGCTCTGTATGGGCGGAAGGTTCGGCATGGCAGGCGTCCGGGCCTGCGGGCCCCGGAGCCTCCGTAAGGGCTCCTTCCCATCCGGCGGAGGATGGCTTGTACTCCCGTCTGAAGAAGATGCCCTATCTCTATGACAACAAGGACGCGGAGTTCCTGAACCAGTTCAAGCTGCTGCTGACGGGGCAGTACCAGGGGGCTCAGGTCTCCCCTTCCGGAGCCAACCGGTTCCGCAAGGGCTCTCATGGCAGGGAAAACGAATGGCGGAGGCTCCAGATAGGGTTTGAAGCCGTTTTCTTCAAAAACCGCCTGACGCTGCACAGTTTGACCAACATGGGGGAGCTGGACGGCATGTACAAGGTGGAGGATGGCCGCTGGAGAAGAACGAAGACGGACTGGAGCATCTTTGAACTCTACCTGAAATACAAGGTCAATCCCTCCTTCTTTGCGCGCGTCGGGAAAATCACCTCCAAGATGACGGCGGAATTCCGGGAGACGGCCAGTGAACTCAAGACCCTGGAACGGTCCGACCTGGTCAACCAGCTCGGGACCATCTCCAGTTGGGGCGTTGTGCTGGAAAACCCGCGGCAGGACGTGCCCGTGGGGTGGGAGGCTTCCGTCTTCCTGAACGACACCAGCGACAGCCTGGCGCATGAAATCAGGTTTAATACGGCGGACAATGCCTTTGCCAAGGCCTCCGTCCATCTGGACGCCCGCGGCTTTCTGCCGGGGGAGAAAAGCCGCGTCTGGCTGACGTATGCCCACAACTTCACCCATTACGCGGGGCGCTCCCTGCCGGAGGATTCCTATTACTCCGGGCTTGGCGCCCGGGATGTGGCGGCGGTGGACTGGGTCATGTCCCGGGGGAAATTTTCCATGGTGACGGAACTCATGTCCGGCTTCCGCGTGGTGGGGACCTCTCTGGGAGAGAATGTTTACGGCCTGGCGGTATTGCCTTCCTACAGGTTTTCCCCGCATCTGGAAGGCGTGTTCCGCTACCAGCTCTCCCATGGGCGGGACGCCGTGAAAATGTACGCCCGCTATGTTCCCGCGGTGACCACCTATCCCAAATGGGTCAGCACGATGAACTCCTTTTACTTCGGCCTGAATTATTATTTTTTCCCGGAAGACCCGGACATGCTGAAATTGATGGCAGGGGGGGAATATACGACGACCAGCGGAGCGCCGGAAGGCGCCAGGTGCTTCAGCGGATGGACCTGGTTTGCCGCCGTCAGGTTCCACTTTTGAACGGGGAAGGGCAGATTCCTTTCCTCCCGGGGGATTGGCCCTTTTGCGGGCAATCATGCGGGAGCCGTTTACAACAAATAGTTTGCCCTGGACTGTGCCTTGTGGTAGGAAGGGAGGGAGATGGGAAAGCCCGCCTTTTTCCATCTCTCCCCACCCCCCCTAGAATGATGAAATTTACATATTCTCTCTGCCTGTGCATTCTTGCCTGCTGCGTTTCTCTGGCCCAGACGGCTTCCTTGCGTTCCGTTGTTCTCCCTCCTCCTTCCATGAAAGTGGAATGCCGCGCGGATGAGAGCCCCGTTTCCATTTCCCGGGCGGAAATCAAGTCTCGCGTGATGGATTTCCTGGCGGAAACGGAAGTGACGCTGGTTTTTCACAACCCCAACACGCGTGTGATGGAAGGGGAATTGGTGTACCCTCTCCCGGCTGGAGCCATCGTACAGGGGTATGCGCTGGACATCAACGGCCGCATGGTGGATGGCGTGCCGGTACCCAGGCAAAAGGCGCGCGTGGCGTTTGAAGAAGAGGTGCGCAAACAGGTTGATCCCGGACTGGTGGAATGGTCCGGCGGCAACATGTTCAAGACGCGCGTATATCCCATTCCTGCGGGAGGAACCCGCACTGTGCGGCTGCGCTATTCCACGGTTCTTCCCGTGGATGCCGCAGGAGCGCCGTCCCTGCAGCTTCCGATGAATTTCAAGGAGAAACTGGATTCCCTCAAGCTGAGGGTGGAAGTGTTCGCCGGCCGGAAGCCCGTTGTCGTTTCCTCCCCGCTGGACAACGTGGAATTCAAGGATTGGTGCAGCGCCTTCCTGGCGGAAAAGGAATGGAAGGGTCTGTCCCTGACGGAAGACCTGTTCATCTCCCTGCCGCGTGCGCAGGGAAAAGATGCGGGGAGAGCGAAGGTATTTGTGGAGTCCTTTGACGGCAGGGACTATGCCGCCGTGATTATTCCCCGGCCTGAGCGGACGGACGGAAAGAGCGGCGTGGAAGCCGCGCCCACGATAGAGCTGCTTTGGGACGCTTCCGGTTCCATGAAAGGAGCGGATGTCCGGAAATTCCTGGATTTTCTGAAACGATATCTTGCTTGCGGCAGAACGCAGGGGCGGCAAACCCGCATCAACCTGACTGTTTTCCGGGACCGGATCATGCCTTCAAAAACGTTCGAGGTCGCTCCGGACAATCTGGACGAGCTGGCCCGCGAACTGCTGGCTCTGGACTATGACGGGGCCACGTGTGACTGGAGCGCTGTTCGGGAAAAGCTGAGCGCTTGTTCCGGGGCGTCGGACTGCCTGGTTGTCAGTGATGGATTTATCAATTTCAGCCCCGTGCCGGAAAAGCGGGGGACTAGCTCCGCTAAAACCTTCGCCCTGATGGTGACACCGCGCAAGGATGCGAATACGTTCATCCGGATGGGCATTCCTGTGATCGACCTGGCCAGTCAAACGGCGGAGCAGGCGATGGAGCGCCTCGTCAGGGGGGAAATTTCCATCCGTTACATTATTGACAGGGGGAATATGCCCTGGAGGACGTTTTCAAGGTATGAAATTCCTGGAATGCCATCGGATTCCGTCCTTTTGCTGGCGGAACTGGAGCCGGGTTCCTACCGCGGGACGGTGGAGGTTGCCGGAGTGGAAATTCCCGTGGCGGCTGATGCCTCCGGGGGGACGCCCGGAACCATGCTGAGGGCCTTGTATGCCCAGGCAAGGCTCCAGGAACTTCTCTGCCGTCCACCCTCTGCCGTTAGGGATGAAGCTGTGGGGAACCTGGGAATGGAATATGGAATCGTGACGCCCGGTACCTCTCTGCTGGTGCTGGACTCCCTGGAGCAATACCTGAAATATGGTGTGCGTCCTCCCGCTTCCGCTTCAGAATTGCGGGCGGAATATGACAAGAGGATGCTGAAACGCGAACGGAAGGAGGACATGGCTGAAGAGACCGCAAGATTAAACCGCTTGAAAGCGTGCCTTGCTTCCTGGAAAGAAATGCAGAAATGGTACGCAAAGGAATTTTTCAATCCGGAAGAGATGGAAAGCGTCTTGAAAGATGACCGGTTGAAACAGGCCTTGATTCATACGTGCCGGGGCAATGACCGGGAGGCGCTGGAAATCTACCGGAAAGTATTGAAGGATGAGCGTAATAACCGGACGGCCTTGAAGGGCGTCACGGTCATGGAAAGGCGCCTCCGGGAAAAAGAAGCACAGGCTGAAAAAGCCTCTGGGGAAAACGCTGCCCGTGACAGGGAGCTGGCTGAGGCAAGAGCAAACTTGAACAGAGAACTGGACAGGGAGCCTGCGGACATAGCGGGAAGCCTCCGCCTGGCCTACGGCTTTTATGACCTTGGGGATTACGATAAGGCCCTTTCCCTGTTTAACAGGATATTGGAAAAGGCTCCGGAAAATGTTTCGGCAAGAAGGGGTGCGGAGACTGTGGCCCGCAGAAAAACTGCCTATTACTCCGCCGCTTATGATGAAAGAAGGAGCGCCATGCTGGCGGAAGTGGATTCTCTCTGGGAGCGTCCGGCCGGATCCTCTCCGGAGGATGAAAATTCGGGGGAATCCGCTCCGGCGCCTGTTATAGTTCAAGGTAACAATATATCCGGAGATTCCGGTGCTGTCATCAGGGCGTCCGGAAGTTTTAGTGCAGAAGCCGGGAGTTCTCCGGACTCCGCCTCCCCGGATCTGCTGGAGAACGAGAATTCCGCTCCGGAAAATCAAGAGGTGGTAGGGTCCCTGTTCCTGGGAGGGGGAGAAACATTAAATGGACTAAAGGCGCGGGAACAGGATGCCGGTTCTTCCCCCGTCATGAACGTGAAGGCGTGGGACTCCAAGGCTCCGTATCTGGCGGCTCTGGATGCGGCTGACCGCCCTTTTGCGGTCTATATGAAACTCAAGGAAAAGTATGGGGACAGCCCCGGTTTTTACATGGACTGCTCTGACTGGTTTGCCGGGAAGGGGGACAAGGCGCTGGCTGTCCAGATTCTGTCCAACCTGGCGGAGCTGGAACTGGAAAACCGTTCCCTGCTGCGCATGCTGGGCTACAAGCTGCGTTACATGGGAGAACTCCGGCAAGCCAGGTTCATTTTTGAAACCGTAAAAACGCTGTTTCCGGAAGAACCCCAGTCCTACCGGGATCTGGCGCTGGTGCTGGATGAACTGGGGGAATCCCAAAAGGCGTTCGACATGTACCGGGAGGTGCTGGAACGCCCGATGCCCCGCCGCTTCACCGGCGTGGAGCAGATTGTGCTGGTGGAACTGAACCGGCTTGTTTCCCGGAGCAGGGCGGCGGGAGTGAAGCTGGATACCGGGGGGCTGAACCCTGCCTTTCTCCAGCCGGTGGAGGCTGATTTGCGCGTGGTCATCAACTGGGACACAGATGCGTCTGACATGGACCTTTGGGTCACGGACATCACCGGAGAAAAATGCTATTACTCCCATCGGCTGACCACTCATGGCGGCCATTTGTCCCGTGACGTGACGCAGGGCTACGGGCCGGAAGAATACCTGGTGCGCAAGGCTCTTCCCGGTCCCTATCTGGTCCAGACGCATTATTACGGCACCCGGTCGCAGAAAATGCTGGCTCCCGTTACCCTGTACGCGGAAGTGTACACGGATTACGGCCGTCCGCAGGAAAAGCGGAAAACGCTGGTATTCCGCCTGAATGGCCGGGACCAGGTGGTGGATGTGGGAAAAGTGGCGTACGTACAGGCGTGCCCGGCAGAAGGAGCTCGGGATTACCAGGTGAAGGCCGGGGAAACCCGGGCGTCCATCGCTGAAAGCCGGTTGAAGGACGGAAAGCGCGCCGGGGAAATTATCCGCCTGAATCCGGTTCTGAAAGACCGGGAACCTAAAACGGGGGAAATCATCAAACTGCCGGAGTGATTGGAGACTGCGGCTCTTCTCGAACGCCTGTTGCCGCCGGCGGGGCTATACGCCTTCAAAGACGCGCAGCAGGCGTTTCAGCAGGTTGATTCTGGCCTTGCGTTTCCGGAAGCCGTTCCCGAAGGAGAACGGCAGGTGCCATTGATTGTGGCGCAATTGCCGTCGCGTCCATTGCGTGAATTCCTCCAGCAATTGGGACAGATGGGGCCGAAGGGAGGCCGTTTCCATGGCCGGCTTCCACCAGACGGCCGCAGACACGATGTATTCCTCTGATTTTTCCGGGAACAGCCAGGGCTTTTTGGAGCCGATCATGTGGAAAAGCTTCCAGGAGCAGGTGGCGTGGATGTTGGAAACCCCGGCGAATTCCGTGCCTGCGCAGGACTCTTCCAGTCCGTTTTTCCCCAGTTCAAATTGGAAATGGTAGTTCCATTCAACAGGCAGCGGAAAAATCTGCCGGTGGAAGACGATATTCAGCGCGTCCTGGTCCGGATGTTCCAGGAGCTCATTGTGTTCTTCAATGACGTGGAGCAGGCGGACTTCCGCATCCTCCTCCCTCATTCGGTCCAGGTCCAGGACCAGCACGCCGGAGTTGAAATAGTGGAAGGGATCGTGCAGGCCCAAAGGTTGAAGTTTCCGGAGCTGGCGCCGCGGATACCCCGCTACCAGGCTGCTCAGCACCGCCCCGTATCCCGTACGGCGCCCACGGCCGCCCCGCAGAGGTCCGTATCGTAAAGCTCCGCTACGTCCGCATACAGGACCGTATCCGCATCCAGATAGACAATCCGGGAATGCCGGGGGAACAGGCTGGGTGCCAGCAGGCGCGCGTAGGCCAGGGCGGAAAAGCGTTTCACGTCCCTCCGGCGCAGCATCTGTTCCAGCTTGCCGGGAATGGTCATGAACTGAAGGGCTGCGTTCGGATAACCGGAAACGGCCTTGTCCAGTTCCTGCATGTTTTCTTCTTCCAGCCCGTCATGGACCACCCACAGCCTGTAGTTCCGTTCCGGGTTGGAATGGCGTGCCAGGGAATGCAGGGTGACGGCCAGGCACACGGTCCAGGCGGAGGTGACGGCAAACATGACGTCTATGGCAGGAGGCGCAGCGGCAGCATGGAAGGCTGTGGGCGGTGCGGCGGAAAGGGAGGAGGGCATGATGTTAAAGGATGGGATGGAATCAGGGCCATGAGCCGTCAAACACGGCCAGTTGGCGTTGAAGGGTTTTGATTTTCTCCCGGCGTTTCCGGAAATTCCGGCCCGGAGAGACGGGGAGGCTCCATTGGTGGTGGCGCAGCCGGGAACGGAAGGCGCGCGTGAATTGCCGGTACAGGGCGCGCAGCTCCCTGCGGAAAGCCGGAGTTTGCCGGGCAAGGGGCCACCAGAGGGCGAGATACAGGCGGTGGTAGATTTTTTCCATATCCGGCGGCAGCCACGGCTTGTAATCACCCACCAGGTGGAAAAGCTTCCAGGAACGGCTTTCAAACAGGGCCGGAGCTTCTTCAAACTCGGTGCCGGAGATGAGGTCCGCCATTCCCGCATGGTGCAGCTCAAACTGGAAGTGGTAATTCCAGCGGAGGGGCAGCGGAGCAATGCGGCCGTGAAAGACAATGTTGATAATGTCCTGGTCCACGTACGGAAAGGAATCCGGATGGGCCTCAAGCAGCCTCAGCAGCCTGTCTTCCGTTTCCTGCTCCCTCATCTGGACCAGGTCCATGACCATGACCCCGGTATTGCAGTACAGGCGCGGATTCGTTACCCCCATGCCGCTGATGTATTCCAGATGGTCGGGAAGGCGGCCCGTACTGATGCTTTGCAGGACGGCGCAGTCCCGGACGGCGCCTATCGGCGCGCCGTGCAGGTCCGCATCGTAAAGTTCGGCCACGTCTCCATTCAGCAGCACGTCCACGTCCAGGTAAACCACCCTGTCGTGCCGGGGGAACAGGGCGGCGGCCAGCAGGCGTCCATATGTGAGGGGGGAGAACCGTCCGCAATCCCTGTGCTGCAGAATGCGAAGCAGCCTCTCCGGAAGCCTGCAAAACCCCAGCGAGACGCGGGGATAGCTGGAAACGGCTTTTCCCAGTTCCTTCATCTGCTCTTCCTCCAATCCATGATGAACGATATGGAGTTCATAATTCCGCCGCGGATCGGAATGCACGCAAAGGGAGCGTATCGCCACGGCCAGCGGGATGAGCCAGGAGGAAGTGACGGCGAACATGACGGAAACGGGAGGTTCCGCCATGCCGGATAAGGGAGAGATAGTCGGCATAAAAGGAATTCAACAGGTCATGAAGAAGAATGGGAAAAGCTGAAAGCGTTTCCGGTGCCTGCCGGGAATTCCGGTATAAAGGTAGTTGGGAGAAAGGTCTTGTTTTTCATGGCGGAGATGAATACCGGAAGAGCTGTTGAAACAGGGAAAACGGGCATCCCTGTTCCGGCGTTCCGTTATTCTCTGCATGGGACATTCCCGGCGGTGAAAACGCTCATATTTTGTTTGGGCATCATACGAATTTCAAATCCGTCATGGATTAATATGGAATGATTCCCGTACCGTTTGGAGCGCCGTAAACGCTTGCGGCTTCCGGAAGCCAAACCGGGAGGCAGCGAACTCTCTTTCCTGAAAGCCAGTGCGTCCTGACGGAATGCATGCATTTCAACGGCTGAGAGGCTTGCCGCGGTCCAGGTTTCCGTTGCGTAATTCCGGAAGGCTTTTTCCGGGGGAAAACGGTTTCCCCTCGAGGAAGGGCCACGCAACGTAAGCTCCTTGGTATGAAAATCGGCCCTTGACCCCGGATTTGAAATCCGTTTACATAGGGTTTTCTTGGTATGAGCGCGGCTGTTTCCATCATCGTCCCCTGTTATAATGTAGCTCCTTATCTGGATAAATGCATGGAAAGCCTAACTCTCCAGACGCTGGGGGACCTTGAGATCATTAGCGTGAATGACGGTTCCGGGGACGATACCCCAGCCATCCTGCGCGCATGGGCTGAAAGGGATGGCCGCATCCGGGTGGTGGACCGGGAAAACGGCGGCCTTTCTGCGGCGCGCAATACCGGCATGGCCCTGGCTGGCGGGGAATATATCGGCTTTGTGGACCCGGATGATTACGTGGAACACTCCATGTATGGCCGCCTGCTGGAAAAAGCCCGCAGGAGTGATGCGGATGTGACGGCCTGCGGCTATACCGGTTTTTCCGACCGTGACGGTTCCATACTGGAAAAATGGAGCCTGTCACCGGAAGAAGGAGTGGAAGAGAATGTACAGGCATGCGTTTTTCAGGAAAATGCCGTATGGAGAAGGATGGCCGCCGTGGCATGGAACAAGCTTTACAAGAGGGAATTCCTGGAAAGGAACGGCCTCCGCTTTGAGCCCCGCTTCCGGCAGGGGGAGGACGATGCCTTCTGGCTGATGGTGCTGGCCCACGCTACCCGGCTGGCTGTGATTCCGGATCAATTATACTGGTACCGCCGCCAGAGGAAGGGCGCCATCTCCCTGGCATGGGAGGAGAAGGGGTGCCCGTTGCCCCTCGTTGCGGACCGTCTTCTCCATGCCACCGCTTACTGGAAAAAATGCGGCTGGCTGGAATCCGGCCTGGAGCGCGGCTGGGTTCTGCATGCCCTCTGGTACTACCTGCTTGTCCATCTGGTGCCTGCGCACAAGCCGCTCCCACGTCTGACTGCGGGGGAATGGGCGCAGCTGCACGGCCAGTTCCGGGAATGGTTCTCCCTGGTAGAAGGCACGGAGCGGTTGCAGGGTCTTGACAAATGGGAAACAGCTTTTTGCCGCCTGCTGGAACGACCTGCGGAACGTCCCGGCTTGCTGTCCCGCATCTTGTGGAAACGCCTTTCCCTCCGCAAAGGGCGCCGCGGTCGCTATTACGCTCTCCGTCTGCTTCTGGCTTCCTGCGGAGGTAAAACCCATAGCTGATGCACCATGTCCGTTTCCATTATTGTTCCGTGTTACAATGTGGCCCCGTATGTGGAGGCCTGCCTGGACAGCCTGGTGAACCAGAGCTTGCGGAATATTGAAATCATCTGCGTGAATGACGGTTCTACGGACGTGACCCCGGCTCTTTTGGACGCATGGGCGGAAAAGGAGGACCGCATCCGCGTCATTCACCGTGAAAACGGAGGGCAGGCGTTGGCGCGGAACCTCGGAATGGATATGGCCGGAGGTGAATACGTGGGTTTTGTGGATCCGGACGACTATGTGGAACCTTCCATGTTTGCCCGCCTGGTGGAGGAAGCCCGCAGGCATGGCGCTGATGTGACAGCCTGCGGCTACACCAGCTTTTCCGACGGAGACGGCTCCGTGCTGGAGGAACTGAGCTGGTCTCCGGCTCCGGGCGTGGACAAGGGGGTGCAGTCAGACGTGATGCGAACGAACTCCGTCTGGGAGCGGATGGACGTGGTGACATGCAACAAGCTGTACCGGAGAGATTTTCTGGACCGGCACGGTCTCCGTTTTGAAACTTCTTTCAGATCCATGGAGGACGACGTCCTCTGGCTGATGGTGCTGGCCCATGCCACGTGCCTGGCTGTGATACCGGACCGCTTGTATTGGTACCGCCGCCAGAGGCACGGCTCCGTCTCCCAGATGCTGGAAGCGCAGGAACGTCCCCTCCTGCTGGTGGCGGAACGGCTGCTGCATGCTACGGAGTATTGGAAAAAATGCGGCTGGCTGGAATCCGGCCTGGAGCGCGGCTGGGTACTCCGGGCTCTGAGGCATTATCTTCTGGTCCGGCTGCTGAATCCGGGGCAGCCCCTGCCGCAGTTGAGTGAGGAGGAATGGGGGCGCCTGCGCGGCAAATGCCGGGAATGGTTTGCCCTGGCGGGGGAAGCGGAAGCGTTCCGGACTCTCGGCAAATGGGACTTTGAGCTATGCCGGATGCTGGCTTCTCCGCCGGAACATCCCGGCTTCCTGTCCCGTGCGTGGTGGAAGCTTCTCTCCCGCTGCCGCGGACGGCGGGGACGTTACTACAGGCTTAAAGGGAAGCTTTCCTCTTGCGGCGGTGGGAAATAGCTTCCCGGCGGACTGGTTCTTAACATTCTGCGCATCGTTGGGGCTTGCGGGAACGCCTGTGTTGAAGTAAGGTAGCCGTTGCGGGAAAAGGCGCGGGCATCATGAATCATGGTTTCCGCTGGTTTTTCCCATGAAAAACTGAATGATACTCCCGATTTCTCTATGGATGGTACTGTTTCCATTATTTTACCCTGCTACAACGTTGCTCCTTATCTGGATGAATGCCTGGAAAGCCTGGTCCGGCAGACCTGGGAAGACCTGGAAATCATCTGTGTCAACGACGGCTCCACGGACGATACGCCGGCCGTACTGCGCGGATGGGCTGAAAAGGACGCCCGCATCCGGGTGATTCACCAGGAAAACGGGGGCGCCTTTTCCGCGCGCAATGCGGGGCTGGATGCGGCGGCGGGTGAATACATCGGCTTTGTGGATCCGGATGATTACGTGGATACCTCCATGTATGCCCGGCTGGTGGAAACCGCGCAGCGGCATGGTGCGGAGGTGGCGGCTTGCGGATATACCTCCTTTTCCGAAGAAGACGGCACGGTGATGGAAGACGCCGGGCACGCGCCGGAACCCGGATTTGAACCTGATGCCAAAAAATCCTGTTTCAGCGGTGAGTCCGTATGGCTCCGGATGGACGTGGTGGTATGGAACAAGGTGTACAGGCGTTCCTTTTTTGAAGAAAACGGCCTGCGCATGAAACCAGGGTTCCGCGGCGGGGAAGATGACATTTTCTGGCTGACGGCGCTTCCCCACGCGTCACGGCTCGCAGTCATTCCGGATCAACTGTACTTTTACCGCAGGAAAAGGGCCGGATCCCTTTCCGACGTCTGGGACCGGGACGGATGGTTTTACTCCATGAACATGGACCGTCTGGAATATGTGACGGCCTACTGGGAAAAAATCGGCTGGCTGGAATCTGCCGTCAGGCAGGGCTGGCTGGCCCATATCATGAAGCGTTATCTGCTGGCTCACGTCACCTCCGCAGAGGAAATCTTCCGGCGGCTGGATGAAGAGGAACGCAGGGGACTGGCGGCGCGTTACCGCAAATGGTTGAAAGGCGTGGAAATCGGTCCCGGCTTTGCAGGACTGAACAAGTGGGACCGCGCGTTCTGCCGCCTGCTGGGTGCGGAACCGGTAAAGCTCGGTCCCTGCGCGCGTCTTCACAGTACCCTGATGTCGGCATGCAGCGGAAGAAAAGGGCGGTACCACCGTCTTAAGCTCCTGTTATCCGGATTATCATGAAGACCGCCGTTTCCGTCATTGTCCCCTGTTACAACGTAGCGCCCTACGTGGACGAATGCATGTCCGGCCTGGCGGAGCAGACGCTGGGTCCCATGGAAATCATCTGCGTGGATGACGGCTCCACGGACGGGACGCTGGAGCTTCTGTACAGGTGGCGGGAAAAAGACAATCGCCTCCGGGTTATCAGCCAGTCCAACGCCGGAGTGTCCGCGGCCCGGAATGCCGGGCTGGATGCCGCGGAGGGAAAATACGTGGGCTTTGTGGACCCGGATGACCGGGTGGACCGGAGGATGTTCTCGCGCCTGCTTGGCGCCGCTGAAAAGAATGATGCGGACGTCGTGGTGTGCGGTTGCCGGGAATTCGTGGAAAAAGACGGTGTGGTCGTCCATGAGGGCGGCTGGTCCCCGGATGATGAATTTTATCCGGAGGAACGGGTGGAGCAATTCCGCCGCGGTTCCGCCTGGTGCCGGTGCGTGGGTCCCGTATACAACAAACTGGTCCGCAGAAGCCTGGTGGAAGAACATTCCCTCCGTTTTGTGGTGGGCTTGAAGGAAGGGGAGGACCTGGCCTTCCTGCTGATGCTGCTGCCCTTCGCACCCCGGCTCCGGACCCTGTCGGACCGTTTTTACCATTACCGCAGGGAACGTCCCGGCTCCGCCACGTATGGACGGGACTTGCTGCTGGGCGACTTCCGCATGGACCTGCTGGGCATGGACCGGGTGGCCCGTTTCTGGCAGCGGCACGGCCTGCTGGATTCCCCCGCCGTCTTCGGGCTGGTGGACTACTACATGGAATTCATCCGCAGGCACTTCATCATGAAAGAAGGGGCCTTCTTCAAGGCGTCGCCGGAAGACCGGGAAACCCTCCTGTCCGGGTGGAAAAAATGGCTGGAACTGGTGGGCGGGGAGAAAGCCCTCTCCCGGCTGGACCGGTGGGACCAGGCGTTCTGCCGCCTTCTGCTGGACTATCCCCTCCAGGGCAATTTCTTTTCTTCCCTGCGTGCCCGCCTGATGTCATCCCGCAAAGGACGCCGGGGGGCTTATTATACCCTGAAAAGGCACTTGGCGAGGTGAGAGGGAAAACCCTTCTTCCCTCGGTTTTTTGGTGTGGTATGAGACCGTGAAGGAGCCGGAATGCTTTCCGGAATCCTACAGGCCCGTGTAGCACATCTGCTCCTTGAGCTGGGCTACCTGGAGGTCTTCTCCCAGGTATTCCCCGATGCAGTAGCCGAAGAGCGTGGCGGCTCCGGGACCGTTGGCGGTGAGCATATTGCCGTCCAGCACCACGTTTTCATCCTTCACGATGTGGGCTCCCGCCTCATTGAGTTCCCGGTAGACGTCCTGGGCCGGGTAGGCCGTAACGTTCTTGTCCTTGACCAGACCGGCTTTCGCCAGAACGATAGGGGCGGCGCAGATGGCGGCCACCAGCTTGCCCGCGGCATGCATCTTCTTGACCAGGTGGATGACTTCCGGCGTGTCGCGGAGCACCCAGGCGCCTGCGCCGCCGGGCAGGATCAGGGCGTCCAGCTTGTCCGCATGGAGCTTGTCCAGCATGGTGTCCGTGGTGACGGTCACGTCATGGGTGCTGACCACCTTGTCAGACTGCACGCCGGCCAGCTGCACGTCAAAGTTCAGGCGGCGCAGGATGTCCAGCGGAGCCATGAGTTCGATTTCTTCAAATCCGGGGGCGGCGAGGATGGCGGCTTTTTTCATGGTTAATGAGACAAGGGGAGGGAATGGAACGTTCAAGGAAAAGGGGGCAGGATGCCGGCAGCCCTACAGGAGAAGCAGGACCGGATTTTCCAGCAGCGTCTTGAATTCGGCGGCAATTTTGGACGCCTTGCATTCCGGCAGGATGTTGGCGTTCACGTACAGGGTGACGGGCAGGATGAGCTTGGACACGGGGCGTCCCGCTTCTATGCCCGTTTTCGGCGTGGTGCCGCCGATGCTGATGATGCTGTGGGGCATTTCCGGGAGCACGGTGCGCTGGGCTTCCACGTTCACGCCGCTGTCGCAGAGCAGGATGTTGGGCGTGATGCTGCCCGCGGGGGGCGGCCCTGCCGCGGGGGCGGCCAGCCGTTCCATGGCGATGTTGTAAATCGTCTTGCCGGAGGCGTTTTCAATAAAGACGTATTTTTCCCCCTTGTCCAGCACCATGAGCAGTTCTGCGGCGGAGTCTCCCGCCAGCCATTCCGGCTCGCTGATGCACGCTTTCACCGCGGCGCGCACCACGTAGTCAAAGAGGCTGTAGCGGCCGCCGATGAGTTTTTCGCACTGGACGGCGATGGGCGTGCTGATGGCGGCCAGGTAGGCCATGTTCGCCTCCAGGGAGTACAGGTAGAAATTATCCACGCGCGTGGCGTGGCGCGTGTCCCGGGGCGCCAGCGGGGTCTGCACCCGGCGGGCGGGGCCGTCTGCGGGGCGTATGGAGGCGCGCACGTCCGCGGCCATGATCTTGCCGCGTGGTCCGGTGCCGCGCAGGGTTCCGGCGTTCAGCCCGGCTTCCGCGGCCAGCCTGGCGGCCAGCGGGCTGCATTTGACGGGCGGGCACGGAGGGCAGTCGCAGGAGGCGGCGCCGAATTCCGACTGAAGCAGCGCAATGGGAGCGCCCACCGCGGCGGAACCGCCTTCCGGCACCAGGATTTCCATCAGGGTTCCGTCCTCGCATGCCTGGAGTTCCACGTGGGCCTTGTCCGTCTCGATGTCGGCCAGATGGTCGCCGACTTCTACGAAGTCTCCTATCTTTTTGACCCATCTCAGGACGATTCCTTCGTGCATGGAGTCGGACAGGCGGGGCATTTCAATGGTAATAGCCATGGAGGTGAATGTTGAACGTTGGAATACGGTAAGAGGGGGATGGCGCGCCGGAAGGGTTTCCGTCCCGTCCGGCGCGCGGGTGCGCGGTTACGCGCTGTATTTTTCCACGCCGTCGATGAACACCTTGCAGGTGTTGAAGTCATCGTCCAGCAGAACCATGTCTGCCGTGAAGCCGGGGGCGATTTTGCCCAGGCCTTCCAGGCCCAGGGACTGCGCCTGGTTCCAGGAGGTGGATTTCACCAGGTCGCTGAGGGGCTTGCCGGTCAGGCGGTGCACGTTTTTCAGGCCGTGGGCGTATTTGAGGGTGCTGCCGGCCAGCGCGCCGGATTCCTGCAGGCGCGCCACGCCGTCCTTCACGATGATGGGTAGGCCGCCCAGGTCTCCGGGGCCGTCCGGCATCCAGGAGCAGGCCAGGGAATCCGTAATCATCATCATCTGGTCCGTTTCCTTGTTCTTGAACACGGTCTTGAGCATGTCCGCGCAGAGGTGGATGGTGTCGCAGATGATTTCAATCTTGATTTCCCTGTCCAGCAGGCCGGAGCCCACCAGGCCGATTTCACGGTGGTGCAGGGGGGACATCTGGTTGCAGTAGTGGGTCAGGTGCACCAGGCCCGCGGATTTCGCCTTGTTGAAGTCCGCATGGGTGGCCGCGCTGTGCCCGGCGGAGCAACGGATGCCGCTGGCCGTGGCTTTTTCAATGAATTCCACGGCTCCGGGCATTTCCGGCGCCAGGGAGACCAGCAGAACCTTGGCGATGGAGTTCAGGTTGGCTACTTCATCATAGTCCGGCTGGCGGACAAAGGCGGGATTCTGCGCGCCGCAGCACTTGGGATTGATGAACGGCCCTTCCAGATGGATGCCGGGCGTCTTGGCGAATTCCTGGTTCTTCATGTATTCCGCCACAGAGGCGCACACGTCTTCCAGCACCTTGGGAGACAGGGTGAGGGTGGTCGGCAGCCAGGAGGTGACGCCTTCCTTCATCTTGCATTCCGCAATGGTGCGGAGGCTTTCCAGCTTGGCGTCGCAGGTGTCGCAGCCGCCGGCGCCGTGGCTGTGGATGTCAATGAAACCGGGAAGGAGCATGCGGCCTTCCGCATCCACCACCTTGTCTGCGGCGGGGAGTTCGCTCCCGGCGGGATAGACGGCGGTGATGGTCTTGCCTTCGATTTCCACGGCAGCCCCGGGCAGGTCAATGCCGGGGGAGATGATGCGTGCGTTTTTAATGAGTGTTTTCATAAAAATGAATGGTTGGTGGATGGATTTTTAGAGTCGCTTGATGATGAATACGGGGTTGTTTCATGCCGTTTTTCCGGAAATGACGAGCCACGACCATTTGCGGCAGCGGGGACAGCGGGCAAAGTTCCTTTTCCTGCCTGCCGATTTGTAAAGGATGCCGTATTTCCCGAAGGGTTCCTCCAGGCCGCAGCGGTTGCAGCGGATGGTCCATCCGGGCGCTTTTTTTTCCCATTTGGCGACGTTCTCCGGCGTGGCCTCCACTTTCTGCGGAGTGAAGACCTGGTTGATGAACCGCCTGAGAATATTCATGCCGTTGATTGCTCCCGGTTTATTTGGCGGCGTCCAGCGCCTTGTTCCACTGGGCCACGCGGGCGGCTTCCGCCTTCAGCACGGCGGCCGCGGCGTTCTTGTCCAGAATGCGGATGTCCTTGATCTTGTCTCCCCGGACGATGGAGTTGACGATGGCCTGGCCTTTCAGCACCTTCCCGAAAACCGTATGGCGGCCGTCCAGATGAGGCGTGGCAACGTGGGTGATGAAGAATTGGGAGCCGTTGGTGCCGGGTCCCGCGTTCGCCATGGAAAGCACGCCGGGGCCATCATGCTTGAGGTCCGGGGAAAACTCGTCTTCAAAGCTGTAGCCGGGGCCTCCCATGCCCGTGCCGGTGGGGTCGCCGCCCTGGATCATGAAGTCCGGAATCACGCGGTGGAAGGAGATTCCCTTGTAGTAGCCCCTGTTGATGAGGTTCAGGAAATTGGCTACGGTGACGGGCGCCTTGGAGGGGTAAAGGGCCAGTTCAATGTCCCCCTTGGTGGTGGAGATGACGATATTGACGTCCTTGAGGCCAGCAGTGGATGCCGCAGAGGCGGTGAAGCCCGCCAGGGCGCACAGGGAACACAACAGAAGGGTAAGATACTTTTTCATAGCTTCTTGTTTTCCCCCCTATGTTGCCTGAATAAAAGCGGGTTTGCAAGTAAATCGCGCGCCCTGACGGGAGAATGGCGCAGGGTGCGCGGAAGGAGGGAAAGGTTTTTCTTTAAAAGGAGGATTTTTAAAGATTACTGCCTGATTGCCAGTACATTTTATCTTGCGCCCGGCGCCACGCGGGAAAAACGGAAGATCACCCACGCCATGCCGAGGCTCAGGATTCCCATGACGACGAATTGCCAGGAGGGGGGAATCACCAGCATCATGGCGTATTGGAATCCGACGGCCATCAGTCCCAGCACGCAGTCCACCAGGTTGCCGGCGGCAATCATGTCCCCGCGCTTGTCGTTGTCCGCCCGGTCCTGGAAGAAGGCGTTCAGCGGCACCAGGAACAGTGCGGCGGAGATGCCCGCCGCCATCAGCAGAGCATAAAAGACCGTGGAAGTCATGGAGACCGTAGAGAGGGCCACGCAGCTCAGCGCCATCAGCGCGCCTCCCGCCACGGAGACGTTCATCCGGATGTGGCGGCGGCAGATCAGGGAGGCCAGGATGCCCCCCAGCACGGTTCCTCCGCTCATCCAGGCCATCAGCACGGCTCCCACGGAGCTGAAATCGTCGCTGCCGCCGGAGATTTCCTTGGCCATCTGGATGGTCATCAGCATGATCGTGCCGCCGAAGAACCAGAAGTAGCCGATGCCCATCTCGCTGACGCGCAGGTTGCGGTTTTTCCACAGCTTGCCCAGTTGGTGGAAGTGTTCGTAAAACAGGGACCAGGAGAAGGGCCGGAAACCCTCCGGAGCGTACCGGGGCAGGTAGAAGCTGGAAATCGCCACGGGAACGGCCATCAGCAGGAACACCAGGCAGGGGAAGGAGGCGGCATACCAGCCGTCGTTGAGGCCGGAGGGTTTCAGCCAGGCGTCAAACCACTGGAAGAAGCCTTCCCCCAGCCAGTGGTGCCAGACGGTATCCGTGGAAGGCTCCAGCAGGTAGCGGAACCAGACGAAAACGCCGATCTGGCCGATGAGCAGGCTGAGGATGGAAGCCATTTCCACAATGCCGCTGGCGAACCCCATGCGGGAGGTGCCCACGATGTCCTTGACGATGCCCTTCTTGGACGGGCTGAAGATGGTGGCCTGCACGGCAAAGACGCAGAACCACAGGATGGCCCCGTCCAGGTTATGGGTACGCAGGCTCCAGTACATGCCCGCCAGCACGCAGATCTGGAGCAGCGCCATGGACTGGATGATGCGCGCCTTGCAGAAACGGTCCGAGAGCCAGCCGACGAACGGGGAAAACAGGATGAAGGGCAGCACGATGATGGCCCCAAGCGGGTATTCCAGGTCTCCCTGCGTGCCGTACAGCCAGACGCCCAGGGGAATGAGCAGGAATTGCGCCCCCTTTTCATTAAAGGAATTCTGCGCCTGGATCAGCACGAGTCGCCAGAAGGCTCCCCATGGAACCTTGCCGGCGTTTCCGGGCGTATGGGGGCTGGGGTTCATGAAATTACAGGTTGGGCTCCTCCGCTTTTTCCAGTCCGGAGCCGCGGAACAGGCACAGCACGCCGATGACGGCCACGAGCAGGACGCTGCAGACCAGGGAAGCTTCATAACTGAACCCGCACATTTCCGGGCTGGAGAACAGGTACTGGAGCACCACCAGGCTCAGGAAGGCGGCGGGAACGGCGGCCGTCCAGCAGCAGCGGTTTTTGCTGCGCAGGTAAATGGAGACGGCCCAGAGGGTGGCGGCGGCCAGGAGCTGGTTGGCCCAGCCGAAGTACTGCCAGATGATGGCGTAGTCCATGCTGCTTACGGCAATGGCTGCGGCAAAGAGGGGGATGGCGATCATCAGGCGGCGGCTCAGTTGCTCCTGGTTCAGCTTGAAGCAATCCGCAATCATCAGGCGCGTGACCCGCAGGGCGCCGTCCCCCGTGCTGATGGGGAGGATGACCACGCCGACCATGACCAGGATGGAGCCGACGTGGCCCATCCAGGATTCGGAAATCATCTGGATGGCCAGCGCCGGGGCCTTTCCGTTGGCGGTAGCCGCTCCCAGGGCTTCCGGGGTGCCGTAGAAGGTCAGCGCGGCGGCCGCCCATATGAAGGCGATGATTCCTTCCGTAATCATGGCTCCGCCGAAGACGGGCAGTCCTTCCTGCTCCGTTTTCAGGCAGCGCGCCATCAGCGGGGACTGCGTGGCGTGGAAGCCGCTCACCGCTCCGCAGGCGATGGTGATGAACATCACGGGGAAGAGCGGGAAATCCGCCGGGTGGCGGTTATGGAAGAAGTCCAGGTCCGGGAGCACTTCCATAGAAGGAATGTGCATCCAGTACGGCATGAATTCCGCAAAGGGAGCCAGGAGCATCACGCCCAGAATGCCCACGACCATGATGATCAGGGCGACGGAGAAAAGGGGATACACCTTTCCCATGATGGCTTGGATGGGAAGGATGGTCGCCAGAAAGTAGTAGCCGAAGATGATCCACACCCATGCAGAAACGCTCCAGCCAGTCATGGGGGCCAGGATGGCGGCGGGGCCCACGGCGAAGACGACGCCCACCAGCACGCTGAACACGATGCAGACGGCGCGGCTGATCCACTGGGCCTGGCTGCCCAGGTAGCGGCCCAGGATTTCCGGCAGGTTTTCCCCCTTGTGGCGCAGGGAAATCATGCCGGAAAAGTAATCGTGCACCATTCCGCCGAAGATGCAGCCGATGACGATCCACAGGAGCGCGGCCGGCCCGTACAGCACGCCCATGACGGCGCCGAAGATAGGGCCCAGCCCCGCAATGTTCAGCAACTGAATCAGGAACACGCGCCAGCGCGGCATCACCACGTAATCCACGCCGTCCGTGCAGGCCACGGCGGGAGTCTGCCGCGAGGCGTCCGGCCGGAAAATCTTTTCCAGCACCCGCCCGTAGGTGAAATAACCGGCCGCCAGGATCAATATCCCCAGAATGAAGTAGCAGTAACCGTTCATGTTGGAAAAAGGTCCAGCCATCTCATGGACAGGCTGTCCGTTCGGGGAACTTAACTGTTCTCCTCTCTTCTGGCAAGCCGTTAGTGAAAGAGAAAAAAATACGGAACGGATTGCCAATCCGAAAAAGAAATCCGATGTGCCATTTTTATGCATAAAAATCTGGCATTAGGAATTTTACAACGATTTAAAATTCCCAAAAAAGAAACTCTCATCAGAAAACGCCCCTGGGCGTTTATCTTCCTAAACATCTTGTTTTTATCATTTATTGTTGACTTCGGATTGGCAATCCGCTAAGGGATAAAGGTTGCTTTCATCCAACCTCTCCTAGTTATGAAGAAATCATTGATAATCATTGCCTCCCTGACTTTTGGAACAGCAGTTTCCCAGGCTGCGGTGTTGTGTTCCACTACTTTTAACCGGACCGGCACTTCCCTGGATACCGTCACGGTGAACACGACATCCGATGTAGGGCTCACTTCCTCCACCTCGATCAGTTCTGACGATTTCAGCAAGAGCACCTCGGGCAATGACCTCCTGGCCTCAGGTTCCATTCCGGCCTCCGTGTTTTCTCCCAATGCCAATGTGGGAGGCGCCGGAAACAATACATGGAGCGTTTCCTTCACATTCACCAATACCGGTTCCCACGACATGCTGATATCTTCCATTGACTTGTCCATGGTCGGGTTCACGGGTGCGGGGGCTGCCCAGAATGGCGGTGGCGGTATAGCCAATAATGGTTATGTGGGCGGATATGAAGGCAATTTCAACAAACCTGTCGATATGACTCTCTCCATTGACGGGCAGCCGGACCAGACGCTGACCTATAACGGTTCCACCGCCGCCAATGGTTCCACCGGCGCATGGACCGGCATTCATACGGGAAGCCACACGTACGATGATTTTCTGCTGAAAGCCGGGGAATCCCTGACCATCACCATCACGGCTTCCAATAACAGCGCTTATAACAAGGGCTGCTTTGCCGGGCTTTCGGGAATTCAGATTAACGGTGATTTGGTGGTTCCCGAACCTGCCACGGCCTCCCTGGGTCTTCTGGGGCTGGCTGCGCTGATGATGCGCCGCCGCAGACTTTAAGTCCATGCTCCTGAAACATTTGATCAAGCCGTCCGTTTTTTGAAATTGGCGGCTTTTTTATTTTCAGTTAGCAGAATCTAACACTTTTTAATATTTAATATCAGTAATCAACATGATTCCTCAGGCAGTTTGTTCTTTAGCCTGATGCCTCTTGAATCACTTTTCCGCCAGCTTGCCATGTTCCTGTACCGTTTCTTATCTGTTCTTGTTCCTTCTTTATTATTTCTCGCGCCAGCCAGGTCTGCCGCCGATGAATATGTCTGGAAAGGGGCGGCGTCTCCCTGGTCGAACTTGTCAAACTGGGCTCTGAACGGAAGCGCGCCGGCGGCTGCTCCCGGCGCGTCGGCCTCCGCCTACACGCATTGGATGGTCACGAACGGGACAGACTCGGCTGGCATGACCAATATAGGCGGGTTGGGGTCCGGAGGACGGTATTTGAAAGGAATCCGGGTGGCGGGAGTTAACAATCAGCCGGGAGGAAAGGTCCAGCTCTTCGTGTTGAATACTTCTTCCGGCGTATATCTGCGCGTGGAGACGGGCGGCATTACCGTGGAAAACACGAGCACGGGCGGTTATAATGCGGATTTCGGGATTGCGCAGCTGCGCGTAGCCGCCGACCAGGAGTGGAATGTGGCAGAAGGCCGCTGTTTTTATGTGGGGCAGGACGATGGAGCTCCCTCCGGAGGATTGTATTCCCTGACTTCTGAAAATGATGCTCCGCGGCGCGTGACGGTGACGGGAGGGGGAGCCGTGCGCATTGGAGAAGGAATGCTGCTGAATAATATTTCCGGCCTCATCGGTTTTGTAATGAATGCCGGGAAGGGAATGCCCACGCTGGACCTGGCGGACCGGGGCATGAGCAATACGATTACGGTGGAAGACGCCGGGCGGCTGGAGGGCATGTCCCTGTACCAGGGCTCCCTGGTGACGCAGGAGAAGGCCTCCGTGACTTTTTCCGGAACCTCTGCCAAGGCGTCCGGCCAATGGAACATCGGCGCGAACACGGAATTTGCGCTGGAAAATTCCACGCTGGACCTGGCGGAAACTGGAGTGGACGGGAATGTGACGCTTTCCGGCTCATCCGGCATTACCGGTGACAAGGGGACGCTGAAACAGACGATTCTGGATGACGCCCGGGTGACTTATACGGACCGGCACGTCAAGGCGGGGGAAATCCGGAACGTGGGCAGGAATGTAACGATTACGCTGAACAACTCCTCCATCCATTTTGACGGGGAGATTCCGGCGGTGGACCTGGTGGTGCAGGGGAGCTGCACGCTGGGCGGCAGCGGCACGTTTCCGGGGACGATCACTTATGCGCCCGGAGGCGCTCTTTCCGTGGAGGGGGACATTTCCCTGCCCAGCTCTTCCCTGACGCTGGGGCGCGTCCATGTATCCGTGCTGGACGGCGTGCCGCAAAAGTCAGCCGTACAGCCGGAGAGCCCCTCCCTGCAGGCGCGGGAATACGTTGTCCTGTTTGATTCCTCTTTTGAAGATCTCATTGCCGCGTGGCCGGGCAGGCATACGCTGGGCGTGCAGTTCAAGCCGGAAACGACCGCCTCCATCACCGTGAAGGAACTGCCGAAAGGGGCGGTTTCATGGAATTATGATGAGGCGGCCAAATTGCTGACGCTTCAGACGGATGTGGCGGAAAAGCCGGCCATGCCGGGGCATGTTTCCGGGGCCAGGCCCAATATCATCTTCGTGCTGGTGGATGACATGGGCTGGGGCGACCTGGAAGAAAACTGGAACCATCAGGACAAGAACGGAAGAACGGTGACGCGGCGCAACAGCTTCAAGACGCCGCAGCTGAATTCCATGGCGACGGAAGGGATGCAATTGCGGCGCCATTACAGCGCCGCGCCCGTTTGCGCTCCGGCCCGCGCCTCCCTGCTGCTGGGGGTGCACCAGGGCCATTCCCGCGTTATCCGCAACAACAGCTTTGATTATCCCATAGAAAACTCCCACACGCTGGCCACGGTGCTGAAAGGCGCCGGGTACCATACGGCGGCTGTCGGCAAATGGGGCATCGGCGGCTACGGGCAGGGGCCGTCCGGCTTGTATGCCCGCCCCAACGAACGCGGATTCGATTACTTTTACGGGATTATGGAGCACCTGACGGGGCACTACCACTACATCACGGAATCCAAGAACATTTACGAATACAATGACGGCGCCTCTTCCCCCGCCTTCGCCAATGTGACGAACAAGGTTCCGGATACGGCTTATGACACGGACCTGTTCGGCGCGCGCGCCAAGCAGTGGATCGTGGACCACCATGCCAAATCGGCCACCCAGCCCTTCTTCCTGTACCTGGCCTTCCCCGCTCCGCACGGTTCCCTGGCGGTGCCCGCGTGCGCCTATCCCCCCAAACCGGGCCTCAAGGGAGGCTTGCAGTGGGTGGCCGGGAATGAGGACGGGTATGAAGCCTCCAACACGGCTACGGCGCAGCGGGCGGCAGCGGCCGGGGTGGAAGGAACCTTCTCCAAGGATACCTACATCCATCCGGACAATGAGGGAATCAATGACGCCTCCCCCAACCAGACGGAGAAACGCCACGCCACCATGATCAGGCGCGTGGATGATGTGATGGGGGATTTGATTCAAACGCTCAAGGATTTGGGAATTGATGACAACACGATGATCGTCTTTACCTCCGACAACGGACCTCATAATGAAAGCGGTTCGGACGGGCAGCACCAGCGGGGGGCGCAGAATCCCGCCTTCTTCCAAAGCTACGGCATGATGGACGGCATCAAGCGCGACTGCTGGGAGGGCGGCATGCGCGTGCCCACCCTGGTGCGCTGGCCCGGCGTGATTCCTGCCAACGGCATCAGCCTGAATGCCTGCCAGTTCCATGACTGGATGGCTACCTTTGCGGATGCGGCGGGCGTGGCGGTTCCTGCGCGTTGCGACGGCGTTTCCCTGCTGCCGACGCTGGCCGGCGTTCCGGAACGCCAGAAGGAGAGCCTGATTTATTCCGAATATAACTATGGCGGCAATGGCGCCTCCTATCAGGACTTCCTGTCGCACCACAAAAGCTCTCCCCGCGGTTTGCAGCAGGTCGTGTTTGTGGATGGCCTTAAAGGCGTGCGTTTCAACATTTCCGGGACGGATCAGGACTTCCAGATTTATGATACTGAAAAAGACCCGCAGGAAGCTTCCAATCTCGCCTCCTCCCGTCCGGACTTGCAGGCGAAGATGAAGGCCCGGGCCTTGTCTGTGCGGCGCTCCCTGCCTTCCACGAATGGAACTCTGAATGCCGGTGACGTGCCCGCTGCAACGGCTCCGGCCAATCTCCGGCAAGGTCTGAAGATGCGCTACTGGAACCGTGGTTTTGACTGGGTGCCCGACTTCCGCCAGATGGAAGAGGCTCCCTCTGTCACAGGCGCTGTGTCTTCTCTCAGCGTGAATGCCGGTTCCGCCGCTCAAAAGGGGGTGGAACTCACGGGCTACCTTACCGTTCCCGTTACAGGGGAGTACAAATTCTACCTTCAGACGGATTCCAACGCGGGATCCAAAGCCTTCGTACACCTGCACGGCATGCAGCTCATTGATGCCGACTACGCCTATACGCCGGGCACGGAAGCCAACTCCAATGCCCGGCAGGGTTCGGAAGTCACGCCCAATGCGGTACAGGCCGTCCGGCTTGCGGCGGGGGTGCATCCCATCCGCATCGGTTATGTGGGCCACGCCTCCGGCTCTGCCCTCACCATGCAATGGGAGGGGCCGGGAATAAGCAAGCAGGAGATTCCCGCCAGCGCCTTCAGCTATGAATACGTAAACCCCGTCAATATTGACAAAACGGAGGAAACCGTAGGGTTTGCCGCTGCCTCCACCACGCTGACCGTGCAGACGCAGCTTCCATGGACGGCCTCCTGTGACCAGGCCTGCGTCACGATCCGGCCGGCTTCAGGCTCCGGAACTGCCACGCTGGACATTCAAATGGAAGCCAACGCCCAGCAAACGGAACGGGTGGCCGTGGTTACCGTCCAGTGCGGCGGCGAGGAAAGAACGTTCACGCTGACCCAGTCCGCGGCTCCGGCCCCGGCAGGGTACGATAAGTGGAAAAAGGACAACTTCGGGGACGGAACGCCGGAGGACCAGATGGCTCCGGATGCCTGTCCCGCCGGAGACGGGGTCACCAACCTGATGAAGTATGCAACGGGCCTGGACCCCAACAAACCGTGCGGAAGCGTGACGGGGCTGGCGATCCGGGAGGAAGGGGGCAAAAAATACCTCGTGCTTTCCTGGCCGGTAAATCCGGAAGCGGCGGATGTGGCGTTCAGTGTGGAAAGTTCGTCCGACTTGAAGGAATGGTCCGATGAAGGAATAGTCACTCCGGCCGGTGTCCGCGGGGAATTCCGTGATACGGCGGCTCTGGAGGAAAGCGCCCCGGCACGCCGGTTCCTGAGGTTGAAGGTGACGAGGTAAGGAAGAAATAAATTCCACCCCGTTTCCCGGTAACGGTTCCTCTGGGAACAAGGGCCTCCCGGCCCTTGTATCTGTTACAGAATTTCCCCTGAAGAAATCATCCTGCCAATTCCACTTCGCCGTTTTGCCTGTCCGTAAACACGGCACGGCGATTGCCTCCGTGCTTTTAGCCGGAAAAAGAAATCCTTGTCTTGCAAAAAGACAAGGAGGATTTTTTACTGTTCAGCAGGGTTTTATTCCTCGCCGTTTTCCGGATCGGCCGGAGGGGCTTTGGGAAGGTTTTTATCAATGTCTTCCAGGAGGTTGACCAGGTCAACGCCGCGCTGGGCGGAGTCGTCCAGCCGGAACGACAGGCGCGGCGTGTTGCGCAGCACCACGCGCTTGGCTACGGCGGACTGGATGAGGCCATGCCTGGAGTTCAGTTTTTCCAGCACCTGGGCGGGGGACATTTTTCCTACGACGCCTACCCATACTTTTCCTTCTTTCAAGTCGTCCGTCACTTCCACTTCAATAACGGTGACAATCGTTCCGGGGAATTCAAAGTCCCGCTGGATGGTGGTGCCTATTTCACGGCGGAGGAGTTCATTTACCTTGTCAGTGCGTCTGCTCATATGAAGGGATAGAGTGATGGATGGACCGATTGGTTCAATCGGAGAAGGAAGAATGGGGGAGAAAGGACAGGGATGGAGCTTCTTTGAACGCCCGGAGAGGCGTGAAAGGGGCGTCCATCCCTGTTATATGGTTCCTGCTTGGGGTTACAGCGTTTGCTGGATTTTTTCCAGCGTGTAGCATTCGATGATGTCGCCTGCCTCGTATTCGTTGAAGTCGCCCAGGCGGATGCCGCATTCCAGGCCGGCCTTGACTTCTTCCACTTCATCCTGGAAGCGGCGCAGGGTGGACATTTTACCGTCAAAGACGGGAGTCTTGTCGCGGATAACGCGCGCTTCACAGCTGCGGAGGATTTTTCCGTCCTCCACCATGCAGCCCGCCGCGCGGCCCTTGTTGAGTTTGAAGACCTGGAGCACTTTGGCGTGGCCGATGATGGTTTCACGCGTTTCCGGTTCCAGAAGACCCAGCATGGCATCCCTCACCTGGTCGATGAGTTCGTAAACGATGGAGTAAAGCTTCACCTGCACGCCTTCCCGCTTGAGCAGTTTCACGGCGTTGGCTTCCACCTTGACGTTGAAGCCCAGGATGACGGCGTCCGAGGAGGAGGCCAGCAGCACGTCCGATTCCGAGATGGGGCCGGCGGAGGCGTTCAGGAAGACGCATTCCACCTTGTCCGACTGGATGTCCATAATGGCCTTCTTGATGGCTTCCACGGAGCCCTGCACGTCCCCCTTGAGAAGGATCTTGAGCTGGGCTTTCTGGGTGCCGTCGCCCATCATGGCGAGCAGTTCTTCCATGCGGGCCTTGCGGGGCTGGGCCAGGCGCTGCTTGCGCAGTTCCTCCTGGCGTTCTTCGCCCAGCTTCTTGGCGGCGCGTTCGTTTTCCATTTCCACCAGTTCGTCGCCCACGTTCGGGGTTTCGGAAAAGCCGGTAATTTCCACGGGCATGCCGGGCCCCACCTTTTTGACGCGTTCGCCGTGGTCGTTGACCAGGGCGCGCACCTTGCCGGCGTACGGGCCGCAGATGAAGGGCATGCCTACGCGGATGGTGCCGCTTTCCACGATGGCCGTGGCGGAGCTGCCCGTGCCGGGTTCCACGCGGGCCTCAATGATGGAGGCGCGGCAGTTGGCCTTGGGGTTGGCCTGGAGTTCGAGCACTTCCGATTGGAGGACGAGAAGGCCGAGAAGGTCGTCGATGCCGTCGCCGGTCAGGGCGGAGACTTCCACGCATTCCACGTCGCCGCCGAAGTCCGTGGGAACCAGTCCTTCCTCCATCAGGCCGCTCTTGGTCTTGACGGGGTCTGCGGCCGGAAGGTCGCATTTGTTGATGGCCACGATGATGGTTTTGCCGGCCGCCTTGGAGTGGGCGATGGCTTCCCTCGTCTGGGGCATGATGCCGTCATTGGCGGCCACTACCAGTACCACGATGTCCGTCACGTCCGCGCCGCGGGCGCGCATTTCCGTGAAGATGGCGTGTCCCGGGGTATCCAGGAAGGTGAGGGTGCTGCCGTTGTATTCCACCGTATAGGCGCCGATGTGCTGGGTGATGCCCCCGGCTTCCCCCTTGGCTACGCGCGCCTTGCGGATGTAGTCCAGCAGGGAGGTTTTGCCGTGGTCCACATGGCCCATGACGGTGATGATGGGCGTGCGCAGGATGAGGGTGGCCTTGGGTTCTTCCACCACCGGCACGGGTTCCGGTTCCTTGACCGGTTCCTGCTGGGCCTTGACGCCGCCGCCCTTTTCCCGTTTTTCACGGGCGAAGGTGTAGCCGTGCAGGTCGCAGATGGCGCTGACGGCGTCCGCGTCCAGCGGCGTATTCGGGTTGGCGAAGATGCCCATGCCCATCAGGTCCTTGATGATCTGGAAGGGCTTGGCTTGCAGCATGCCTGCCAGCTCGGAGACGGAGACGGGCGGCTTGAGGTTGATGATTTTATCGTCTGCGGAGTCCGTTTCCTGGGGGGCAGGCGCGGCAGATTCTGCGGCGGGTGCGGCCTGGGCAGGGGCGGTAGCCGGCTCGGAGGGAGCGGAGGCGGGCGCTTTTTTCTTGGGGCCGGAAAGCAAGTCGAGAGCTTCTTTCTTGACCGGGGCAGGACGGGATGGCGCCGGTGCGGGTTCCGGCTGGGGTGCGCGTTTCTTTTTGGGAGATCCGCCGATCAGATCCAACACTTCCTTTTTGGGTTCGTTCTCTTCTTGTTTATTAGGCATCTTAATTTAAGTTTGTTAGATATTGAGCGCCGCGCTCAACGGTTATTGGGAGATAAGGTCCCGGGCCTTGTCCAGAATCTGGGCGGCTTCCTCTGCGGGAATGCCCATGCTTTCCGCGATGTCGGAAGCTTCAAATCCGGTGAGGGCCACCAGGTCCGTCCCACCCATGGTCACTAGGCCCATGGCGGTTTCTTCTGGGATTTCCAGTTGTTCGCTGAGGGTCTTTGCGGCGGCCTGGCATTGGCGCATCACTTCCTCGGCCGCGGCCTGGTTCTGGCGTTTTTCCGCTTCCTGGACGTCAAAGACGCGCACCTGGACGTCCCAGCCCATCAGGCGGGAGGTGAGGCGGGCGTTCTGGCCCCTGCGGCCGATGGCCTTGGAGAGGTCCTTGTCGTCCTGGACGATGACGAAGATTTTTTTGGCTTCCTCGTCCACGGTGATTTCCCGCGGTTCCACGGGGCTGAGGGCCTCCCGGACGAAGATGACGGGGTCCTCCGTCCATTCCAGGATGTCCACTTTTTCGTTGTTGAGCTCCCGGACAATGTTTTTGACGCGGGCTCCGCGCATGCCTACGCATGCGCCCACCGGGTCCACCTTGTCGTCATGGCTGATGACGGCCACCTTGGTGCGGTAGCCCGCTTCACGGGCGATGCCGTGGATTTCTACGGTCTGGTCGCCTATTTCCACCACTTCCGATTCAAAGAGGCGGCGCACCAGATTCGGATGGCTGCGGGAGAGGATGACTTCCGGTCCGCGGGCTTCCGTGCGCACTTCCACCACGTAGAAGCGCATGCGGTCGCCGACGCTGTAGTCTTCATTCGGCACGCGTTCGCGGGAGGTCATGACGCCCTCGAATTTGCCGAGGTCCACAAAGATGTCCCCCTTTTCAAAGCGGCGGATGGTGCCCGTCACCAGATCGCCGGCGCGGTCCTTGAACTCGTCGTAAAGCATTTCCTTTTCCGCATCCAGCAGCTTCTGGAGCATGGTCTGGCGGGCAGTCTGTACCGCGATGCGGCCAAAGCCCTTCGGCGTGATGTTGGTGGGCAGCAGGTCGTGCAGGACGGCGTTCCGGTCCAGCTTGACGGCCAGGGAGAGGGGGATTTGGTTGAACTTGTCGGAGTATTCTTCATCCGGCACCACTTCCAGATCCGCAAAGATGCGCACCTTCCCCTTGTCCACGTTGATTTCAGCCCTCAGGTAGTTGATGCTGCCGGAGCCGGGAACCATCTTGCGGTAGGCGGAGAGAAAAGCGGATTCCAGAGCGAGAAGAATTTTTTCACGGGAGAGCCCTTTTTCCCTCTCGTAGTAGTCAATTAAAGCTTTGATATCGTTTGTCATGAGTGTGGAGGAGTGTGATGGATAGACAAAAAAGAGCGGGTCGACAGACCCACTCTCGAGTGTCTCTCGGGGTGTTTGCCTATCTAAGTAAGCATGAGGGGGCGGTCCTGGCAAGAAAAAACGCTTGTTCTATGCGGCATGCAAAAGACTGGGGATGATTCCGGAAGAAGGGTTTTCAGCGGTCCCCTGGAAGGGTGCGGGGCGGGGGTGTTTGAGGGCTTGACGGAGCCGGCAAAAACGGGAAGTATGCGTGCATGAAACTCGTCTCATGGAATGTGAACGGATTGCGGGCGATCCTCGGCAAGGGAATGGGGGACGCCGTGGAGGCGCTGGAGCCGGACGTCCTCTGCCTTCAGGAGATCAAGGCGCGTCCAGAACAGGTGAATGACCTGTGGATTTCCTCCTGGCCGCACCAGCTCTGGAATCCGGCGGAGAAGGCCGGTTATTCCGGCGTGCTGATCCTCAGCCGTGTGCAGCCCCTTTCCACGTCCACCGGAATCGGCTGGCCGGAGCATGACCGGGAGGGGCGCGTGTGCACGATGGAGTTTGAACAGTTTTACCTGGTCAACTGCTATACCCCCAATTCCCAGAACGAGCTGGTGCGCCTCCCGTACCGAGAACAGTGGGATGCTGCGTTCCGCAAGTATGTGGCGGCCTTGGCGGAAACCAAGCCGGTCGTCTTCTGCGGGGATTTGAATGTAGCCCATGAGGAGATCGACATCGCCCGCCCCAGGGAGAACCGTTTTTCCGCCGGGTTCAGCGACCAGGAGCGCGCCGGGTTCACGCTGCTGCTTGAGGCCGGGTTCACGGATACCTTCCGCGCCCTGCATCCGGAGGAACCGGGCTGGTACAGCTGGTGGTCCTACCGCGCAGGCGCCCGCGCCCGGAACGTCGGATGGCGCATTGACTACTTCTGCGTTTCCAATCCGCTGGCTCCCAGGGTGAAGGGCGCCGCCATCCATCCGGACGTGACGGGGTCCGACCATTGCCCCGTCAGCCTGGAAATTGACTGCTGAACGCGGTCTTCCATACGGTTTTCAACTGCAAAAATTCATGATGATGGAACAAGAATTGCCTCTGCTGGTGGTTGCCACGCGCAACGCCCACAAGACCGGGGAAATCCGCGCCATGCTGGCCGGAGAATGGGAAGTGAAGGACCTTTCCGACTACCCCCAGGCTCCGCCCGTGGATGAAACGGGAGTCACGTTTACGGAGAACGCCACGCTCAAGGCGCTTTCCGCCTCCAGGTGCATTCCCGGCGTCCTGCTGGCGGATGATTCCGGGCTGGAGGTGGATGTGCTGGGCGGCCGTCCCGGCGTCTGGTCCTCCTCCTTCGGCGGGGAGGAAGGGAACCACGCGCGGAACAACCTCCGCATGATGGAGGAACTGCGGCGCGCCGGAGTCAAGCCGGGGGACAAGCCCTCCGCACGGTTCCGCTGCGTGATGGTGCTTGCCAGGAATGGCAGCGTGCTGGCGGAGTTTTCCGGTTCCGTGGAAGGCCACATGCTGACGGAACCGGCCGGGGAAGGGGGGTTCGGCTATGATCCGCTGTTTGTCCCGGAAGGCCATGAACTGAGTTTTGCCCAGCTTCCCATGGAGGTGAAGAATTCCATGTCGCACCGCGCCCGGGCTCTGGCGCAGGTGGTGGAATGGATGAAGGAATGCCGGGACTGATGGTTTTTCCGGGCATTTGATGGTGAACTGGCCTTGTTCCCGTATTTTTACGGGGAAGGTCAGTCCAGCCTGAACGCGCAGATCTGGAAGGGGGCCGGAGTTCCGGTATTCAGGAGCTGGTATTTGCCGGTGCGCCAGGAATGGTGCGGCAGGCGGGAAAGGAAATCCTCCACGGCTTCCGCTTCCGCATCCCCGCCTTCGTGGCCGGGATAGCACATGACGCTGAGAAGGCCGTTCGGGGCGATGAGGGCGGCGGCCTGTTCCAGCGCCGCCAGGGTGCAGCCCGTTCTGGTGATCGTTTTTTTATCCCCGCCCGGCAGGTAGCCCAGGTTGAAGACGACGGCCTTCACGGGACCGGTGACCAGTTCCGCCAGGCGGTCATGGCTGGCCAGATGGAGGTGGACGGCGGAGGTGAGCAGCCCTTCTTTCTCCAGACGCTCCCTGGTGGCGCGAATGGCTTCCTCCTGCACGTCAAAGGCGTGCACCTGGCCGGAAGGGCCGGCCAGACGGGCCAGGAAAACCGTGTCGTGTCCGTTGCCTGCCGTAGCGTCCACGACCGTATCCCCGGGCAGGACGACGCGGCTGATCCAGTCATGCGTGCAGGTCATGGGACGGCTGAGCAGGGAACATTTCATGACCGGGTTTTATAGGAGCCGCCCCTGTATGACAATTCGTTTGTAAAAATTCCCGTGCAGGAATGATGACAGGTTGTTTTTCAGCAAGGCGTATGTTAGGAAGAGGCATAAAACCTTGTACATGCCTTTGCATGCGGGGATAAACCACTGACTTTGCAACGAAGATGACTGACAGACGCACTTTTCTAAAAGGGACTGCCGCCGTAGGGGCGCTGGCAGCCATATCGGACATGGATTCCCTGTTCGCCCAGGAGGCCGGAGCTTCGGCAGCTTCCGGCATTCCGGACTTGGTGGCCGTCCGCAACGGAACCCGTGCGGAAATGGTCAGGAAGGCCGTGGATACGCTGGGAGGCATGAAGGCATTCGTCAAGCCGGGCCAGACCGTCGTGATCAAGCCCAACATCGGCTGGAACAAGGCTCCGGAATTCGGCTCCAACACCCATCCTGAAACCGTCGCCACGCTGGTGGAGCTGTGCAAGCAGGCGGGGGCGAAGGAAGTCAGGGTATTCGACCACTGCTGCCACAACGGCGCCTATGAAGGCAGCGGCGTGAAAGAGGCCGTGGAAAAAGCCGGGGGCGTGATGGTGGACGGCGGCAATGAAGGGCAGTACGTGCAGACGGAAAACCCGAAGGCCAAAAAATTCACCTCCGCCAAGGTGCACAAGGCCGTGCTGGAAGCGGACGTTTATATCACCTGCCCCCCGCTCAAGCACCACAGCGGTTCCGAGATGACCGCCTGCATGAAGAACGTGATGGGCACCGTCTGGGACCGTGGAGCCATGCATAAGAACGACCTGCACCAGTGCATCGCGGACGCCGTGTATTTCCGCAAGCCGGACCTGTGCGTGCTGGACGCCTACATGCCCATGGTGCGCAACGGCCCCGTGGGGAAGGACACGAATGACCTGGTGGAGCGCAAAACCCTTCTGGCTTCCCGTGACATCGTAGCCATTGACGCCGCAGGCGCGGCCCTGCTGAACAAGGCCGGAAAGATCCGCCACGTGCAGCTTGGGGAAGAAATGGGGCTGGGCACCGCCGACCTTTCCAAGCTCAATATCCGCCGCATCAGCATGGCCTGACGCGGCGCCCCCTCCTGCGGATGACGCGAAGGGGGCCAACTTTCCGCCTCCGGCGGGTTTAAAATAAATATGTCAGTCATCAAAGCCTTTTTCGTCAGTCCGCTGAAGTGGCTCCGCGTGACGGTGGCCGTCATCTTCTTCCTCGGGATTGCGTACGCTTTCCTGCACCATATCCCCGCGTGGAACGTGCCGAACATGACGGGCGGCGGAGAGGGCATGGAAGACTCCTTTTTCCTGGCTCAGTGGCAATTCATTCCATCCGTGCTCGGGACTCTGGACGGGGTGGCCGTTTCCGCCGTGATTCTGGCGGTTCTGCTGCTGCTTACGCTGCTGTTCGGGAGGGTGTACTGCTCCTTCCTCTGTCCGCTGGGGATTCTCCAGGACATCGTTTTCAGAATCCGCCGCTGGATTGCGCCGAAGCGCTTCTTGAAGTTTGCGCGCCCCGTGCCGTGGGTGCGGTATGTGGTTCTGGTTTTGCTGGCCGCCTGCTGCGTGACGGGACTGGCCGGACTTTCCCTGAACTGGCTGGACCCGTACAGCATTTTCGGGCGCATCATGTATGTGCTGGCGTGGCCTGCCGCCATCTGGAGCAATAACCTGCTGGCGGCTGACAGTTCTTCCGCGGACCTGGTCCGGATGAATTATTTTCCCGTGGCTCTCCCGGCTCTGCTGGCTTCTGCCGGCATGCTCGGCCTGGTGGTCGCCATGAGCGCCTGGAAAGGGCGGTTGTACTGCAATACGGTATGCCCCGTCGGTACTCTGCTGGGGCTGCTTTCCCGCGTTTCCCTCTTCCGGCTGGGCTTTGATCCCGCCTCCTGCAAGAAATGCGGCAAATGCGTCAAATCATGCAAGGCCCAGTGCCTGAACCTCAAGGAATACAAAATAGACGCCTCCCGCTGCGTAGCATGCTATGACTGCGTGCGTTCGTGCAGCGAGGGGGGGATACGCTACCGCTGGTTTGCCAAAACCCGCCGCCTGATTCCCGCCAGGAAGAAAAAAACCGCTCCGGCGCCCGCTCCCGCTTCTTCTGCCGCGGTTCCCTTCATTGCCGGGAGCTCCCGCCGCCAGTTCCTGGGGGCTACGGCGGCCGGCCTGGCTACGGCGGCTCTTTCCGGATGCCGGGGCGACGCCGCCCAGAGGCTGGACCCCACCCAGTGCGTTCTTCCTCCCGGAGCCGGTTCCCTGGAACGTTTTCTGGATGTTTGCACCGGCTGCCAGATGTGCATTGCCAACTGCCCTACCCATGTGCTCCAGCCCGCCTATTTGCAGCTTGGGCTGAAAGGGTTCATGAAGCCCCGGATGGATTTTTCCACCAAGTATTGTCTGTACGACTGCCACCGCTGCGCGGAAGTCTGCCCCACAGGAGCCATTCGCAGGCTGCCCATTACTGCGGAGAGGGATACCGCGGAAATTACGAAGGATACCACGCGCATCGCCGTAGCCCGGTTTTACGTCTGCCGCTGCCTGGTTGCCCGGGAGGACATGGACTGCGGCGCCTGTACGGAGCATTGCCCCACCAAGGCCCTTTATACGGTGCCCTACATCGGGCGGGACGGCCAGGAACACCGCCTGCCCAGGCTGGACCCCTCCCTGTGCATCGGCTGCGGCGCGTGCGAACATGCCTGCCCCGTCACCACGGAACGGCCTGAGGAACGCGCGCGCCTGAATACCTGCAACCTGTGCGAGGAAAAGTGCGAGTTCAAAAAGCGCCGGGAAATGCCGCCCCGCGCGCTCGTCGTCCGCGCCGTGAATCCCCAGCAGAAAGCCGTGAAGAAGTTTGAGGAAAAGGCCGTGGACCCGGTGGGCGATGCGGACTTCCCGTTCTGAATAGGGTCCGTGAAGGCCGGGATGCCTGTTTTGTCCACGCAATGGGCGGCCCCATTCCCCTGTGTTGCCTGATGCTCGCGCTGCCGGGAACAAGGGCCTCCGGGCCCTTGAAAAACCCTTTCATCATGAAAAACTCCGACCATTCTTTTACTTGCATGTGCAGGTAAATCATTGATGGTCAAATTGCGGTAAAAAAGTTAAGTCTATGTGGGAATGGATGGAAAGTGAAATTCTTGAATTCGTGATGGACAGGCTGGCGGATGCCTTCAGCCTATCGCCCCTCTATCCGGAGGAATGGAGCCTGATGCGGTTCATCAATGCTTTTCTATTGGTGTGCGCCGTGGCGTTTCTGCTGGCTGCGGGGGCGCTGGGATGGTCTCCCTTCCTAATTGCGGCGGCTCTTCTGCTGATAGGCTCCATCACCCGGCTGGCTGTGTGGAAGCTGATGGAATGAGGGCTTCCGGCGCCCTCACGCCTTCTTTTCCAGAAACACCGTGGTCATCCCTCCGGCCTCTTTCCGGTACAGTTCCGTATAGCCCAGTTTGAGGTACAGATACAGGGTTTCAGGAGTATCTGCCGAAGTGAACAGAAGGTAGGCGGCTGCCTGTCCGCGGAAGTGTTCTTCCAGGGCAAGCATGAGTTGCTGGCCGATTCCCCTGTTCCGGCGGGCCGGGTCCACAACCAGCTTGCCGACATGGCAGACGTTTTTGCCGTCCAGACAGCCCCTGACGGAGCCGACGATGCGGCTGTTTTCCGTATACTTGAAGAAGACGCTGTTCCGCGCCTCTTCCCGCAAATGTTCCAGGGTTTGTTCCAGAGGCGGGATGCTGGCGAGTCCAAGCCGCTCCGCCACTTCTCCGAAGGCGAGTAATTGAAGCTTCAGGATTGCCGGAAAATCTTCCCGGGACGCTTGCCGGATCATGCCTCCATCATGGTTCCGTAGCAGGACGGAAGCCATGAAAAAAAGCGGAATGTCATTTTTCCGGAGGGTCCGGGACGATGCCTCCCAGCCCGATGCGCATGTTCAGGGGGTGGCGTATGACGGTTGGGCGGCCGATGTATTTTACACAGCAGCTTAAAGTAGCGGGAGAGTGCGGAAAGGAATAGGTGATGAGCTGCGCGGTTTCATCCTCCGGGTCCTTGTTGGACATGATCTGCATGCCCCCTTCCACATGGAAGCCGCTGAAATGCGGATTTCCATGGTGACCCTTCAACTTGAAGGTGGCCCGGAATTCCTTTGCTGAGGGCTTGATGCTGAGGAGGGTGGCCTGAACCTGGAAGGGAGGATAATCTCCGGATGCCCCCGGAACGTCGATCGCCCATTGTTTGCCCGGTTCTGCGGAAATCGTCCGGGCCGGAGTTGTCCGGACCTCTCCGGCCGGCACGCGGAGCTCCCCGGTCAGCAGCCATCCCTTGTCGCCGGGAGGCAGTGAACGGGGAAGAGGGAAAAAAAGCATATTGTAGGTGGAAGTGCCCCATGTGGGGGGATGAACCCGGCAGTGAACGGCTGTTTTTCCGCCGGGGGTGGAAAGGTTGATGTAACTGGCGCCCTGCTGTTCCATATCATTAAGCAGGGCGTGGTTTTTATCCGTATGAATGTAAATGCCGAGGAAGACGGGTTCATGGCCTTCTTTATGGAAAACCCAATTGTATAATTTTACCTGAAGAGCCGGTGACGGTTGTGCGGAGAGGCCGGATTCATGGTTGTTCACCGCTTCCCGGGGAGTGGAAGGCGGAGAGAGGGAAGGGTTCACGGCCAGGTCAATGGGAACATCCAGTGAATGTTTGCGGGGAAGGTAAACGACGCCGAGATTCAATTCACGGGGAAGGGAAGGGGATGGTTTTCCCGCTCCTTCTTCCATTTCATGCAGGCAGGAAATGCTGGTTTTACCATCTTTATGTTCTGTGATTTCCGGCGTATGGGCGCGCCGCAGGCCCGGTATGGGGAGTCCGGAGGAATCCAGAATGGCAAAGCCTTGAATGGAAGCGGAAGAGGGGAATTCCGCCTCGCAGGAGAGGGTGGTCCGCTCTTCGTTGGTTTTCAGCTGAATGGAAGCAGTGTTGCTGGCGGAATCGGCCCGGGCGATGTCGCTGTCCTCCCGGACGTTCGGTTCCGGAAGGTCCAGATAAAAAGTCTGGGGTTCTTCCGCCGGTTTGACCGTTTGCTTCAGCATCAGCCGCTGCGGTTCCGGGCAGAACTGGACGGTCCAGGTCCCGCGGATGCGCAGCCATTCCGATTGAGGGGCCGGAAGCTCCCTGAATCCGCAGGAGAATTGCAGGGTTTTGTAGGGTGAACCGGGAGAGGATGATGAGTGGGACCCGGTGACATGGGAAGGATTGAGCTTGCCGGGCGTTCCCCATGGCTGATAGGGATTGCAGGGTATTTCTTTTCCGGTGGAATCCTGCATGGCCAGGCGCGTGAGCTGCCCTTCCCTGGAAGAAGGAATGACGAAGGTTCCTTTGCCTTGCAGCATGATGGAGATTCCGAGATGGACATGGCCGGGTTCGTCCATATAGGAAATGCGCCAATCATCCAGGACGGCGGTAAAACGGGGTTGGTCCGCGGATGGAGGCCGGGCGGCGGCCGCCAGGGGGGCCAGCAAGGCGGCTAAAGCAAGAATGCGGGGGAAAACCATTTGATTTTAATTGGGGAAATGCCTTAAAGGGAAAGTTTTTGAATAACATATTCTTCGTTTACGGCAAGATAAAACACTGATGCCCGATTTTCCTTGATGATGCGGAAGTTGATACGCTAGAGTAAAAGAACCATGTTGCAGGCGGACGGCATTACATATGAAATAGAAACACCGGATGGTCCTTTGAAATTATTGGACAATGTTAGTTTTAATGTGCCTCGCGGGCATTTTATGGCTGTTGTTGGCCCTTCCGGTTGTGGAAAGACCACCTTGTTAAAGGCGATTGCGGGCATGATTGCGGAAACGGACGGACGTTTTTTCTGGAACGGCCATGATTTGGCGGAAGAGGACTTCGAGCCGTCGGAAATCGGGTTCGTTCCCCAGTTCAGCATTGCCTATGACCAGTTGAGCGTGGATGAGAACGTGGAGAGCGCCGCCAGGCTCCGCTGCCGGTTCGATTCCGTGGACGATTTGGACGACAGCATTGACAATGCCCTGGAGGTAACGGGGATGGAGGGGATTGCGGACCGGGATGTGAAGATTCTTTCCGGCGGCCAGAAGCGCCGCCTGGCGCTGGCCATGGAGCTGGTGTCCAATCCGCGCCTGCTGATTTGCGATGAGGTGACGTCCGGCCTGGACCCGAGGTCCGAGCACGATATTGTGGACCTCCTGCATGAAATCTCCCGTTCGGAAGGCCGCATCGTCATTTCCGTCACGCACAGCCTTTCCCACCTGGACATGTATGATTCCATCCTGGTCATGCACCAGGGCTGCGTGGCCTATCACGGTTCTCCGAAGACGATGCTGCATTACTTCGGCGTTTCCTCGCTGGAAGAGATTTATCCGAAGCTCCAGGACCGTGAAGGCCCCTCCTGGTGCCGTTCGTGGGGCAAGCACCGGGATTCCTATTATTCCCGCCTGGAACAGGAAAGGGAGAAGAAGATTCTTTCCGGAGAATTGCCGGACCCTGATGCCGTCCGCAGCAACGTGGAGGCGGAGAAGGCTCCCGAGGAACCCGGAACGGAAAAGGGGGACGCCGTGCGGAGCGATTCCGGGGAAACTGCGCCTGCGGAAGGGAACGGGAATTCCCCGGAGGCCGCGGCGGAAGCCATTCCGGAGGTTCCGGGATTCTTCACGCAGTTCTTCTGCCTGCTGGGACGGCGCTGGCGCATCTTTTTCCGCGACCGTTCCCAGTTGGTTCTTCAACTGGTGATGGTGCTGCTGTTCCCGGTGCTGGTAGCCATGTTCACGGACAAGGGGACCGGGCAGATCGTGGGCCTTTCCGCCACGCAGGACGTCCAGACCATCCAGAAGGACATGGAAGCCCAGCAGTTGAACATGAAGACGGGTTCCGCCGTCTCCGGCATCATCATGTTCGAGGTGATTCTGCTGGGCCTGATGGGTTCCAACAACGCCGCCCGGGAGGTGGCCGGAGAACGGGCCATCATGGAAAAGGAGAAATACGCGGGAATGAGGCCCTCCGCGTACCTGGGGAGCAAGCTGGCCTACTTGAGCGTTCTGGTGCTGGTGCAGTCCGTCTGGATGTTCGCCTTTGTGGACTTCTTCTGGGACCGCGGCGGGGGCCTGACGCACCTGCTGTTCCTGATTCTGGCGGATGCCGCCATGACCTTTGTATGCCTGGGCATTTCCTCCCTGGCCCGGAGTGCGGACCAGGCCTCCCTCCTGAGCATTTACCTGGTGGGCTTCCAGCTTCCCCTTTCCGGAGCGGTGCTGGCCCTTCCGGAACAGGTGGAGGGCTTCATACGGCCCTTCATTTCCGCATACTGGGCGTGGTCCGGCAGCATCTCCGCCCTGAAATCTGACGTGTACAACGCCGTCAAGAATGTGCTGGATACGGACCTGACGCCCGCGCTGACCTGTTACATTGTTCTGGGCGTGCATGTTGCATGCGGCATTGCGGCTTCCTACGCGGGAATCCGCCGCTCGCGCTGGGAGCTGTAATTTAATGCGTGCACTTGCACGGAGTTCGTTATATACTTTTTCCATCAAAAGTTATGGCGAGACGACGTGCAGCAAAAAAGAAGAGTTCCTCATCATCCACGCCGATGCTGATGGCCGGCGCGGCTGTTCTTGTGCTGGCCGTCATCGTGGGGTTTGTCGTGTTCCGTGCCAGGGAGAAGCCGCAGGCGGGGTCGGATATTCCGCTGGATATCCTGGCGGCGAACGCCTCCCAGCTTTCCAATAACAACTATGCGCTGGACGGAACGGTGATCGACCGTTTTCCGCGCGGCGAGTCCGAGCTGATTTCCTTTTTGTACAGGGACGCTTCCGGTCGTGAGTACATTATTCCCGTCTGTGTTTCTGCGGAAGCCAGGAACGGACTGAACATCAACCGGGACCAGCAATACAGAATAGAGTTCCGGGTGGAAGACGTCAATCCGAAGGTGCGCGGCGTATGCGTAGCCACATCCATTCAGCCTAAATGAACAACCTTCCCCGCCCCATGAAAAGCTGCTTTCTCCTGACCCTGGCCTGCGCGGTTCCCGCATTGGGGCAGATGATGTACAATCCCCCCGCTTCCGGCGGCGGTGCGCCTGCCGCGCCCCCTTCCTCCCCGCCTGCCGCGCAGCCGAATGCCTACCAGCCTTCCCGGCAGGGAGATGCCAAGTCCCTGTACGGCAATGAAATTCCTTTCCTGAATCCCCAGGACGGCACCGTGACCATCAACGGAACAACGCTGAACATGGGCAGTTTCCGGGAAATTGAGGCGCGCTTCAATAAGTACCTGAGCCAGCCGGAGGAAAGCACGGAGGATGCGAAGGAGTACCAGAAGATTTTTGAAAAGCTTCATGAGACGCTTTCCATGCGCAAGGAAAAGCTGATGGCGGACAACGTGGTGCGGCAGGTGGTGGACCTGCTGACCGCCGCTTCCAGCAATCCGCTGGACGGTGGCGTTTCCGATGCCCTCTGCCAGGCTATCTACACCGCATGGCAGGCCAAGAGCAATGGAAAGAACAAGGGGAAGATGCTTGAAGCGATGGAGAGGGAAATACGCAGCAATGCCCAGAAAATGAGCCTCATGGAGAGCGGCGTGACCACCAGCTCCGGCTCTCCCTCCAACCAGAAGGGCGGGAAAAAGGGCACTTCTGCCAATAATCCGGCCAAGAACAACCCACGCTACAAGTACCTGGAAAAGCGCATGGTGGAAATGGAGGCCCGCAAGCTGAAGCTGGAGAGTGAACAGGTGCTGACGGTGACGGAAGCGAAGATCGTTTTCCAGTCCACGCTGGTTCAGTTGTTCGCGCAGCGGCGCTTCGACCATGTTTCCATAGGCTGCGGCATTTACAGCCGCCTGTTCAATGACGGGGATACCAAGCTGCGGCTGGACAAGAATTCGGACGCCGCCAAGATGTTCAGCGGAACGCTGGGCACCCCGCCCACCGTCGCCATTCTGGACAACCTTTCCCGGGAGCTGGCCCGTGATTCCGACCGCCACATGAAGGCCGTGAACAACCTGGTTGATTCCCATCATTACGTGGATGCCCTGGAACGGTTGAATGAGGCGCTGCTGATCGGGGAGTTCATGCCCGCCGTGAACACGTTCCCGTATGAAAAGAAGCAGAAGCTGTACGCCTTCAAGCGGGACGTGGAAAAGCTGTTTGAGCTGATGAACGGCAAGGATTACGAGGAAGCCCTCACCCTGGTGGAAAACCTCAAGAAGACCTCCCGGGATTTCAGCACGGGCCGTGCGGAATCCGCCATCAGCGCTGCCGTGTTCGCCAGTGACGCCTATATCGCCCAGGGCCAGGAAGCCCTCGCCAGAGGTGACCGGGCCAAGCTGGAGGAATGCCTGAAGAGCGCCATTGAAATCTGGCCCAAGAACCCCCGCCTTCTTCCGCTGCGGAACGCCATGATGGCCGCCGGTCAGCAGTCCCACGCGCTGGAGGACTTCAAGCGCTTCCACAAGAATAAGAATTACCGCCGCATCTTTGACAACCAGCATGAATTCGCCGTTCTGGTGAAGGATGATCCGGAACTCCAGAAGCAGTTTGTGGAGGACCTTGGCAAGATGGCCGTTATTGAACGGGCTCTGGGCGCGGCGCGCCAGCGCGAAGCCATGCAGGACGTGTACGGCGCCTGGGAGGAACTCCAGCAGCTCCGTTCCAAGGACCAGGAGCTGTTCATCAATGACCAGGAATTGAACGCCCAGTATCTGGACCTGACGACGAAGGCGAGTACCCTGGTGAACCTGCTGAATGATGCGGAAAAGTGCAGGAACGCGGGAGAAGTGGGTTCCGCCCTGGGCAAGTACATGGAGGCCAAGAAGCTGTACCTGTATTCCCGCTTTGCCAAGGAAGGCATCGAATCCCTGTTGAACGAGGTTCTTCCGCTGAACTAGGGAAGTTTTCCGTTCAGCGGTGCGGCTGCGGAGACGGAGTATTTGCTTTTTTTCCGGAGCGGCGCCGTTATGCTACGGCCCATGAAGGCAGTATACCTGTGTTTGTGCATGCTGGCGGCGTTCTGTTTTTCGGCCGCGGCTCTTCCCGCGGATTGCAGCCAGGTGATTGTGGGTTCCGCGGACGGCTGGAACAGCTCCCATGTGCAATTGAGCCTTCTGGAGAAGGGGCCGCGCGGCTGGGTGATGGTGAAAGGTCCGTTTCCGGCGCGTCTGGGAAAGGCCGGTCTGGTGTGGGGCAGGGGCGTCAGCATGCCTCCCTCCGGCGGTCCGGTGAAGAAGGAGGGGGACTTGCGCTCTCCCGCCGGCATCTTTGAGCTGGGGGGCGTGTATGGCACCGTTCCCGTTCCGCAGAAGAAGCGTTCCATGCCGTACCGCCGCATCACGCCGCGGGACATGTGGGTGGATGATCCCGCTTCTCCGCTGTACAACCAGCACTTCGTGCTGAAGCATGACCCCGTCACGCCGTGGGAGTTCAAGCAGCAGATGAAGCTGAACGATTACGCCCACAGCCTGAAACTGTTCATCCGGCATAATGCCGCATCCGGACGGGAAAAACCCGTGCCGGGGGCCGGTTCCTCCATCTTCTTCCATATCTGGCGCAGGGATGGGGGAGCTCCCACGGCGGGGTGCACCGCCATGAGCGAGGAAAATTTGAGAGCCATGATCGCATGGCTGGACCCCTCCCGGCATCCCCTTTACATCCTGTTGCCCGCCAAGGAATACCTGCGCCTGCGCGGAGCCTGGGGATTGCCGTGACGGTCATGGTCCTTTTCTCATTCCGTCGCCGGGAAGGGGGACACGGGGCTTCAAGTTTTTCCAGTCCGTGGCGGCATAGGCGCAAGCGTGTGGGCTGCATGGTTTTGCACGTTTTTGACCGGGGCGAGGCCGAAGGTTTTCCGGAAAGAGAAGGCGGAGGGCGAAAGAGGATTTTGTGAAAGAGGGATAAAACGCGTCGTCCTGTAAACGCAAGAAGCCGGCCTTTTTCCAAAGGCCGGCTTCTGCATGATAAAACGGTTATTGTTCCTGGGCCTGGGGAGCGGAAGCTTCCGGCTGGAGCAGGGGAGTGGAGGTTTCCTTCACTTCCTCCATGGAAACTTGTTCTTCCTGGGGCTCGCGGGTTTCGCGGGGCTGCCGGGACTGTTCCTGGCGTTCATTGGCGCCGCTGACCAGCAGGTTCCTGCCCATGAAGGGCTGGTTGTGGAGGATGTCCACGGAACGGACGGCATCTTCCATCTTCTTCATTTCCACAAAGGCATAGCCCTTGGACTTGTGGGTGCGGGGGTTGTAAATGATTTCCACGGAGCTGACTTCCCCGATGCCCTTGAATACGTCTTCAAGGTCGCTTTCCGTCGCTTCATAGGAAAGGTTGCCCACGTAAAGCCTGCGGTTGGAGACGGGCTGCTTGGGAGCGGAAACGCGCTCCTGCCTGTTGCGGGCCACGCGGGTATTGGTTTTGGCGGCGGCTTTATCCCTGGCGGCGGGTTTGTTGTTCTTGGCCGGGCGGATGCCGAAGAGGCCCAGGAAACGCTGCCACAAGGAGAGTTTGGCAGGTGCTTCTTTTTTATACTTGGGACGGTAGCCGCTGGAATCCCGGCGGTCATTGCCATAGGAGCGTCCGCCCTTGTTATAGCGGCGACGGGCTCCCTGGCCCTGTCTTCCCTGTGTGTTGTGCTGTGACATACTTATATTCTAAGTTGATGATTATGTTGGTGTCATGCCGGATTTATCGCTGTACGCAGTAAGTTCCATCCGGAAAATCGCCGGGACGTTCCGCTACCATGAGAAAAGCCAGGAGTAAGGATGCCCCGTGCCCCGATCAACGGTCCATGCGTGGTCTGATAGGGGGGCGATCAGGCTAGGTGCGGTACCAGTCCGGTCGATTGACGCGTATACCAATGCACAGGGAGCCGGATTCTTGCAAGCCGGTATACCGTCATTTTGGGCTTTCCGCCCGTCCGGAGACAGGAAGACCGTCCGGAAGGGCGCATTATTCCGGGCGGAAAGCGGCAGGGTGAGCATGCAACTTGACAAAAAGACCGGGACAGCGCACTTTAAGTGCCGACTAACTTACACTCTCTCGATGCTGATTCAAAATGCAGACCGTACTACCTACGGGATCAATAAAATTGTCGTTTCCATCCTCGCATTCGTCATCTTCTTCGTTGTCGGGTTCGTTTCGTGGCAATGGATGGGGGTGGCTCCGGAACCGTGGCGGCTGCGCACGCTGGTGCTGACGCCGCTGACGATGTCCCTGCTGCTGTATGTCTGCTGTGACCAGCTGGGCGTTTACTACCGGTGCATGACGCTGGGCGGAAGCATCCGGCGGTTTGTCATGGCGTACGCCTGTTTTGTGGTGTTGAGCATAGTGACGTGGAAGTACTTTGTTCCCTTTTCCGCGAACATTATTGTCCAGACCCTGGCCTATCTGCTCACGTTCCTGGGCGCCCTCTGGCTGCGCATCAGCCGGTTCCGGGCGGAAAAGAGGCTGGTGGAGGAGGCCCCCACGCTGGTGGTGGGCATTCCGGACCATGTGAAGGAGTTCCGCAAGATGCTGGAAAGCGACCATGTGGACTTCAAGGATGAACTGCTGGTGATGGCTCCGGAAGAGGTGGACCGCGCGGAAGTCAGGAATTTGCTGATCAAGGGCTGCATCAGCAAGGTGGTGTTTCTTCCGGAGGAGGTGGACTCCGCCGTGGCGCGGTGCCTGGTGGAGCTGTGCGGCAAGATGGGAGTGGATTTTTACGCGAGCATGGTAGTGAGCATGCCCGACGTGCATAAAACCTATTTTGGCGTGCTGGGAGGAACCAGAATGCTGGTGTACAAGTCCACCCCCATTCCCTACACCACCTCCTGGCAGTTGAAAAAGATACTGGACTGGGTGGGCGCGCTCCTGCTTCTGGTGGGCACGTTCCCCCTGTGGGTGCTGGCGGCCGTAGGCATCAAGCTGTCTGACCGCGGTCCCGTCTTCTACCGCCAGAAGCGTTCCGGCCTGTATGGCCGGGAATTCGGCATGTGGAAATTCCGCACCATGTACCGGGATGCGGACAAGAGGCTGGATGAGGTGAAGGCCAGTTACGGCAACGACATGAACGGCCCCATCTTCAAGCTGGAGCATGACCCTCGCATCTTCCCCTTCGGCCGCTTCCTGCGCAAATTCAGCATAGACGAACTTCCCCAGCTCATCAACGTGCTGAAAGGGGAAATGAGCCTGGTGGGGCCGCGGCCGCTCCCTGTTTATGAGACGGAGGCCTTTACCAGTGACGCCCACCGCCGCAGGCTGAGCGTTTTGCCCGGGGTGACGGGGTACTGGCAGATAGCCGGGCGCAGCAACATCCGGGAATTTGAAAAACTGGTGGAGCTGGACATGGAGTACATTGACAACTGGTCCCTGTGGCTGGATGTCAAACTGCTCCTGAAAACTGTCCCGGCGGTACTGTTCGCCCGCGGGGCGAAGTGACGCTCCGCCTTTCCCCGCATCCCTGAAATGCAGGCCGGAGGCCGTCGTTTGCAACGGGATTTGGAGGGGCTGGCGCCTCGTGGCCGGCCGGTGCAGGCCCGTTTTTGAAAGGAATGCGGGCGGCTGGCAACGGGTGCTTGGAATATTTGGTTGAAAATGAAGAAAATTGTTGCGGGGCGGAGACTTTAACCTTGAGGTGCGGAAAGGGATGGGGCAGAATCAGCCCACTATGGATTTAGTTCAGCGAGAAATCTCTAAAGAAACGGTGACTCCGTATTTCATCGAGTATTTCGGTCAGGAGCCGACTCACGTGGCTGCGGCGCCGGGGCGTGTGAACCTCATCGGTGAGCACACGGATTATAATAATGGCTTTGTGATGCCCATGGCTCTTGATAACCACTGTGTTGTGGCTGTGGCTCCCTCCCCCGTGGGCAAGCACCGCTTCTGCGGCTCCCTGGGCGACCAGATCCATGAAATTGCGGTGGAGGACGCCCTGGTTCCCGGCGATCCGTTCTGGTCCAACTACGTCCGCGGCGTTCTGGCCAACCTGCACAGGCGCGGCGTAGAAATCGGTCCGGTGGACATGCTGATTGACAGCAACGTGCCCCGCGGCGGCGGCCTTTCCTCCAGCGCCGCTCTTGAAGTTTCCGTCTGCACGGCGCTTGCCGCTTTCGCCGGGGTTGAAATTGATCCCAAGGAAGTGGCCTTGATCGGCCAGGCCGTGGAACATGAATTCGTGAACGTTCCCTGCGGCATCATGGACCAGTTTATTTCCGCCAACGGAAAGAAGGGCATGGCCCTCAAGCTGGACTGCGCCACGCTGGAATATGAACTGGTGCCGATGAACAACGAGTCCGTCTCCGTGCTGGTGCTGGACAGCGCCGTGAAACACTCCCTGGCGGACGGAGCCTACGGCCAGCGCCGCAAGCAGTGCGAGGAAGCCTCCGCCATCATGGGCGTGCCCTCCCTGCGGGAAGCCACGCTGGAGCTGCTGGAATCCTTCAAGGAACAGCTTGGCGACGTGCGCTACCGCCGCGCCCGCCACGTCATTGGTGAAAACGCCCGCGTAAACGCCTTTGCGAACGCCCTTGCCCGCGGCGACTGGGATGAAGCCGGCGTAGCCATGCGCGGCAGCCACGCCTCCCTGCGTGACGATTATGAAGTTTCCTGCGCGGAAGTGGATACCCTGGTTTCCCTCTGCGACCGCATTCCTTCCGCATCCTCCATTTACGGCGCGCGCATGACGGGCGGCGGCTTCGGCGGGTGCATCGTGGCCCTGGTGAAGACGGAAGACGTGGACAAGGTGGCCCGCGAGCTTCTGGACGGCTACTGCCAGGAAACGGGCATTGAAACCACTTACCTTGTGACCTGTGCCGGAGAAGGCGCCCGTGTCCTGTACCAAGCTTAATCCATACTGATTATGAGAACACTAGCAACCATATTCGGGGCTCTGGCCCTGATGACGTGGGGCGTTTCCGCCCAGGAGGGCTCCGTGCCCGCACCGGCGGCTGATGCGCAGCCCGCCCTGGCCGCTCCGGCCGTGACCCCCGCTGCGGAAGCACAGCCGGCTGCGGAACTTCAGCCGGCGGCCTCCGCCGCCGTTGCCTCCCAGGCAGCTCCGGAAGCCTCCGCTGAACCCAAGACAGCCCCCCTTTCCATAACGGAAGTCATCCTGTTCTGTGTGGTTGTGGTGGGCGTAATCGCCCTGGGCATCTGGAAAAGCCGTGATCCTGAGGAAACGGAGGAAGAAAAGAAGACCAAAGGCGCTTCAGACTACTTCCTGGCCGGCCGCGGCCTGACCTGGTGGCTGGTGGGTTTCTCCCTGATCGCCGCCAACATTTCCACGGAACAGTTTGTGGGGATGTCCGGCAAGGCCGCCAACTGGGTTGGCATGGCGATCGCCGGGTATGAATGGCTGGCCGCCATCACGCTGGTAGTCGTGGCCTTCTGCTTCCTTCCCAAGCTGCTGAAGGGCGGTGTATACACCATTCCCGAATTCCTGGAATACCGCTATAATACGCTGGCGCGTTCCCTGATGGCCATTGCTACGCTGCTGATTCTGGTGGGCGTGCCGACTGCGGGCGTGATTTACGCCGGCGCCAAGGTTATCTCCGTGTTCTTTACGGGGTACACTGCCATGGGCATTGACTTCGGCAACATCACCGTGGGCTGCATCATCATTGCCTTCTGTGCTACGGTATACGTGTTCGTGGGCGGTTTGAAAGCCTGCGCCTGGACGGACCTGTTCTGGGGCGCCGCCCTGATTGTAGGCGGCGGCGTGGTGGCATATTTTGCCCTGATGGCGCTGAGCGGTGCGGACCCGAACCATCTGGTGCAGTCTGCCGCCGCCAATTCCGGCGCAACGGTCGCTTCCCTGGGAAATCCCTCGGACAGCCTCTGGCACGGGGTGACGCGCTTCTTTGAACTCAACTCCGGCGATGCGGCCAGCGGCGTGAATACCGTGGGCGGCAAGCTCCACATGATCCGCCCTGCTGACGATGCGGAAATCCCGTGGACGGCCCTTTGCCTGGGTCTCTGGATTCCCAACTTCTTCTACTGGGGCCTGAACCAGTACATCATGCAGCGTACGCTGGCTTCCAAGTCCCTGGCGGAAGGCCAGATGGGCATCGTGTTCGCCGCGTTCCTCAAGCTCATCATTCCGTTTGTGGTGGTAGTGCCTGGCATTCTGGCCTACAACCTGTACCGCAATGACCTGAAGGAACAGGCCGAAGTGAAGTACGCGGCGGAAATCCGCAACGCGGAAGACCCCGCCAAGGTCCAGGGCCGTCCCGTCATCTACAAGCTTACGGACAGCTTCCTGGTGGAAAACGTGGAAGAAGGCTGCGCCCACGCCCTGCATAACGCGGAGGTGATGAAGGTTGGCGGCGAGGTCATGGCCGAATTGAAACAGGCCTGCGCCGATCTGAAGGCGGATGCCGCCAATGACCAGACTACTCTGGCGGAACGCGCTCCGTTCGTGGAAAAGATCGCCTCGCTTAACAGCAAGATCATCAAGCCGGCCGTAGACAACTCGGACAACTATTATCTGACGGATACCCTGGTGGGCTTTGACTATGACTCCGCCTTCGGCACGCTGATCAGGAAGCTGCTGCCCGGCACGGGCTGGACGTGGTTTGTGCTTGCCGCACTCTTCGGCGCGGTGGTGTCTTCCCTGGCGTCCATGCTGAACTCCGCCTCCACCATCTTTACGATGGACATTTACAACAAGCTTCGCAGGAACGCGAAGCCCACGGAGCTTGTTACTGTTGGCAAGATCGGCCTGCTGGTGTGCGCCGTGATTGCGCTGTGCATTGCGCCGTTCCTGGACAGCCCTGCTTTCGGAGGAATCTTCAACTTCATCCAGGAATTCCAGGGCTTCCTGAGTCCTGGTGCCCTGTGCGTGTTCCTCTTCGGCTTCTTCGTGCCCAAGTGCCCGCGCATCTTCGGCTGGCTGGGTATTGTCATCAATGCCCTCCTGTACGGAGCCTTGAAGATATGGCAGCCGGAAATGGCCTTCCTGAACCGCATGGCCGTGTGCTTTATTACGGTGGTGATCATCGGCTTCATCTTCACGGCAGTGAACGTCGCCCGCGGCGGACAGTCCATCGTGCTGCCCGATAGAGGCGTGGTGGCCCTCCAGTCCTCTTCACGCGCCAAGATATTCGGCTGGTTCGTGATTGCCGCGACGGTTGCCCTGTACATCATCTTCTGGTGACGGACAGGGGCGTTAAGCCTGTGTTTTTCAATCCCTCCGGTCCAGGCCGGGGGGATTTTTTGTGCCCGGAAAGGAGGATGAACCTGCCCTGAAGCCCTTGGAGCGGAAAAGGATGTCAAAACGGATGACAAATGCTTTCTTGTTGTATCTAAACGAATTGCGTGTGAAATTGAAAAAATGGGACTTTTTTTTCATCTATCGTGTGAACCTGGGAGGCGGGTTCGAGTCAAATCCCTTGTTGATCGTCAATCAAAGGAAAGACGTCAACAGGATATAAGCAAACGGAAAAACTCCATCTCTGTTGATGATATGAAAATGCGTTTATGTATAATGTCGCTCCTTGCTCTCCTGTGCTCCGCACCGGGATGGGGGAAAACGACAATGGTTTCGTTCGGCGAAAGTTCGAACACCTATTCCGCTCCGTGGAATTTGGCAAGCGGTACAATGACAAGTGGCAACCGCACGACCGGCAATTCCATGAAAGCTACGGACGGTACGGCGTCCGCGATTCAGGTTACGTATAACATCTCCGGCGGTCTGCTCGGAGGAGTGCAGGCTACCAACAGCAACATGTACGGTACGCACACGATCGGGACCGGCGGCCTGAACATGTGGAAGCAGGCTTACGGCTATGACCTGGATGCCGCCAAGACCACCCGCGGGTGGAATGAGACCCTGGTTCTTGGGGTGGGAGGCCTCGTCGCCCCCGGTGACGTTAGCGTCACCGGATTTCAGGCCAATAGTTCCTATACGATGTCTTCCGTGTTCACCATAAGCGGCTTGGCAAATGTGGCCACGTGGGGAACGAACAGCCCCGTGAACCTGACCGGTACTGGTATCAACGTCAAGAATATCTATCTGGCCGGCTCCAACGGGCAGGTAGTGGATCTGCTTCACATCAGCGGCGGTAGCCTGGCTACCCTGCTTTCCAGCGGTACGTTCATGCTGACCTGGCAGTTTGAAACCAATTCTTCTTTCAATCCCAGCTCTTCGGTCACGATGGACTTCTCCGACAGCCTGCTTTCCCTGGCCGGCGACTACGGAATGTCCGCCCTGGCAGTCAGGGACGGAATGCCGAGCCTGGCTGTTCCGGAACCGGCCACGGCTTCCCTCAGCCTTTTTGGACTGGCGGCCCTGCTGATGCGCCGCCGCCGTTCCCGCTAAACCTGTCCCGGTAAAAAATAACTCATGGTTTAAAGGCAGCCGGTGAAGCACCCGGCTGCCTTTTATTCATCTTCCAGAAGCATGCTGCGGAGGGAGTCGAAAAAGTTTCCGGACTCCTCTTCCGTCGCTTCCGCATTCATGAGATCCTCCCATTTGGAATAATCCATCAGGTGGGGAGGAATTTCACTCAGGAAAGAGGAACGCTGGCAGGGCATGCGGTCCCCGTAGCGCAGGCGCGTGGCGCAATAGGTCAGCATGAGTTTTTCCTGGGCGCGCGTGATGCCCACGTAAAGCAGGCGGCGTTCTTCGTCACAGTTGCCGTCTTCCAGGGAACGCTTGTGGGGCAGGATGCCTTCTTCCAGTCCCACGAGGTACACCACCGGGAATTCCAGCCCCTTGGCGGCGTGCATGGTAATCAGGCACACGCCGGGCTTGTTCTCCACGTCGTCGTCATTGTCCTCCTTGTCCAGAGTGACCTGGGCCAGATAGTCCCGGAGGGTTTTTCCGGGCTGCCAGAAGTTGCGGAGGGAGGCTTTCACGTCCCCGATGGATACCAGCCGCTTCTGGATTTCTGCCTCCGTCTTGCACAGGCGCGTGACGTACTCGCTGAATCCGGTTTCTTCAATGAGCTGTTCCAGGGCGTCTCCAAAATCGGTCTCCTTATCCTGGAAAAGGTCGATGTATCTGGCAATCAGGTCGTTGAACTCCAGCACGCTGTTGCGGGCGCGGGTGGAGAGTGTGGCCAGGAATTCGTCGTCCTGCAGGGCGGCCCATACGCTGTTGCCGTGTTCCCGGCTCCAGTCGATGGCCAGGTGACTGGTCAGCTCGCTGATGCCGCGCGGGGGCGTATTGAGGATGCGCAGCAGGTATTCGTCAGCCTGCGGGTTTTCAATGGTCGCCAGGTAGGAAATGAGGTCCTTCACCTCCTTGCGGTCAAAGAAGCTCTGCGCCCCCACCATGCGGTAGGGAATCTTGTGCTCCCGGAGCGTCTGTTCAATAATGCGGCTCTGGGTGTTGGCCCGGAACAGGATGGCGAAATCCTCCCAGGGGCGCTCCTCCTGCCTGCGGACGTTTTCAATGTCCGTGATGATGAACTCCGCTTCCTCCGCGTCTCCGGGCATGGAAATCAGCCTCACTGCTTCTCCGCCGCCCTTGTGGGCGCGCAGCGTCTTGTCCCTCCGGCCCAGGTTGTGGCGGATCAGGGCGTTGGCCGCGTCCAGGATGGGGGCGGTGCAGCGGTAATTCTCCTCCAGCTTGATGACGGCGGGGTTCGGGAAAAAGCGTTCGAACTCCAGGATGTTGCTGATCTGGGCGCCGCGCCAGCCGTAGATGGACTGGTCGTCGTCGCCCACCACGCAGACGTTGTGCGCGGGACCCACCAAGTGTCCCAGCAGGCTCATCTGGAGGCTGTTGGTATCCTGGAACTCATCCACGGTGATATAGCGGAAGCGCTGCTGCCACGCCTCCCTGACGTCCCGGTGCTCCTTCAGCAGCTTGTCCGCCAGAATCAGCAGGTCGTCAAAATCCACGGAATTCTGCGCCTGAAGCTCCCGCTGGTAGGAGGCGGCGATGTTGGCCGTCAGGTTGTCTTCAATGGAATCCAGGCCCAGGCCGCTATTCTTCATCCGGCTCATGGCGGACAGCACGTCCTTGGGGGTGATTTTTTCCGTGATGCCGCCGTGGCGTACGATCAGGCGCCGGATCAGTCCGCTCTGCTCGGAACCGCTGTAAATGGTGAAATTGGTCTTGTACCCCAGCCGGCCTATGTCCTCCCGCAGGATGCGCACGCAGAGGGAGTGGAAGGTGCTCACCATGATCTGGCGGGCCGCCTTCCGTTCCACCATCTGGCCTACGCGCTCCCTCATTTCCAGGGCGGCCTTGTTCGTGAACGTCACGGCCAGGATGCTTTTGGGGCTGATGCCGCGGTCCACCATGTGGGCGATGCGGCAGGTGACGGTGCGCGTCTTGCCCGTTCCGGCCCCGGCCAGGATCAGCACGGGCCCCTGCAGGGTCTGTACGGCCTTCCTCTGGGCCGCGTTCAGGCTCTCCATGGAAAAGGACTTGGCCATTTACACGTCAAAATGGATGTCTTTCAAATTCGGGTGGCCGGCGATGAGCTGGGAGATGTTCATGCGCGTACTTCCTTCAAGCTGGACGTTCGTCACCAGCAGGCCGCCGCTTCCGCAGGCGATCAGCAGCCCCTGTTCTCCGGCGGAAAGCACCTGGCCCGGTTTCCCTTCCGCCTCCGGAACGATGGAGAAGCCGGGGAAGATTTTCATGTTGCGGATACGCTTCTTGCGGTTCCAGTAATTGGTGAAGGTGCCGGGCCACGGGTCATACGCCCGGATCATGCGTCCGATTTCCTCTGCGGGGCGCGTCCAGTCAATCTTTCCGTCCGCACGCAGGAGCTTGGGAGCGTACGTCGCCAGGAATTCCTTCTGAGGGACGCGTGTGGCGGTTCCCTTTTCAATGGCGTGGATGGCTGGGAGCAATACGTCCGGCGTCATCTGGGCCAGCTTGTCGTGCAGGGAGCCGCCGGTTTCCGTGCCTTCCAGCGGGGTGCTGATCTGGGCGATGATGTCCCCGGCGTCCAGCTTTTTGACGATGTGCATGATGGTGATTCCCGTCTCGGAATCGCCGGACTTGATGGCGGACTGGATGCAGGCCGCTCCGCGGTGGCGCGGCAGCAGGGAGGCATGGGCGTTGATGCAGCCCATGGGCGCCATGTCAATCACTTCCTGGCTCAGAATCTGCCCGTACGCCATGACCGCGATCAGGTCCGGATTCAGCCTTTTAAGGTTGATCAGCGCATCCGGAGTCCGCAGGGAGTGCGGCTGGAGCACGGGAATGCCCGCTTCTCTGGCAATGTTCTTGATAGCGGGAGCCGTAAGCACCTGGTGCCTGCCGACGGGGCGGTCAGGCTGCGTGACCAGGCCTACCAGGTCCGAGTTACGGACCAGGCTGCGGAAGGCGGGAATGGCAATGTCGCCTGTGCCCATGAAGACGATGCGCATGGCTGAAAGCTTGCCCTGACGGCCTGCGCAGGTCAATGTTAAATCCGGATTCGGGAGGGGAATAATGGTGTGCAAATGCTGTTTTGCGGTCCTTTTCCGTCCGCGGGCCGCAGGGGCCTTTCGGCCCTTGCAGACAAAACCTCTTCGATTCATTCCGGATTGGATCCAATGATGAAGGCCGGGAGGCCTTCATTCCCGGCAGGGCGTTTTCACGCAGTCCGCGGGAAGGTGTTTTTCCGTGTTTCCCGCTGGCTGCCCCGCCGGGAACAAGGCTCTTCCGGCCCCTGCCGTCAAGGCAGGCGCTGCGCCGGATCTGCCGGAAGAAGCTCTGCGGGCGTGCCCGTCTTCCTGCAAGAAGTTCTTTCCGATTGACTGGAATACTGGTATATCCTGTCCCATGGAGAAGAGAAGGCTGCCGCGAATTCTGATCGTGACTGCGGGATACGGGGAAGGGCACAATTCCGCCGCCAGGGGTGTGCGGGATGCCCTCGCAGGGCGCGCGGAAGTCCGCGTGACGGACCTGTGCGCGGAGGCGATGCCCCGGATGTTCCGCCTGACGCGCGCCGCCTACCTGTGGATTATTTCCCGCCTGCCCCGCCTCTGGAAGCTGATGTACGAGGTGAGCGACAAGCGCAACCTGGCGGAAAAACCCGTCAAGGGGCTCGCTCCCGTGGAGCGTTTTCTGGAACGGCTGCTGCGGGATTGGAAGCCGGACGCCGTGGTCTGCACGTACATGGTGTATCCCTACATGCTGGATTCCCTGGCGGCCCGCACGGGGAACGCGGTGCCGTACTTGACCGTTGTGACGGATTCCTTCGTCATCAATAAGTCCTGGCTGTGTTCGGAGTCCCCCCTGTGGGCCGTGACGGACCCCTGGACGCGGGAAATCATGGTGGAGAAGGGGCTTCCTCCGGACAGGGTGCGCGTCACGGGATTCCCCGTCAATCCCGGCCTGGGGGCGCTGGCGCGGGAGCGCCCCGTTTCCTGGAAGGCGGGCGAGCCGTTCCGGGTGCTTTATTTTGCCCAGCGTTCCGCACGGCATGCGCGCGCGGAGCTGGAGGCCATGCTGGAGGCGGACCCCTCCATACGCGTCACCTGCATCCTGGGCCGCCGGTTCAGGCGCATTTACCCCCATATCCGGGATTTGCGCGCCAGATACGGGCATAGGCTGGCCGTGCGCGGCTGGACGCGCCGCGTGCCCTTCTATCTCGCCGCCAGCCATGTGGTGGTTGGGAAAGCGGGAGGGGCCACCGTGCACGAGGTGCTGGCGTCTGCACGGCCCATGCTGGTAAACTTTCTTCTTCCGGGCCAGGAGGAGGGCAACGCCCGCCTGCTGGAAAAACTGGGCGGCGGCCGCCATGTGCCGGACGCCCGTGCCCTGGCTGCCGCCTTGCGGGAGATGGTTGAGGAAGGCGGTGCGCCGTGGAGGCGCATGCATGAAAATTTGGTGAAGGCGGAGATGACCGGGGGAAGCGGCAAGATAGCGGATTTGGTCTTGAAACTGGCGGAGGAACGTACTAACTGATTTCCGTGACTTATCTGCTGATCGACAATTCCAATACGCGCACCAAGTTCGTGCTTTCCACGCCGGACGCCCTGCTGCCGGAACGGTACATGATTCCCACCCGGGAGGTGAGCGAGGAACGGCTGGATGAAGTGCTGGCCGGCGTCCATTACGATGCCGCCGTGGTGTGCTCCGTAGTGCCGCGCGTGGGGGAGGTGCTGAAAAACTGGATAGGCAAGCCGTGCCATTTCCTTTCCTGCGATTCCCGGCTGGGCGTGGGCATCGACTACCCCCACCCGCGCCAGATAGGAGCCGACAGGCTGGCGAACGCCGTGGGCGCCGCGGCCTATTACGGCTGCCCGTGCGTCGTGGTGGACTTCGGCACTGCGGTGACCTTTGACGTGATCGGCCCCCAATGCACCTATCTGGGCGGCGTCATTGCTCCAGGGCTTGCCAGCATGGGGGATTACCTGGAGCGCAATACCGCCCTTCTTCCCGCCATCGACCCGCAGGAGCCCGCCCATGCCATTGGAACCAGCACGGTGGAGGCCATGCAGTCCGGCGCCGTGTACGGCTACCGGGGGCTGGTGAAGGAAATCCTGGCCCGGCTGGAGGAGGAGCTGGGCACGCGCCCGGCCGTGGTGGCTACGGGCGGGGACGCCGCGCTGATCGCCAGGGGCGTGGAGCGCATCGACCATGTGGACCCGGATATTACGCTGAACGGTTTGCGGATAGCTGCCGTGCTTAATCTTTGAAGAACGGGCAACGGCCTGGCCGGGAGCTTGTTACTTCCGGCGAGGGGGCCGGATGACACGTAAAAACTCATAAATAGGTGTTGCAAATTGCGTATACCCCATGTAGTATCCATGAACCTTAACAATAAATATCATGTCTGACAACAGCATCGAAGAAAAAGTAAGAAGTATCATCGTTGAGCAACTTGGCGTTGAATCCGATAAAGTGACTGCTGATGCGAAATTCATCGAGGATCTCGGTGCTGATTCGCTGGATACCGTTGAACTCGTGATGGCTTTCGAAGAAAACTTTGACATCGAAGTACCCGACGAAGAAGCTGAAAAGCTTCAGTCCGTTGCCGATGTCGTTGCTTACATCGAAAAGGTTCAGGGTTAAGTTGAACTGCTAAAAATCCTTTATTACAAAAGCGGCTTCCCTGTCCAAGGCAAGGAAGCCGCTTTTTCATGGAAAGCTCCCGGCTTCTTCTTCCATGAGTGATCTGCCCTCCTTCTCCCGTGACGATATCCGCTATGCGGCGGAAATGACCCGGGTGGTTTATGAACCGGACCGCCGCATTGATACCTTTGGCGATACCAGGTTCAATTTCCTTCTCCTCAGCGAGCTGATGGATGAAGCGGGCGTGGTGCGCGTGCGCAGCGGCTGGGTGGAGGCGGAAAAGCCGAAGATCATACGCCCTTCCGTTTACAATGAAGTCAGTACGGAGGGCTTTTCCGGAGAGGCCAAGCGCTTCTTTGACTGGCTTTCCAAGAACGGACCGGGCTTTTTGACGCTGCTGGAATACGGCTTCAGGTTCAAGAGGTCGGAAGTGAATGAGGAAATTCTGCATGAACCCCTTGATGCCGTGCGCGGCCGTCTGCTGGACCAGGTGCGCAACGGAGAGGATACGTTCATGGCCCTCATTGAAGGGGTGGATGACGCATGGGAGGTCTCCCTCTTGAAATTCACCGTGGAAATGATACAAAAATCCCATGAGATCAATATCTTTGACTTCAAGCGCAAGGGTCTTCTTTAGCCTTCTGGCGGCGGCCTGCTGCGCCCAGGGAGTTTTTGCGGACGGGGAGAACTATTCCCTCTGGCCGCGCCGTCCGGAAGCCCTGGCGGAAGCCCGGCGCCTGATGGACCGGGGGAGCCTGCCGCAGGCTCTGGAGCTGTTGCAGCCCCTGGTGGAGCAGGGCGGCGTGGTGGGGAGGGAAGCGAAGGATCTCATCGGCAGCCTGCGCATCCGGCAATTGCTGGACCCCAACGGGCCGGATGTGAAGAAATACACCGTACGGAGAGGGGATTCCTGGATACGCATGGTCAGGAAGCTGGACTGCTCCCAGGCCATGGTGATGCACCTCAACGGCCTGATGGACATTCCCGTTCTGCATGCGGGGGATGTGCTCAAGTACCGTCCCCTGGATTTTCATGTAGTGGTGAACGTGCCGGAGAAGGAAGTCTGCCTGTACGACGGGACGAATTTTGTGAAGGGCTATCCCATTCTCTCCATGAAGGACGGAGGAAAAAAGAATTTGGAGACGTCCGTCAAGGACGAGCAGGCCCCTGTTTCCATTTACAGCAAGCAGTTTCCCTCTGCGGACAAAACGCTGGTGCTGGCGGCGGGGGGCTATGTCATTGACGTTTCCCGCGGAGCTCCCCGTTCACCGGGCTTTTATTTGAGCCGGCAGGACTGCAATGAGCTGGCCATGCTGACCCGTGCGGGCACGAAGGTGACCATTCTGAGGGAGAAGGGAGCGGCGCAGTGAGGCTGGTCATTCAACGCGTCACGGAGGCTGCCGTGCACATCGGCGGCGTCTGTGCGGGAAGCACGGGTCCGGGACTGATGATTCTGGCGGGCATTGAAGAGGCGGATACGGAAGAGGATGTGCGCTGGCTTGCCAAAAAGGCGGCGGACATGCGTATTTTTTCCGATGCGGAGGGGAAGATGAATCTTTCCGTGAAGGAAATGGGGGGGAGTGCCCTGGTGGTGAGCCAGTTTACGCTGCACGCCTCCACCAGGAAGGGCAACAGGCCCTCCTTCATCCGCGCCGCAAGGCCGGAGCAGGCCGTTCCCCTGTATGAACTGTTCAAGAGGGAACTGGCGTCCTTGCTGGAAGGCAGGGTGGAAAGCGGCGAATTCGGCGCGGATATGCAGGTTTCCCTGGTCAACGACGGTCCGGTGACCATTTTCATGGATTCCCGTAACAGGGAGTGACGGGAGGGGTGAGAGTGGAGAGTGGAGAGTGGAGAGTGGAGAGTGGAGAGTGGAGAGTGGAGAGTGGAGCGGCCTTGCGGAATGGGGACTGCCTCCATTCGGAAGTGACAGGGCCAATAAAGGGAAGCCGTACCGCTTTTGCGTTTGGCGCGTATAAGGCGCGCTGTGACCAGCCATGAATACTTGAAAAGGGTTGAAATTGGTTGAGGAAGCTTGAAAATACAGGCTTCCGCTCCGGAATGGAAGGGCCACGGGGCAATTGAAGAAATAAATGCCTGAAAGGGGCCGTCTTGAATAATTGAAAGGGGCATTTGTCCCATTGGGGACACTTCACCCTTTTCTTTCCCCTTCCTGATCTTTTCAGCCATTTAAGGGCCTATTCTTCCGTCCATTTATGGTTGGTTGCAGCGCCGTCTTGCGGAAAGCGGGAATGCTTCACTTGCCCCGGTTTCTGTCTGTTGCGCAGGTTTGCGGCGTTTCCCGGAGCAATAAAAAACTCCCGGCGGGCACGAGCGCCGCCGGGAGTTCTGATTAACGTTTTGAAAAGGGGGCCCGCCTTAGTAGGCGAGGCCTTCCTTGGTGTTGGCCACGATAAAGTCGCGGTTGAGGCGGGCAATGTTGTCCACGCTGATGCCCTTCGGGCAGGCGGCTTCACATTCATACTGGTTCGTACAGTTGCCGAAGCCTTCCGCTTCCATCTGCTTCATCATGGCCAGGACGCGCTTGGTGCGTTCCGGCTGGCCCTGCGGGAGCAGATTGAGGTGGGCGATCTTGGCGGACGTGAACAGCATGGCAGAGGCGTTTTTGCAGGAGGCCACGCAGGCGCCGCAGCCGATGCAGGCGGCGGCATCAAAGGCGGCTTCCGCCTTCACTTTTTCCACGGCGATGTTGTTGGCATTCGGCGCGGAGCCGGTGCGCACGTCGATGTAGCCGCCGGAGGCGATAATGCGGTCCAGGGCGGAGCGGTCCACCATCAGGTCCCGCAGGATCGGGAAGGCTTTCGCGCGGAAGGGTTCGATCCAGACGGTATCGCCGTCCTTGAACTTGCGCATGTGAAGCTGGCAGGTGGTTACCTGGCGTTCCGGGCCGTGGGGAATGCCGTTGATGGTCAGGGAGCACATGCCGCAGATGCCTTCCCGGCAGTCGTGGTCAAAGTGGATGGGTTCCTTGCCTTCCTTGACCAGGCCTTCATTGACGATGTCCAGCATTTCCAGGAAGGAGGCGTCCACCGGAATGTCCTTGGCGGCATAGGTCTCAATGCGGCCCTTGGCTTCCCGGTTTTCCTGGCGCCAGACCTTGAGAGTGAGATTGAGTGTTTTAGCCATGTTATAATCTTTCTTTTAAGTGTTAATGTATTGGCTATCTTTACTTGTAGCTGCGGATGGCAAGGTGCACGTTCTCGAAGGTCAGCGGTTCCTTGTGAAGAATGGGCAGGCTGTCCACGCCGGTGTATTCCCAGGCGGCCACGTAGGCGTATTCTTCGTCGTTGCGCTTGGCTTCGCCGTCCGGCAGCTGGTATTCCACGCGGAAGTGGGCGCCGCAGGATTCCTGGCGGTTCAGGGCGTCATAGCAGAGCAGCTGGGCGAATTCCAGGAAGTCCGCCACGCGGCAGGCTTTTTCCAGTTCCGCATTGATGCCGTCCGCCGTTCCGGTCACACGCACGTTTTCCCAGAATTCCTTGCGGAGCTGGGGAATGCGTTCGATGGCGTTCATGAGGCTTTCTTCCGTACGGGCCATGCCGCAGTCTTCCCACATGATGAGGCCCAGTTCCCGGTGGAAGGAGTCCACCGTCTTGGTGCCCTTCACGTTCAGGAGCTTGTTGATGCGTTCCTTCACTTCGTCTTCCGCGGCCTTGAATTCCGGGGAGGCGGTGGTGACGGAGCCGGGCTTGATGGTCGTGAGGTAGGCGGGCAGCGTGGCGGGAATGACGAAGTAGCCGTCGGACAGGCCCTGCATCAGGGCGGAAGCGCCCAGGCGGTTGGCGCCGTGGTCGGAGAAGTTGGCTTCACCGAGGACGTGCAGCCCCTTCACGTTGGACATGAGGTTGTAGTCCACCCACAGGCCGCCCATCGTGTAGTGGGAGGCGGGATAGATCATCATGGGCGTTTCATGGGGATCGTCGTCTGTGATTTCCTCGTACATGTCGAACAGGTTGCCGTACTGGCCGTCAATCCATTCGCGGCCCATGCGCTTGATTTCATCCGCAAAGTCCAGGAAGACGCCCTTGCCGGTGATGGCTACGCCGCGGCCGTCGTCGCAGGCTTCCTTGGCGGCGCGGGAGGAGATGTCGCGCGGAGCCAGGTTGCCGAAGGAGGGGTACTTGCGTTCCAGGTAGTAATCGCGTTCTTCTTCGGGAACGTCGGAAGGCTTGATTTCCTTCTTGCGGATTTTTTCCGCGGTTTCACGGGACTTGGGCACCCAGATGCGGCCGCTGTTGCGGAGGGATTCCGACATCAGCGTCAGCTTGGACTGGTAGTCGCCCTTGACCGGAATGCAGGTGGGGTGAATCTGCGTGAAGCAGGGGTTGGCGAAGAAGGCGCCGCGCTTGTAGGCCTTGTAGGCGGCGGTGACGTTGCAGCCCATCGCGTTGGTGGACAGGAAGAAGACGTTGCCGTAGCCGCCCGTGCAGAGCAGGACGGTGTCCCCTGCGTAGGACTGGATTTCACCGGTGATCAGGTTGCGGGTGACGATGCCCCTGGCTTCGCCGTCCACCAGCACCAGGTCCATCATTTCATGGCGGGAGAACATTTCAATGTGTCCCTTGGCCACTTCCTTTTCCAGGGCCTGGTAGGCGCCCAGCAGGAGCTGCTGGCCCGTCTGGCCGCGTGCGTAGAAGGTGCGCTTGAGCTGGGCGCCGCCGAAGGAGCGGTTGTCCAGCAGGCCGCCGTATTCACGGCCGAAGGGAACGCCCTGGGCCACGCACTGGTCAATGATGTTGGAGGAAACTTCCGCCAGGCGGTAGACGTTGGCTTCACGGGCGCGGAAGTCGCCGCCCTTCACGGTGTCATAGAACAGGCGGTAGACGGAGTCGCCGTCGTTCTGGTAGTTCTTGGCCGCGTTGATGCCGCCCTGGGCCGCAATGGAGTGGGCGCGGCGGGGGCTGTCCTGGTAGCAGAAGCACTTGACGTTGTAGCCAAGCTCGGCAAGCGTGGCGGCGGCGGAGGCGCCGGCCAGGCCGGACCCTACCACGAGCACGGTGTACTTGCGCTTGTTGTTCGGGTTGATCAGTTTGGACTCAAGCTTGTACTTGGACCATTTGTCCTGAATCGGGCCGGAAGGAATCTTGGCATCCGGCATCCAGTCGCTTACGGGAAAATTAATCATGACTTTGAGAGGAGTTGATGGTTATTTGATGATACCCAGAAGAACCGAGACCGGCACGGAAATGAAGCCCAGGCAGATCACTGCGCCGTAGGCGATGGCGACAAAGTTGTAGAAGGGCCGGATTTTGCGGGAATCAGCGCCCACCGTCTGGAAGATGGACTGCACGCCGTGGCGCAGGTGGCTGAACAGCATCAGGATGGCCAGGATGTAGAAGGCGGAGCACCATACGTTGGAGAATCCGGCCACGATCATCTTGTACACGTCAAAGGTTTCCACCTTGCCGTCGGAAATGAAGGCGGTGTACTGGGCGGGATCGTAACCCACGCGCAGGGTGTACTGGTACAGATGGTAGATCAGGAACACCAGGATAGTCAGGCCGGTGTAGATCATGTAGCGGGAGGAGAGCGTTGCCTTGATCGTGTTCTTGAACACGTAGGGTTCGCGGGCGGCGTGGTTTTCCAGCTTCAGCTGGATGGTCAGCCAGATGTGGATGATGAAGATCACCGCAAGCCCCGCGCGGATGCCCCAGAGGGCTGCTTCCGGCATGGAGTGCAGGCCGTGGGCGTAGGTGTTGATCCATTCAGGGCCTCCGAAGATAAGAAGGTTGCCTGCCAGGTGTCCCGCGAGGAACAAGACCAAACATAACCCCGTCAGAGCCACAATGATTTTGCGGCCGATGGAGGATGTCACGAATGTACATATGGTTTTTACTAGTGCATTCATAGGCGCTCTAATGAAATAAATGCGTCTCCACAGGATGCCCGGTTCAAACCCGGATGGCAAGCCTCTTCTTGAATTCCCGGCGCTTTTTGGATTTTTGAAAAGACGTGAAAAGACGTTGCAGTTCACTAGTTTGGAATAGTTATAATTTTGTTACCTGTTCCGGCTTGACGAGGCTTTCCGCATGGGCGTATCGTCTGCGTATGAAAAGGAGTAAAAAAGAGGTATTGGACGCCGATTTTGCGGCGGCGCGCGCCGGGGTGCTGGATATAGCCGCGTTTCTGGACCGGGTGGACCGGGGGGAAGGGGAGGCGGATTTCCGCTACCGCGCCCTGATGGAAGCGCTCCCCCTCCTGTCCGCCTCCGGCGCCGGGCGCGTCCGGGCCATTCTGGAAGCCCTTTCCTACCGGGATGACGCCGTGCCGGAAACCGCCGCCGCCAAGGCGGCCTGCGGAGCCCCGAACTTCAGCAAATAAGAATCATGGCTTTCATAGAACCTCATATACACATGGTGTGCCGCACCACGGACGAATACCGGGCCATGGCGCAGGCAGGCTGCCTGGCGGTAGGAGAACCGGCGTTCTGGGCCGGCTATGACCGTTCCTCCGCGGACGGTTTCCGGGATTACTTCGTGCAGCTTACGGAATGCGAACCGGCCAGGGCGGCCAAGTTCGGCATGGACCATTACACGTGGCTGTGCATCAACCCTAAGGAGGCGCAGGATGTGGCCTTTGCCCGGGAAGTGATGAAGCTCATCCCGGAATTTATTGACCGTCCGAATGTCCTCGGCATCGGGGAGATCGGGCTGAACCGGAATACCTCCCATGAAATGACTATTTTTGAAGAGCATCTGGACATGGCAATACGCCTGAACCAGCTTGTCCTGATTCACACCCCCCATCTGGAAGACAAGCTGAAAGGGACCAGAATGATTCTTTCCGCCCTGAAAAACCGTCCGGAGCTGGACCCCGGCCGGGTGCTGGTGGACCATTGCGAGGAGCACACCTTCCCGCTGGTGAAGGAGGCCGGCTACTGGGCCGGGCTGACCCTTTACCCCACCAGCAAGCTGAACCCCAAGCGGGCGGCGGATATTCTGGAGCTGTACGGAATGGATCGCGTCTGGGCCAATTCCGCGGCGGACTGGGGAGATTCCGACCCCCTGGCGCTTACGGCCCTGGCCTGCGAGCTTTACAAGCGCGGTTTTTCCCGGCAGGAGGCGGAGAAGCTTCTTTTAGGCAATCCGGAGGCGTTCATGGGACAGTCCCCGAAGTTCCGGAAGGTATCGTCCGTCTAGCCGCATCCCTGGCCGCGGGCCGCTAGTCCCCGTCCGGAAAAAAGACGGTGAAGACGGCTCCCAGGATGACTGCGGCGTCATCCAGGAGACCCAGCTTGCCGATTCCGTCAAACAGGAATTCGTCAGGAGTCAGGATGTAGGCGGCGGCAATGGCGAGCAGCCATATATTCCGCTTGTTGAAAAACCGCGGTTCTCCTTTTTTGCTTTTGAAATACCGGAAAAGGCGCAGGAGCAATTGCTGTTTCTGGAGATTCATGATCAGGATGTGGGGTATGCAGGTTAAAAACGTTTCCCCCTTTCAGGCGGAAGGAGCAGCTTGAAACAGGCGCCCTTCCCGGAACGTGGGGGTGTGCTGCTCCCGGCAGAGCCTGAATGGCCGCTCTGCGCAGGGGTAGGACGGCTGCAAGGATGAGGCGCGCCGCCCGCAGAGGGAAGACGGTTTTTTCCGTATCCGGTTCCGGCTGTTCCGGCGTGGGGGAAAAGGATTTGTGCGGAAGGTGGGGTGACACGGACGCCCCGTGAAGCGTTTCAGCCGGAGGCTGCCTTGAACATCGTTTTTCAGGGGAGGAAAGGAAGAAGTATCTGCCTCCGGTAGGGTAGGCGCGTTGTGCGGATGCAGAAAGGGCCGCCTCACGGAGTCGCGAGGCAGCCCTGAAAGAAAAACGGAGAACCGGTGCGGTTTTATGCCCTGCGGCGGCGCATCATCAGCGCGGCCAGTCCCAGCAGGCCCAGGGTTGCCGTTGCGGGTTCCGGAACGCTGGCGATTTCACTCATCAACTGGCCGATCTGCTCCTGGGAAAGAGCGGAGTCATGAACGTAGAGCTGTTCAACAGCGTCAGCCAGTCCCGCGTCAATCAGAATCTGGGTGATATCCACGCCGCCGAATTTCAGGCCGCTGGCAGTATGGTACGTGGCACTGTCGCCCAGGTAGATGCGGGTGCCGAATTCCCCGGTGACCACGGAAATGGTCAGGGTGCCTTCCGTGCCCAGAGCGGAGGTGGTAGGGCCGCCGCTGTATGCGGCATTGTTCCATAATCCCTGGAGAGTACGGTCCGTATTCAGGCCCGCACCCCAGCTGGTACTTCCTCCCTTGGCGTTAAACAGGGCGGTATAGGCTTCCGGAGTGTTGATTTTGGACAGATCCAGAACCATGGTCACGGTCATGTTGTTGCGCGTGCTTCCCCCGGAAACGGGCTGGCTAAAGGTCGTGCCGGACAACACCAGATTGCCGCCATCGGTCGTGATGGCAACGGAATCCTTCCGGGTGCCGAAATCCGCCAGACGGGAGGTGAAGTCGGAATACCCTACGATGGAACTGTCCAGAAGCGTGGTCGCCGCGGTGGCGCTCAGGCTCATGCCGGCTGCAAGCATTAAGGCGGATAGTATTTTCTTCATGATCAATGTTCTGGAGTAAACGGTACGCGTGCGCATGCATAAGCAGGGCTTCTGCGTAAGTAACTAAATAACGGATTTGGAATCCGGATTTGGAATCCGGCAAGTATGAAAAAGAGGCCAAAGCAATAGGGAAATCAATGAATAACAAAGACCGTTCCACCACGTTAATAAAAGAACCAGAGGCATCAAAAAATCATTATTTCCAACGAATTATGAATGCAATATATTAACCTTTAATATTTTTAATTGTTTGCGGATTCCAAATCCGCTACAAAGCCTAAAAGGAACAGGACAATAGACATGAAGAAAACACTAACAATTTTAGCCGCACTTGGAACCTTCGCCGTTTCCTCAGAAGCCGCGACTGTTTTTAATTATTACACTCCTGGAGCAGACAATTACAACAGCACCATTCATGGGTTCTATCTGGGGCTGGATTCTTCCGCCCTGGCCCCCGTCTCTGGTTCCGGCTCTCCCGCCTCCCTGTCCGGAGATATCCGGCTGGACAGTTTTACTCTGCGCGGGCCCAGCGGCAATACGGGCGCTAACGTCACTTACGGTTTTCTGGTGCTGAACGCTTCCGATAATTCGGTCATCGGCCTGAGCACCAATATGGGAACCTCCGGCAACGGGGTCAATCTGACGTTCAATTTCTCAGCCGTGGATGGTTCTTCCCTGATTCTTGACGCCGGCACGACGTACCGTTACCTGACCGTGAGCCAGGCCGTGATGGACATGATCAATGGAGATACGTCAAAAACGTACTTGTATGCTGCGGGAGGGACAGGCGCGCCTACTTCTTCCACGGATGGAGATACGGTAACCATCAGCAACGGATTGACTGCTCCCGGCATTCGCGGCCATCATGACAGCGCGGGAGCGCCCGATGATTCCATTGTCATTACAGGAGCCAATGGAACCAATACCTTCGCTCAATTATCCCCCATTTTTACGGAGATCCGCGGGGAAGTGGTTCCGGAACCCGCTACGGCCACGCTGAGCCTGCTGGGGCTGGCTGCCCTGATGATGCGCCGCCGCAGGGCCTGAGCCCTTGATGACAGGCTTTTGACGGATAAGGGCTGTTCTCATGGAACGGCCCTTATTTTTTACCCCTGGAAAAAAGGGCTGCGAATGTAACGTATCCGGATGCGGGATTCATGACATCCGGAGGGTGCAAGGATTTCCGGTTTCAGGTTCCCGTATCCGCTTTTCTCCGCATGGCGGCAATTTTCTCAAAGCGCTTTTGCGACGGAGTTCCGGAGACCATCTCCTTTGCCGGAAAATGCAGGTCAAATTCGGCGGCGCACTTTTCATCAAGATCATACACGGCAGCTTCCACGTAACGGCCTTTCATGCTGGATAAGGCCTCTTCCTGCAGTTCGCAGACCTGGAGGGCTGCCGCGTACATGTCATCCGCCGTTCTGATGCCCAGCGTTTCCGCGGCCACGAACCCGTGGCGTGAATAGTAGTCCGGGTCGCCGTACAGCAGAATGGCCCGGAACCCCATTTCACGGGCCTTCATTTTGGTATGTTCGATCATTTGCCGTCCAATTCCCCGGCGCTGGTATTCCGGAAGAACGGAAATGGGCCCCATGCCCAGCACCTCGCATTCCTTCCCGTCATCTGTCCTGATGACGGATTTTGCATAAACGATGTTCCCGACAATGCGGCCGCCGTGGACGGCGACCACATCCAGTTCCGGGATGAAGGAGGGGCTGCCGCGCATGATATGGAGCAGGTAATGCTCATTGCAGCCGGGGGAATAATGGTTCCAGAACGCTTCCCGCGTGACATGTTCCGTTTCGGCATAGTCTGCGGGCTGTTCCGTTCTTAATTTGATGGTCATAGAAGGTCTCTCTTCACGGCTCCCCCTTGGAGAAGTTCCAGAGGCGGTGCATGGTGATGACGTCCGGAATGTTCATGGGGCGTACCACGCGGAAGCCGATCATGCCGCCGTCCGTCAGGTACCAGATGCTTTTGGGGTTCTGGGGATCCTGCCGGTTCCAGGCGGGGGAGCTGGCGCGGCGCGCGGCGCTCCGCAGGCGGTCCGGATCGTCTTCCCAGGAGCCGCCGCGAACGACGTGGGGAGCCTTGGGCGCGATGACCAGGGGGTCTTTGGCGGGCTGGCCGTCCCGCTTGCCGTAGGCATCCGGAAGGTAGGAATCCAGAACCCATTCCGCCACGTTTCCGTGCATGTCCCGGAGGCCCCACTTATTCGGCTTTTTGGAGCCTGTTTTTTGGTAGCGGTCGTTGGAATTGTCCCAGTACCAGGCGTACTGGTCCAGGGCTTCCTCCCCGTTTCCGTAAGAGTAGGCTCCGGGGTTCCCGGCACGGCAGGCGTATTCCCATTCCGCTTCCGTCGGCAGGCGGTAGTAATGCCCGGTCTGGGCGCTCAGCCATTCGCAGAATTTGCTGGCGGCGTGATGGGACATGGAGATGGCCGGCAGGCCGTGTTCATAGCCGTGGCCCATGCCCAGGTTCATGGCGGTGTAGGGGGCTGTGGGCTGCGTGACGGAGTCCCACAGTTCATCGTCCGGCTGTTCCTCCAGAAGCTGGCCGTCCTTGGCGCGCGGACGTCCATTTTCCATGAAGGCCGTATAGAGCTCCCAGGGAATTTCCGTTTCCGAGATCCAGAACGGAGAGACGTTCACTTCATGCCGCGGGCCTTCGTCCGGCTTGCGGCCCGGCTCCTCCGCAGGGCTCCCCATGAGAAAGGTTCCGCCGGGAATGGCGGCCATGCGCAGGGATGCCCCCGCTGCGGGCACCGCTTCCGTATAGGATTCAAAACGTGAGGGGATCCCGGAAGCTTCAATGAGCTGGTGGATTTGGCGTGTGGTGCCGACCAGCTCCCTGGCGGGCAGATCGTCCGGAATAGGGAGGGCGGGTCCGGCGGCGCGGTCCAGCTCCCGTTTTTGCAGTGCGGAGCGGCTCTCTCCCCACTGGCGCGCGCCGGTAATGCGCGCGGCATCCTCCGTGGCCGGGCGGGGGGAGCCGTCGTCCCGGCACCCGGCCAGCAGGGCGCTTCCTCCCAGAAAGCAGGAAACAAGGAAAATGCCGCGCATGGGATGGTGAAGACCGGGAAAGCCTTACATCGTCATGCCCCCGTCACAGGCGATGACCTGTCCGGTGATGTAACGGGCATCGTCAGAGGCGAGGAAGGCCGTCAGGGCGGCGATGTCTTCCACGGAGCCCTGTTCCTTCAGGGGAATTTTCTTGACGATTTCTTCCTTGAGGTTGTCCGGAATGGCGTTGGACATTTCCGTGGAAATGAAGCCGGGGGCAATGGCGTTGCACGTCACCTTGCGCGGGGCGAATTCCAGGGCCAGGGATTTGGTGAAACCGATGAGGCCCGCCTTGGAGGCGGCGTAGTTGGCCTGCCCGATGTTGCCCACGAGGCCGATGACGGAACTCATGTTAATGATGCGTCCGGCAGGGGACTTCATCAGCACGCGCTGCAGGGCTTTCACCGTATTGAACGCGCTTTTCAGGTTGGTATCCATGACGGCGTCCCAGTCTTCCTCCTTCATGCGAAGCATCAGGGAGTCACGGGTAATGCCGGCGTTGTTCACCAGAATGTCGATCTGCGGAAAGTCCTTCAGGATGGCGGAGACGGTTTCCTGAACGGCGGCGTAATCCGCCACGTCGCAGGGATAGGCCTTGCAGGAGTCCGGGAATTCCTTGTTAATCTCTTCTGCGGCTCCTCCACAGCTTGACGGGCTGCGGCTGATCAGGATGACTTTGGCTCCTTCTGAAGCGAAGCGGCGGGCGATGGCATTGCCGATGCCGCGGCCTGCCCCGGTAACGATGGCTGTTTTACCTGCTAACTTTTGCATGCTGCCCACAGTAAACCCGTTTTTCATGGTTCCGGCAAGCTTGAAATGGAAGCGGGAAAGGGCGGTTGTTCTCCACGGCTTTTCCTGTATGGGCGCCTTTTTCCGGTCAATTCGGCGGGAGGAGGTCTTCAGGGTTGGGAGAAAGAACGTTTCCGGCTGTGGCTGGCGTATTGTCCTCCTCCGGTTCCGCCACATCTTCATCCGGCTCGACGAGATCGCTGAATTCATCCGAGTTTTCCAGGATGTCCTTCAGGGCGGAGGAGCCGTAATAGCGGGCTTCCAGCAGCCGCTGGCCCTCCTTTTCACAGCGTTCGCTCAGCATGTCCATCCGTTCCTCCATTTTTTCTGACAGGGCGTCCATTTTTTCCTTTTCCGCATCGCTCAATTTCTCCCGGAAGCCCATGAGACGCTGAATGTCCTTCTGAATGCCCTGCAATTTCTTGACGGCCTTGTCCCCGCTTTCCTTGTCCTGTACTGCCGCCAGCGTCTGCTGGACATCAATGGCTACGGAAAAGGCCTGGTTGAGGAGGGAATCCGCGGACGGAGTTTTTTCCGCCGGGGCTGCCGGCGCGGGTGAAGCCGCCGGGGCAGCCGTTTCACCAAAGGCGAGCGGAACTCCGGCCATCAGGGCGGAGGCCAGGACGGGGACGAGGAAAGTCTTCATCCTGTCTTTCTAAGGCAGGATGAGACCCAAGGCAAGGAGAAAAGGGAAGCTGAAAAGGGGAGGACGGTTATTCCGCCGTGATGCCGCCTTTTTCGTCGTCCAGAATGCCTGACTTTTCCAGGTAATAATCGTACCCGCCCGCATAGGTGGTGATGGTTCCCCGGTTCACGTGCAGGGTTTTTTCCGCCAGGGAGCGGATGAAGTGCACGTCGTGGGAGATGAAGACCAGGGTCCCCTCATAATGTTTCAGGGCCTGCACCAGGGCTTCCACGGACAGGAGGTCCAGGTGGGTGGTCGGTTCGTCCATCAGCAGGAGGTTGGGCGGGTCCACCAGGAACTTGACCAGGCTGAGCCGTGATTTTTCTCCGCCGGAAAGCACGCTGACGCGTTTTTCCACATCCAGCCTCCGGAACAGGAAGGAGCCCAGGATGGATCGGGCCTCCTCCTCCCGGATTTCAGCGTTGCACTTCATGATTTCCTCCAGGACGGTGTTTTCCGTATTCAGGTTTTCCGTGCGTGCCTGGGAGAAGTAGCCGATGCGCGTGGTGGTGCCGGGAGTGCGTTTTCCCGAGTCAATGGGGATGATGCCCGCCAGGATTTTCAGCAGGGTGGACTTGCCCGCGCCGTTGGGGCCCACCAGCACGGTGCGTTCTCCCCGTTCCACCAGCAGGTCCAGGTTTTCATAAACCTTGTGGTCGCCGTAGGACTGGCAGATTTTTTCCAGCTCAATGACCTTCTGGGTGCTGCGCGGAGGCTGGGGAAAGTTGAATTTGAACACCTTCCTGCGGGCCACGGGTTTTTGGATGAGCTTCATCTTTTCCAGTTGCTTGATGCGGCTCTGGACCTGCCCGGCCTTGGAGTTGATGGAGCGGAAGCGGTCGATGAATTCCTGGATGTGCGCGATTTCCTTCTGCTGGTTGCGGTAGGCGGCCTGAAGCTGTTCAAAGCGCATGTCCCTTTGTTTCAGGAAATCCGAGTAGTTGCCGCGGTATTCCACCAGTTCCTCGTTGTCGATGTCGTACACGCTTTCCACCAGTTCGTCCATGAAATCCCGGTCGTGGGAAATCATCAGGATGGCGCCGGGGTAGTTTTTCAGGTAGCGCTGGAGCCACAGCAGGGAAAGGAGGTCCAGGTGGTTGGTGGGTTCGTCCAGCATCAGGAGGTCCGGTTCCAGGACGAGCAGTTTGGCCAGGTACGCGCGCATGATCCAGCCGCCGGACATTTCCCGAGCGGGGCGGTGGAAGTCGCTTTCCCGGAAGGCCAGCCCCTTGAGGATTTTCTTGGCCTTGGGTTCCAGCTGGTAGCCGTTGGCGGCGTTAAAGGTGTCAATGGCCTCCGCATACTCCGGCGTATCCGTCTTGTTGGCGTTTTCCGCCGTCCGGATGACGTGGATGGCGCGTTCCATTTCCGGCGTGATGCCCATGGCTATTTCCAGCACGGTTTCATCCTTCGGTTCGCTGGCTTCCTGCGGAAGATAGCCCACCATGGCGTATTCATCCATGTTGATAGAGCCTTCGTCCGGCGTATCTTCTCCCAGAATCATGCGGAACAGGGTGGACTTGCCCGCGCCGTTGGGGCCTACCAGGGCAACCCGTTCCCCCCAGTTAATGGTCATTTCCGTTTCCCGGAACAGGGTGCGTCCGGCGTGGGATTTCGTGAGGTTTTTGATCGTCAGCATGGTGAAGAGGGGCGGCATTCTACCGGGGAGGGAGGGGGAAGGCAAGAGCCGTCAGGGCAGGGACGGTCATTTTTGAAAGCTTTACTGGATTTTTACGCGTAATCTGCTAGCCTTGGCGCGCCATGCCGACCATGCAGACATTCAGGCTTTTGCTTGCTGCCGCCCTCCTGTGCGGATGGAGTTCCTGCTGCACTCCTCCGGCTGAGGATTATATACAGAGACCTTACGTGCAGCAGCAGATGTCCGGATTGGCGAATGCTTTTCTGGGGCTGCTGCCGCCGGAGAAGGCCGCTCTTCCCGCCGCCAGGGCGGAAGCCAAGTGGCTGGCGGACACGGCGGTAGTCCAGTCCGCGGCGATTGCCCGGAATAACAGGATTGTGCTGTTCGGCTGGCTGAACAACATCCTGGTCAATTCCAACCTGCGCGACAGGGGGCTCTGCTGGCAGGTGCAGCAGGATTTGTACCGTGACATGCGCCGCCGCCCCGTGAAGTTTTTCCGTGTGGGGTTGACCATCCGCGACCATGGAACGGGCAGGGAGCACAGCTGCGTGTACGTGAACGCTGCCGGAGGGGGATTGCAGGGTTCCATCGTCCTGGACGCCTGGAAGAACTGCGGGCATCTGGTGGTGCTGACCCAGAAGGACCGGGAAGGGGGCAAATGGGAGGAGGACTGGCGGGAACCGTTCGTGTCCAAGGCCTTTCCTGAAGGGCATTCCTACGGAATGGACCATCACCTGGTCTGGCCCGGATGGGCCAGGAAACGCCCCCTGCTGATCCAGAGGATATTCCAGTCCGGTCAGCAGGAGGAGGCGAAGGCAAGCGGTTCCGCTGCTGTCCATAAAGAAGCTGGCGCTTCCGGCGGCGGAGCTTCCAAGGCTGCCTGAATGTAAAAGGCCGTTTAACGAGGCCGGAGCTTGTGCACGTCCCTGCTTGATGGCGGGTGACGCCTGCATGTGCGGGGAATGCCTGCGTTTGCTACGGCGTCCGCCGTTTTTAAGGAAAATCCCGGTGAACCGGCAAATGACGGCTGAAAACCGGGTTCCGGGCAAATAAAAACGCACTCAGTGCGTACACCGAGTGCGGATTAATTGGATGATTTGCTAATGTTGCAGGGCGAGGCCCTGCTGCAAACTTACTTGCCCTTGGCCTGCACAACCGGAGCGGGAGCAGGAGCGGTGGTTTGCTGTTGCTGCTGCTGCTGGGAGCAAGAAGCGACCAGGCAAGCGGCGCCGGCGATGGCGAGGATAGCGATGTTCTTCATAATTCGAATTAAATACAGTGTTTGTTAACTACTGGAACCTCCGCATCCACGGAGGTTTGCTGGGACCAATGTAAATGGTGGCAAGTAGAAATCAAGAGATTTTCTTGTTCCATGTCACGGCATTACAGAAAAGAGCAGGACCCCCGGTTTCAGGAGTCCTGCTCTTTTTGATGCGTTATGGAAAACGGTTTGTTTCAAAACCGTTTTTTACGGTCACAGGCTGGTGCCTAGTTCAATAATGGAGTAGTCCCCGTCCGGCCTCCGGTACACGATCTGGAGCACGTCGCGTCGCGCATTCCTGTAGAGCACGAAGGGCTTGTCGGAAAGTTCCAGTTCCATGATGGCTTCCTCCTTGTAAAGCTTCTTGAGATTGTAGCTTTCTCTGTGAATGAGGAGGGGTTCCGGGTCTTCCTTGGAATCTCCGGGGTAATCCAGTACGGAATCGTCATATACCGTTTCATCCAGCTTGCGGATGGTTTCCTGGTGATGGGGGCGGAAATTTTTCATCAGGCGCGTCTTGTGCTTGCGCATGCGGCGCATGATTTTGGTGATCGTTTCGTCGATGCAGGCGTACATGTCCGTCCCTTCCGTGGAAGCGTCAATGGTGATGTGGTCCGAGCAGAACAGAATCACCTGGGAAATCTTGCGGTCGCGTTGCACATCAAGCAATACTTTAACCTCCATAATGCGTGGGAAGTCCAGGCGGATCCCCTCAATCTTTTTCGTTACGAATTCCCGAATCGCGTCTGTGACTTCCACGTGGCGCCCCGTGATCGTAATGGGTGTGTTTACGTTTACCTTTTGCATTGTCGTACCTCTTTCTAGTTGATGTTAATGCGCGGAACCCAGTCCGCACCTTTCAAGATATACAGATTTGACAATGTTTGTCGAGGAATCCTTTCTTTTTTTCCGTGTGCGGGGAAGGGGATTTTTCCGCTCTTGTTCCCTCATGCCGGGGCCGGGCAACTCTCCTACCTGTTGTGAGCCAAGCCGCCGGAAGGGGCCTGCGTTTTTCCTTTCCCTTCCGCCGCCCCCGGAAAGCGTTTCCGGACCTCTGTCATACGGTCGCAGCCATGAAAATTTTTATTTGAAAGTACTTGACATGCTGCGGAAGTAGGTTATAACAATTCCGCACTCCTCTACGGATGCTCTTTAAATCGCGGGATGGAGCAGCCAGGTAGCTCGTCAGGCTCATAACCTGAAGGTCGCAGGTTCAAATCCTGCTCCCGTAACCATTTGAAAGCCCTGCAAGTCAAAAGCTTGCAGGGCTTTTTCGTGCCCCTGCGCCATGGGGCGGAAGTAATTCTTTTAAAAAGGTCATCCTTGAAAGGGAAGTGGCTGTGAACGGGTATTTTATGGCCGTGTGGAGCAATGGTGCGCCGTTACTGCCGTCTTTGGCCTTGTGGCGATTACGGACAAAGGGTATGGTGCAGCAAGATAATCTGCGCCACTGGACGGCATGACGAAGGAAAACGGCCCGTTGCCCGGCCGGAAACGATCGTTTGCATCCCTTCCGTGGCGCCGCTCCGGCTGAATAATATAAAACACTACAATAATGGGAAACTCAATTGACCATGGCATGTTCCGGAAGTCCGTCCTGCTGGCTTTCGGATTGTCTTTTTCCTTCTCCGGTCTCGCCGTTGCCGCATCGGGAGAACTGACCCCGGAACAACAGGTCCAGCCCGTTGAAGGCGCCAGGAAAATCAACCCTGCCGCCGTGGAAGTGCTGCTTGGCAAGAACCACCGGATGACATTCGATTTTTACGGGGACAACGTTTTCCGGATTTTCCGGGATGACAAGGGCGGCATTATCCGCGACCCCAAGGCGGAGCCGGAAGCCCGCATCCTGGCGGACAACCCCCGGAAGCCGGTTTCCCGCCTGGACGTGGACCAGCAGGGAGATGTGGTCACCATCACCACAGGGAAGATCAGGATTGAAATAGACAAAAAGACCTCTCTTCTCAAGATCATCAACCTGAAGGACAATTCCGTGGTGGTGGAGCAGGCGGCCCCCGTCCTTTTTGAAAAGGGCAGCACCAGCTTTTCCCTGAAAGCGAAGCCGGATGAATATTTCTACGGCGGCGGCGTGCAGAACGGCCGTTTTTCCCACAAGGGGAAGGTGATTTCCATTGAGAACCAGAACAGCTGGACGGATGGCGGCGTGGCTTCCCCCACTCCCTTCTACTGGTCCACCGGCGGCTACGGCGTCATGTGGCATACCTTCAAGAAGGGCCAGTATGATTTCGGCTCCAGGGAGAAGAACCTGGTCAGCCTTTCGCATGATGAAAATTACCTGGACGTCTTTTTCATGGTCAACGACGGGCCCGTCAGCCTGCTGGGGGATTTCTACCAGCTTACCGGCGCCCCCGTCCTGCTGCCCAAGTTCGCCTTTTACCAGGGCCACCTGAACGCCTACAACCGGGATTACTGGAAGGAAGACGAGAAGGGCATCCTGTTTGAGGACGGAAAACGGTACAAGGAAAGCCAGAAGGATAACGGAGGCATTAAGGAATCCCTGAACGGGGAGTTGAACAATTACCAGTTTTCCGGCCGCGCCGTGGTGGACCGCTACAAGGCCCATGACATGCCGCTGGGATGGCTCCTGCCGAACGATGGCTACGGAGCCGGCTACGGCCAGACGGATACCCTGGACGGCAATATCGCGAATTTGAAGAACCTGGCGGACTACGCCAGGAAGAACGGCGTGGAAATAGGCCTGTGGACCCAGTCCGACCTGCATCCCAAGCCGGAAATCAGCGCCCTGCTCCAGCGCGACATCGTGAAGGAGGTGAGGGACGCCGGAGTGCGCGTGCTGAAGACGGACGTCGCCTGGGTGGGCGCCGGCTATTCCTTCGGCCTGAACGGCATTACGGACGTGGCCCAGATCATGACCTATTACGGTAACAACAGCCGACCGTTCATCATTTCCCTGGACGGCTGGGCCGGAACCCAGCGTTATGCCGGCATCTGGTCGGGCGACCAGACGGGCGGCGTCTGGGAGTACATCCGTTTCCATATTCCCACCTACATCGGCTCCGGCCTCTCCGGCCAGCCCAACATCTGTTCGGACATGGACGGCATTTTCGGCGGGAAGAATCCGCTGGTGAACGTCCGCGATTTCCAGTGGAAGACCTTCACTCCCATGGAGCTGAACATGGACGGCTGGGGAGCCAATGAAAAGTATCCCCACGCCTTCGGGGAACCCTATACCTCCATCAACCGGTGGTACCTCAAGCTCAAGTCGGAATTGCTTCCGTACGCCTACAGCATCGCGGAGGAATCCGTTTCCGGCCTGCCCATGATCCGGGCCATGTTCCTGGAATACCCCAATCCCTACACGCTGGGGAAGGCCACGCAGTACCAGTTCCTGTACGGCCCCTATTTTCTGGTGGCGCCCGTTTACCAGGAAACCAGGGCGGACAAGGAGGGGAATGACGTGCGCCACGGCATTTACCTGCCGGAAGGACAATGGATCGATTATTTCACCGGGGATTTGTATGAAGGCGGCAAGATTTACAATGACGTTGACGCTCCCCTGTGGAAACTGCCCGTGTTTGTCAAGAACGGCGCGATCATTCCCATGGCCAATCCGAGCAACAATGTCTCGGAAATCAATCCTAACCTGCGCATTTACGAGCTTTACCCGCACGGCAGCACTTCCTTTACCGCGTATGACGACGACGGCGTGACGGAGGAATACAGGGCCGGCAAGGGTGTCCGCACCCTGGTTGAATCCCGGGCGGACGACAAGAACAACGTGACCGTCACCGTTCATCCGGCGGTGGGGGATTTCAACGGCTTCCAGAAGAAGAAGGCCACGGAGTTCCGCATCAATGTGACGCAGAAGCCGTCCAGCGTTTCCGCCAAAGTCGGGGAAAACAGCGTCAACCTGGCGGAAGCGAATTCCATGGAGGATTTCAAGTCCCGGGAGAACGTGTATTTCTATGACCAGGCTCCCAACCTGAACAGGTTTGCGACCAAGGGAAGCGATTTTGAGAAGAAGGTGATTGCCAAAAACCCGCAGCTGCTGGTGAAGCTGGCCCCGGCGGATATTACGGCTGTCCCCACCGTGCTTTCCGTGGAAGGCTTCCGCTTTGAACCCGCGGAAAAATACCGTGTCTCTTCCGGCGCCCTGACCGCTCCCGCTAATGCCAGGGTGACGGAGGAAAACGCGGCCGCATATACCTTGACTCCTTCATGGGATGCTGTTCCGAACGCTGATTTTTATGAAATCGAATTCGGCGGAATGCTGTATACCACCATCAAGGGGACGGAGTTCCTGTTTGAGGATTTGGAGGCGGAAACGCCCTATTCCTTCAATGTACGCGCCGTCAACAAGGACGGCCATTCCGCCTGGACGGCCATCAGCGCGAAGACCAAGGCCAACCCGCTTGAGTTCGCCATTCCGGGAATCGAAGGTGAAACGAGCGTGGAAAACCAGGGCAATTCCCTGACGAAACTCTTTGACTTCAAGGAAAAGGACGCGTGGCACACGAAGTACAACGAGAAGGCCGTGCCGTTTGACCTGGTTCTGGACCTGAAGACCATCAACAAGCTTGAGAAGTTCCATTACGTTCCGCGTGAGGACGGCGGCAACGGAACGCTCCTGAAGGGCTCCATTTCCTACAGCATGGACCGGGAAAACTGGACGAAGGCCGGAACGTTCCAGTGGGACAAGAATGGCGACGTGAAGATCTTCAACTTCAAGGACGCCCCCACGGCGCGCTACATCAAGCTGAATGTCACGGAAGGCGTGGGCGACTACGGCTCCGGCAGGGAAATCTACGTCTTCAAGGTGCCGGGCACGGAAAGCTATCTGCCGGGCGACATCAATAATGACGGCAAGATCGACCGGAACGACCTGACCTCCTACATCAACTACACGGGCCTGCGGAAAGGCGATTCCGACTTTGAAGGCTACATCAGCAACGGAGACATCAACAAGAATGGCCTTATTGACGCTTACGATATTTCCGTGGTAGCCACCCAGCTGGAAGACGAAGCCGACCAGCCGCAGGAAGAAGCCGCCAGGAAGGACGAGGAAGGGGATAAGAAGGAAGGGGACGGCGAGAAGAAGAAAGCCGCCGAGGAGGCAAAGAAGAAAGCCCGCTTGGACGGAAAGCTCCTGCTCAGCGCCGATAAGAAGAGGTACGCCAAGGGAGACGCCGTCAAGGTGACCGTGAAGGGCCGGAACCTCCGGCTGGTGAATGCTCTGAGCTTTGCCCTCCCGTACGATCCCAAGGATTTGGAATTCGTGGGCGTGGAGGTTAAGAACATGAAGAAGATGGAGAACCTGACGAACGACAGGCTTCATACGAACGGAACCAAGGCCCTGTATCCCACCTTCGTCAATATCGGGGACAAGGAACCTGTGGAGGGAACCTCCGAGCTGTTTGTGCTGAAGTTCAAGGCCCGTCGCGACGTGAAGTTCCAGCCGAAGCTCACGGACGGCATGGTGGTGGATAAAAAGCTGAACACCAGGAAATTGTAATTTTAACATCCTGATGCGGCTCCATGCGCGGCTGGACAGCGTCCACGCATGGAGGCCGCCGTTTCCGGCAGGGCGCCCCCGCGGCTTTCGCCGCCGTGGAACGGCGCCCTTCCGCATGTTCCGGAGGCTTCCGGACGGAGCGGCGGAGGGGAAATATTTCCCTGCGTTGCTGTTCCGGCGGAGGGGTGACGCAATGAGGCTCCCTTCACGGGCGGATGAACCGTTTTTTTCTGGAGCGCCCGGTCTTTTCACTTATGTTGGGGGTGCCAGACAGGCGCCCACGATGCCATGACCGGCCCCGGACTCATCTCCTTGTTCTGCTTTCTGATGACGGCCGCCCATTTTTTGCGCGGCGGGATGCATGCGGGCGTCATTTTGTGCATGGGGCTGGCGGCGCTTTCGTTTTCCCGGCGCGGCTGGCTCCGCAGGAGCGTCACGTTCCTGCTGCTGGCCTCCCTGCTTTTCTGGGGGGCGGAAACCTGGCATCTGGCCAGGCTGCGGATGATGGAGGGACTGCCGTTTCTGCGGCTGGCCGCCATTCTGGCGGGCGTACTGCTGCTTCATGCGGCGGCCATCCTGTGGCGCAGGCGCGGGGAGAAGGATTTGCCTGTTCCGGAGCTGGCGCGCAGCCGCGTGTTTTCCGCCTCCGTGCTATTTCTGTTTCTGCTGGATGCGCTGGCCCCTTTCCGCCTGCTGCTGGGAGAGCGTGTTCTGCCGTGGCAGGGCGTCAACGGATTCGTGATTCTTCTTCTGGCCTGGTGGGGAGGCTATTGTGCGGAGGGGCTGCTGAATCCGCAGGCGTCTCCCCGCAGGCGGCGGCTGATGTGGACCGTATTCGCCTCCGTGTTTTTTCTTCAGTTTCTGCTGGGCGTGACGGTGGCTTCCTCCCTTCTGATGACGGGCAGGCTGCATGTTCCCGTGCCGTTCATGATGATTTCCGGCCCGGTTTACCGGGGAGAAGGCATCTTCATGCTGGCGCTGTTCAGCGTATCCGTCCTTCTGGCCGGGAGCGCGTGGTGCAGCCATCTGTGCTACTTCGGGGTGTGGGACTGCCTGTCCGCCGCCTCCTCCCGCAGAAAGGGGCGTCCGGTGAAGGGAGGCAAGGGCCTCCGGGACTGGAGATGGGCGGCCCTCGCCGCAGCGGTGGGAACGCCGCTGCTCCTGTCCCTGTGGGGACTCCCGGTGGAATACGCCCTGGCGGTTGCGCTTGCCGCGGCTTTCCTGGCTCCCCTGGCCTGGAGAATGAGCGCCGCGGGCGGCGTGAGGGAATATTGCAGCAGGTTTTGCCCCATGGGGCTGGCCGCCGGTTTGCTGGGCAGGCTGTCCCCCTGGCGCATGCTCGTGAAGGAGACGTGCACCGGGTGCATGCAGTGCGCCGCCGCCTGCCGTGACCTCGCCATCTCGCGCGAGGGCGGGGCCTGCCGCATTTCCAGGCGCTGCACCCTTTGCCGGGACTGCATTTCCCGGTGTTCCCACGGCGCTCTGGGCCTCGGCATGGCCGGTCCCTTCTCCTCTGTGCCGTCCGCGCGGGCGGACATGTATTTTGTAACGCTGGTTTCCGTCATGCACGTGGTGTTCCTGGCGACGGCGCGAGTCTGATTTTATTCATCATGAGAAATACCTACACCCTGGAATATCCGTTTTGCGGAGGATGGATGGAACCCGCCCAGTGGCAGGCCGTTCTGGACGCCGTGGACGGGGGATGCCGCCTTGTTTCCTTTTCCACCCTGTCCATTCCTCTGGACGGGGTGGATGAGCGGGAATGCGTGGAGAAGGGCATTGCCCTGGCGGAAAAGCTTTCCCGCCTGGTTCCCTATACGGAACAGGCCGTGGATGTAGGTTCCTCCCTCTGCTGGGGGGAAAACCGGGACGCATGGCTGGAGTTCGCCGGAAAGTTGAACAGGTTTTCCGCTCCCGTTTCCTTCCCCGCGTATGAAATACGCAAAAACCGCGAACGTCTTTTTTCCTCGGACCCGCAGCCTGAAGGACGTTTTTCCGCCCTGCACAAGCGCGCCCGTATTTGTCTGGAAGAGGCTCCGCACCATGAATTCGGGCTGTTTTCCTGTGACCTGGGCTTTGTGGTTCCCAAGGGCGGCCATCCGGAGGGCGGCGTGCATTTGTTTGCCGGAGGCGGGGGCGGCATTCAGGGGGGCAGTGCGGCCCTGGCGCCGCGGGCGGCATCCTGGCTGGGGCGGTATTCCCTGCCGGAGGCCGTGAAGGCGGCGGGGGTGCTGACGGCCCTGAATGAACAGTTCGGGGAACCGGACAATCCGCGCAAGAGGAGATTGAAGTCGCTGTTCGCCTCCCGCAGCCTGGACTGGGTTCTGAATGAATTGAAAAACGCCGGCTTGTACCCGGGAGAGGGGGAGCAACCTGAGTTTTCCTCTTCCGGGGAGTGGAGCCGCAATGATTTCTATAACGGGCTGCTGGTGGCGCTCCCTTCCGGCAGTCTGGAGGATACGCCGGAATATGCCGTGGCGTCGGCATGGCGGCGCGTGGTCCCTTTTTTGACTTCTCCGGTGCGCATCACGCCGCGGGGCAATTTGAGGCTTCATCCGGCGGACAGGTGCGTGGCGGAACGCATCAAGGTACTGCTGCGCGGGTCCAGGCATTTTCCCCCGCTCTCCATTGAATCCTGCTCCTGCCGCGGCTTGCCGGGCTGCCGCCGCGCCCGCGCCGCTTCTTCCCTGGTCCACCGGGAGCTCAACGGATGGCTGGAAGAAATTCTGCATGAATTCGGGCTGGATGACGAACCCGTGGTGTTCCGGATTTCCGGCTGTCCCAACGGCTGCTCCCGCCCCTTGTTTGCAGAGCTGGCCATGGTGGGCCGCAGCGAGGGCGTTTACGATGTTTTTGCCGGAGGGCGCGCCCAGGGCGACAGGACGGCGTTCCTGCTGCGCCGCGCCGTTCCCCTTGGCGAAGTGAGGGAGCTGTTCCGGGAACTTTTCCGGCAGTTCGCCCTTGCCAAAGGGGAGAATGAGGAGTGGACGTTCGGGGAGTGGGTCTTTGACCGCCTGCTTTCCGGAGAGACAGAGCCGTGACGGCTGCACCGTCCGTGAATTCCACGGGAAGCTTCAGGGGGCGCGCCGGGACCTCCCTGTTTTTTCATGGGCATGCATCAGGAGGCGCGAAGATGAAAGCCGCGTTTTTCCTTTTTCCGGTATGTTGTTGTGTGGCGATTTTTTGACCTGAAAATGGTTCAGGCGGGTTCCGGAACGGATATGGTGGGGAATCATGTCCCTGGCCTCTTTTTTCTATGCCGCCTGTTTTGGCTGCGCCGTCGGCTTTGCGTGTGGCGCGGAAGGTTTTTCCTCCTGGAACGGAACGGCGGGCGGCGTGTCCTCCCTGTCCGGACTCTGGGCGCAAAGCTACGGAGCCCGTCCCGGCAACGTGCATTTGTACAGGAATGGCGAGAATCCGTGGCTTCAGGAGTTCAACGTGTCCCTGCGGGCCCAGTACCAGGCGGCGGCCGTGTCCCCCAGCGGTTCCGGGACGTACCCCGGCTCCCACGGGCGCACGGAGGAATGGCGGCGGCTGAGGCTGGGCTGGAACGCCAGGGTGCTCCGGGACCTGAAAGTGGCTAATATCTGGAACATGGGCGGCGTGGACAGTCTGGGCTATTACAAGGGCGGACGCTGGAACAACCACAAAATGACCCGCGGCAACCTTTATGAGGCCCATTTGGAATATTCCCTGCCGGGCGCTGTTGTGGGTGCGGGGAAGGTGCTTCCCGTCATTCTGGCGGAGAACCGCATTTCCAGTTCCAAGTATAAGCTGCCGGAGATTTCCGCCGTGGAAAACATGCTGGTCAGCGACAGTTCCTTCGGCGTCTGGAGCTATAATGACGAAAAGAAGGAGCCGCTGGGGTATTACGCGGGCCTGTGGTCCAACACGGACGAGAGGAGCCGCGGAACCTGGGGCACTTGGGAGTCCGTGAACATGAGCCTGGGCCTGTCCGCGCGCGCGGACGGCCTGCTGCTGAAGGAAGGGCGGCTTTACTGCGACTGGATTTACAACTGGGGCGACATGAAGGACCGCCCCTACGACGGCAATTACACGGGCACCGGGGCGCGGAACGTGCTGGCGCTGTATTATTACGGAAAGCAGGGCGCATTTGAGCTGATGGCCCAGGCGGTCTGGGCCTCCCGGCTGCGGGAGTATTCCTCCGGCGGCGTGATAGCTCCGTCCGGCCTGGCGGGGCTGACCGTCATGCCGTCCCTCAACCTGACGGGGCATGTGCAGGCGGTCGCCCGCTACCAGCTCGCATTCGGTCCGGACGCCGTGAAGCCGAACAAGCGCTATGCCTCCCTGGCGGAAAGGGGAGGGAACCGCGTGGATTGCTACCAGGCCGTGGCCGCCGGGTTGAATTTCTTTGTGTACCGGGACGATCCCGCGCGGCTGAAGATCATGACGATGGCGGAGTACGGGCATTCCCGCGGAGGCCGTTCCGCCGGGTTTACGGGGTGGACGTTTATCTGCGGCGCGTACACGAATTTCTGACCGTGTCCGGCGCCGTTTATGTGACAACATTGCAACCAGGCGGCTCTTGTCCGGCGGCGGGGAAGGTTTTAGGTTGGCTCCGTTCCCGGAGGAAAGCCGCCGCTGCTGCTCCTTCAACGACCAGACATTACAGATTATGAATAAAGTCAGTTGCATCATCATGGATTGGGCCGGTACGGCCGTGGACTTCGGCTGTTTCGCCCCTTTGAACGTTTTTTTGAGCGTGTTCAGGGAAAAGGGCCTGGATATCACCTACAGGCAGGCGCGGGAACCCATGGGGTTGCTGAAAGTGGACCACATCCGCGCCATTCTGGAAATGGAGCCGGTTCGCGAACAGTTTGAGAGGAAGTACGGCCGTTCCTGGAATGAATCCGACGTGCGGGAGCTTTACGCCGGGTTTGAAACGCACCTGTTCGCCTCCCTGAAGGATTTCACCACCCCCATTCCCGGCGTGGTGGAAACGCTGGAGGGGCTGAAGGCCCGTGGCATCAAAGTCGGGTCCACCACGGGCTACACGGCGGAGATGATGGACATTGTGCGTCCCGGGGCTGCCGCCCGGGGTTACGTGGTGGACAACCTGGTGACGCCGGACGAAGTGCCCGCGGGCCGTCCCGCGCCGTACATGGTTTACCGGAACATGATTGACCTGGAGATCCCCTCCGTGGACCAGGTGGTGAAGGTGGGCGATACGATGGCGGATATCCGGGAAGGATTGAGTGCGAAAGTGCACACCGTGGGCATCATCACGGGCAGCAATGAACTGGGCCTGAGCGAGGAGGAATATGAGGCCATGCCCGCCGCAGAATTGAACAGAATGAAGGAGGAAGTGCGCCGCCGCATGCTGGACGCGGGAGCGCATTACGTGCTGGATTCCATTCGTGAACTGCCCGCCTGCATTGAGGAGATCAACGCCTCCATGAACCGCTAGCCTTTCAACCATCCATTAACCATGAGAAATTACCTTCTTCTTACCCCCGGCCCGCTGAGCACTTCCGAATCCGTCCGCCAGGCCATGCTTCAGGACTGGTGCACCTGGGACAAGGATTACAACGAGGGCGTGGTCACCGTCATCCGGGAACAGCTTTTGAAGCTGGCGGGGCTGGACGGCGAATACACCACCGTTCTTTTACAGGGCAGCGGCACCTATGCCGTGGAAGCCACGCTGAGCTGCGCCGTCAGGCCGCAGGACAAGCTGCTGATCGTCGCCAACGGTGCGTACGGCAAGCGCATGGGGGACATCGCCCGCCGCCATGGCCTGAATCACGTCCTCGTTTCCCTGAAGGAGACGGCGCCCGTGACGCCGGAGGCCGTGCGGCGCGCGCTGGAGGAACACCCGGACATCACCCACCTGGCCATGGTGCACTGCGAGACCACCACCGGCATTCTGAATCCGGTGGAGGCCGTCGCCAGGGCGATCCGCGGTCGCGGCCTGACGTTCATCGTGGACGCCATGAGCAGCTTCGGCGGCATTCCCATTGACATCCGCAAGCTGGGAATCGACTTCCTGGTCAGCAGCGCGAACAAGTGCATCCAGGGCGTTCCGGGTTTCGGCTTCGTCATTGCCAGACGCTCCTTCCTGTCCCGGTGCGAGGGGGTCTCCCGCTCCCTGTCCCTGGATTTGTATGACCAGTGGGCGGAGATGGAGAAGGGCCATGGCAAGTGGCGCTTTACCTCTCCCACGCATGTGGTGCGCGCCTTCTTCCAGGCCGTGAAGGAGCTGGAAGATGAGGGCGGCGTGGAAGCGCGCCATGACCGGTACCGGGAAAACCATGCGGCGCTGGTGGAGGGGATGCGCCGGAGCGGGTTCCGGACCCTGCTGCCGGACGAACTCCAGTCCCCCATCATCACGTCCTTCCTGTACCCGGAGGAGGATTTTGATTTCCAGAAGTTTTATGAGGCCTTGAAGGAACGGGGATTCGTCATTTACCCCGGCAAGATTTCGGAAGCCCCTACCTTCCGCATCGGCAATATCGGGGACGTGTTCCCGGACGATTTCCGCCGCCTGGCGGAGGCCGTGGCGGATATCCGCCGGAACAAGTAGTTCCCTTCCCATCCATCAATGCCAGCGGGCCGCTGCGGCGGCCAGGAGGTTACCATGCTACAGTTGAAAAACATCAAGAAAGTCTATAACGGAGTTCCCATTCTGAACGGCATCAGCCTGGACATCGGGAAAGGGGAAATCGTCTCCATCCTGGGGCCGTCCGGCAGCGGAAAGACTACGCTGCTGAACGTCATCCTGGGGCTGGCGGAACTGGACGGCGGCCAGATCCTTTTTGACGGGGAGGACGTGAGCGGCACGCCCATGCAGCGGCGCGGCTTCAACATCGTGTTCCAGGATTATGCCCTGTTCCCCAACCTGAACGCCTATCGGAACATCACGTACGGCCTGAAGAACAAGCCGGGGGTCAGCTCCCCCCGTGAGGTGCGGGAGCTGGTGGAGCTGCTGGGCCTGAGCGAACATCTGGACAAGCGCATCGACCAGCTTTCCGGCGGCCAGAAGCAGCGCGTGGCCCTGGCCCGCACGCTGGTGATGAAGCCCCGCATCCTGCTGTTGGACGAACCTCTGAGCGCCCTGGACGGCGTCATCAAGGAGTCCATCAAGTCCCGCATCAAGACGATTGCCCGGGAGTACAACCTGACCACGATCATTGTGACGCATGACCCGGAGGAGGCCCTTACCCTGTCCGACCGGGTGCTGATCCTGAACGAAGGAGGCATTTCCCAGTATTCCACGCCGCGGGAAATCATTTCCAGCCCCAGCAACAGCTTTGTGAAGCAGTTCATCCTGAACCAGCTGGAGATCAAGAGGAATAACATTCTTTCCCTCTTTGAGGGTTCCTATGCATAAAACCCAGATAGAAATCCGGGGCGTGTTCTGGGCGGTTGCCCTGGTGTTCTCCGTCTTCCTGGTCCTGCCCATGGCGCTGCTGCTGGGCAAGTCCTTCCTGGTAGGTGGGGAATCCGGCCTGGGGAATTATACGGCCATGCTGGCCAGCCCGGCATTCCTGGAATCCTTCCGGAACAGTTTTCTGATTTCCGGGATTTCCGCGGCGCTGACCACCGCGCTGGCCTTTTTCCTGGCGTATGCCGTGAACAATACGGGACTGCCGCCCTTGTTCCGCAAGTTCATCGCGGGAATGACGGTGGCGCCCATGTTCCTGCCCACCATCACGTACGGCTTCGTCATCATCTATTCCTTCGGCAGGGAAGGGCTGCTGACGCGGCTGCTGGGGTTCCAGGTGCTGGACATTTACGGGTTCCAGGGAATGCTGCTGGGCTACACCATTTACACGCTGCCGGTCGCCTTCCTGCTGATTAACAACACCTTCAAGTATGTAGACAAGAACTTCGTCATCGTTTCCAAGGTGATGGGGGACGGCCCCGTTCGCACCTTCCTGGGAACGGCCGTGAGGCCGCTGGTGGGTACGCTGGGGGCGGCGCTGATCCAGTCGTTCACGCTGAGTTTTACGGACTTCGGCATTCCCGCCTCCATCGGAGGCAGTTTTGACGTGGTGGCCATCCATTTGTACAATGAAATGCTGGGGGCCATCCCGAACTTCGGCGGCGGCGCGGCGGTCGCCGTTTCCATGCTGCTGCCGTCCATCATCAGCATCCTGCTGATCAATTACCTGGAACGGTACAATTTCCGGTACAACAGGATTTGCCGCCAGGACATCGTCAAAAGCCGCCTGAGGGACGCCGTGTGCGGCGCCGGGTCCCTGGCCGTCATCGGAACCATTGCGGCGGTTTTTGCGGTCATGTTCGTGGTGCCTTTCGTCAGAAACTGGCCTTATGAGGTGGAATTTTCCCTGGAACGCTTCATGCGCATCCTCTCTTCCCGCGGCCTGCTTTCCATTTACGGCAATTCCCTGTGGGTGGCGCTGCTGACCGCGCTGCTGGGCACCCTGCTTTCCTACGGCGCCGCGCTGGCATCCGCGCGCTCCGGGCTGGGGCGGGTGGCCCGCGGCGCGATTGATGGGATAGCCGTGGTGACCAACACCATTCCGGGCATGGTGCTCGGCCTGGCATTCCTGTTCGCCTTCACGGGAACCAGCCTGCAAAACACCTTCCTGATTCTGGTGCTCTGCAACGTGGTCCATTTCTTCACCACGCCCTACCTGATGGGCAAGAGCTCCTTGGAGAAAATGAACAAGGGCTGGGAGGCCACGGCCGCCCTGATGGGTGATTCCTGGCTGAAAACCCTGTGCCGGGTTGTGGTGCCCAATTCGCTGGGAACCGTGCTGGAAATGTTCAGCTATTATTTCATCAACAGCATGATCACGATCAGCGCCGTCATCTTCCTAGTGGGCGCCAGAACGGCCGTGCTGACCACCAAGATCAAGGAATTGCAGCATTACGCGCAGTTTGATTCCATCTTTGTGATGTCCCTCCTGATTCTGGCCACGAATATCCTGGTCCGGGTCATTCTGGGCGGCATTGTCGCCCGATGCACCAAAAAACAATAAAATACCGTCATGAAAAAACAGTCCACCATGATTGCCTGCGCGCTTGCCGTCGTTTCCGGAGTCCTTCTGTGCCTGGGCGGCTGCAATCAGAGCCCGGAGGTAGTGATTTACTCCAACGCGGACGAAGAATCCCGGCTAGCCATGCAGGACGCCCTGGACAGGGCCGGATTTTCCGGACAGTACATTTTTTCCTCCTTCAGCACCTCGGAGCTGGGCGGAAAGATCATGGCGGAGGGCAGCAACATTGAGGCGGACGTGATTACCGCCTCCACCTACTACCTGGAAAGCGCCCAGCAGGCCCACCGGATGTTCGCCCCCCTCTCCTTCACGTTCCATGCCCTGGAAAAGACGCCCGGTTTCTGCGCGCCCCTTACGGCGCAGGAAGGGGCCATTTTCATCAATACGAGGGCGCTTCAGGAGAACGGGCTGCCCCGGCCCGCCTCCCTGAAAGACCTTGCAAGCCCGGCGTACAAGGGATTCATCTCCATTCCCAATATCCGCAGTTCCTCCACGGCATGGCTGATGGTCCAGGCCCTGGTCAGCGCGTACGGGGAGCAGGAGGCGCGACGCCTGCTGCACAGCATTGTGGAGAACGCGGGGCCTCATCTGGAAAATTCCGGTTCCGGACCGCTGAAGAAGGTGCGCGCCGGGGAGGTGGCGATTGCCTTCGGCCTGCGCCACCAGGCCGTGGCGGACAGGAAGGCTGGGCTGCCCATTGATTACGTGGACCCGGCGGAAGGCAATTTCATGCTGACGGAGTCCGTCTGCGTGACGGACAAGGGCGCGGGGGGCAATCCCCTGGCGATGAAGATGGCGGAGACGCTTGTCCGGACCGCCCGCCCCGGCATCCTCAAGGTCTACCCCG